>NZ_VCKY01000137.1 GCF_005889735.1 Nonomuraea turkmeniaca
GGGACGAAGAGCTCGTGCGGGGGCTGGGGGCCGAGTGGTTCGTGGCGCGTGGCGAGGAGGTGGCGTCCGCGGTACGGGCTCACGTGCCGGGCGGGGTGGACGCCGTCGTGGACGCGGCCGTGCTGGGCCTGGCCGCGCTCGACGCGGTCCGCGACGGCGGCGCCTTCGTGGCGCTCACGGCCGGCGTGGCGCCGGTCGCGCTGCGCGGGATCGACGTGGCCACCGTGTTCTTCCGTGCCGACGCGGCTCAGCTCGGCGAGGTGGTGCGGCTGGTGGAGACCGGGCGGCTGACGGTACGGGTGGCGGAGGTTCACCCTCTGGAGAAGGCGGCCGACGCCCACGCCAGGCTGGCTGCGGGCGGAGTGCGCGGCCGCCTCGTTCTCGTGCCCTGAGCCCTCGCCCCCGGAGGTCTCTCTGTGCCCGAAGTCCCGGACGGCCTTCCTGTGCCCGGAGTCCCGAAGGGCCTTCCTGTGCCCGGAGTCCTCACGCCGCCCGAGGGCCGGGCCGACGAGCGGGCGCGCGGATCCGGCCGCGCGCCTCGCGTCTCAGCTCAGCGGGTCGGCTTGACCAGCGGGAACAGGATCGTCTCGCGGATGTTCTTGCCGGTGAAGGCCATGATCATCCGGTCGATGCCGGCGCCCATGCCGCCCGTCGGCGGCATGGCGTACTCCAGCGCTTGCAGGAAGTCCTCGTCGAGCTGCATGGCCTCCAGGTCGCCGCCGGCCGCGAGCAGGGACTGCTCCATCAGCCGGTGGCGCTGGTCGATCGGGTCGTTGAGCTCCGAGTAGGCCGTGCCCAGCTCGGTGCCGAACCCGATCAGGTCCCACTTCTCCGTCAGCAGCGGGTTGTCCCGGTGCAGCCGCGCCAGCGGTGAGGTCTCCACCGGATAATCCATGACGAACGTCGGCTGGACCAGCGTGTGCTCGACCAGGGCCTCGAAGAGCTCCTGAACGATCTTGCCCGAGCCCCACTTCGGGTCCCAGTGGACCTCGCGCCGGTCGGCGATCTTGCGGAGCTCCTCCAGCGTGGTCGAGGTCGTGATCTCCTCGCCCACGGCCTCCGACACCGCGCCGTACAGCGTGATGCGCGGCCACTCGGCGAGGCCGAGGTCCACCTCGACGCCGTCGTGCACGACCACGGACGTGTCCAGGGCGGCCACGACGGCCTTCTGGTACATCCGCTGCGTCAGGTCAGCCATGTCGTTGTAGTCGAGGTAGGTGCCGTAGGCCTCGACCATGGTGAACTCGGGGTTGTGCGTGGAGTCGGCGCCCTCGTTGCGGAAGTTGCGGTTGACCTCGAAGACCTTCTCGATGCCGCCGACCACGAGCCGCTTGAGGTAGAGCTCGATCGCGATGCGAAGGTAGAGCTCCATGTCGTAGGCGTTGATGTGGGTCTTGAAGGGCCGGGCCGCCGCGCCGCCGTGAATGGGCTGCAACATCGGCGTCTCGACCTCGAGGTAGCCCTCCTCGTGCCAGAAGTCGCGCACCGCGCGCACGGTGGCGCTGCGGACGCGGGCCATCTTCCTGGCCTCGTCGTTGACGATGAGGTCGACGTAGCGCTGGCGGACGCGGGCCTCGGGGTCGGTGAGACCGACGTGCTTCTCCGGCAACGGACGCAGGCACTTGGCGGTGATCTGCCAGCTTTCCGCGAGGATGGACAGCTCACCCCGGCGCGAGGTGATGACCTCGCCTATCACACCGACATGGTCGCCCAGGTCGACGTCGCGCTTCCAGCGCGACAGCGAGTCCTCGCCGACCTTGTCGAGCGAGATCATGACTTGCAGGTCGGCCTCGCCGTCCCTGAGCGTGGCGAAGCAGAGCTTGCCGCCCACGCGGCTGAGCATGACTCGGCCCGCGACCCCCACCGTGTCGCCGGTGGCGGCGTCGGGCTCCAGCCCCTGGTATTTCTCCCTGACCTCGGCGTTCGTCGCCGTACGAGGGAAATTCACCGGGTAAGGGTCGACGCCCTCGCTGCGAAGGCGGTCGAGCTTCTCCCTCCGGATCCGCATCTGCTCGGGAAGTTCGTCGCTCACAACAACAAAGCGTAGGGGATATGGCGAACTGCAAGGACTCGTCGGTCCCCTGCAGGGAGCGCGCAGGAACGCTGCAAGAGCCTTCTTCTATCAATATCTCAAGAGCTCAGGGGGGAGCCGGCAGGGAGCCGGCCCAGGGAGCTCAAGGAGAGAAGATGTTGAAGAAGATCGCGACAGGCGCCCTCGCCGTCGCCGCGACCACGGCACTGGCCCTGGCGCTCCCGACGGCCGCGTCCGCCAGCACCTCCGACTATGACGACTACTCAGAGTATTGGGGCTCCGCCTACGCCAAGCACGGCCTGGCCAAGGCGCACGGCAAGGTCACCGTGAACTGGGACCACGACGGGGAGTCGAACGAGGTCCACGTCTACGGCCGGCTCTACGACCTGGACAACCGTTCCTACAACGAGGGCGGCAAGTGCGCGTTCGTGAAGTTCGAAGCCAGCGACTTCGACCACGACTGGTCCCCCGTGTACTGGAAGAAGTACTGCGGCTTCCCCGGCTACAAGAAGTTCCACTTCCAGGAGCACGACGTCTACTCGCTGCGGGCGAAGGTCTGCCAGATCGGCGTGCACAGCAGCTACCCGAAGAAGTGCGGCCCCTGGCAGTACATCTACACCGCCGAGAGCGAGTAGCCCTCACGCGGTCACATACGCAAGCGGCCCTCTTACCCGAGCGGAGGGCCGCTTGTCCTATGTCGCGTTCCGGTGGTAGATCAGGCGCAGGCCGATGAGGGTCAGCCACGGCTCGTGCACGTCGATCGAGCGCGACTCGCCCACCACCAGGGCGGCGTGCCCGCCGGTGGCCACCACGGTCACCTCGTCGGGATCGTCGGCCAGCTCGGCCGCCATCCGCTCGACGATGCCGTCCACCTGGCCGGCGAAACCGTAGATGATGCCCGCCTGCAGGGCCTCCACGGTGTTCTTGGCGATCACCGAGCGTGGTCTGACGAGCTCCACCTTGTGCAGTTGCGCCCCGGCCGCGGCCAGCGCGTCCACCGAGATCTCGATGCCGGGCGCGGTGACCGCGCCGACGTACTCGCCCTTGGCCGACACCGCGTCGAACGAGGTCGCGGTGCCGAAGTCGACGATGATGCAGGGGCCGCCGTACTGGTCGATGGCCGCCAGCGCGTTGACGATGCGGTCGCTGCCGACCTCCTTGGGGTTGTCCATGCGTACGGGCACGCCGGTGCGGATGCCCGGTTCCACGATCACCGCGTTGACGTCGCCGTAGTAGCGGCGGCACATCTCCCGCATCTCGTTGAGCACGCTCGGCACCGTGGAGCAAATGGCGATGCCGTCGATGTCGGCCCCTTTGAGCAGCGGCGACTGCGCCAGCAGGCCCTGGAGGACGACCGCGATCTCGTCGGCGGTGCGGCGGGCGTCGGTCGCCAGCCGCCAATGCTCGATGACGTCCTCGCCCTCGAACAACCCCAGCACCGTGTGCGTGTTGCCGACGTCGATCGTGAGCAGCATCAATTACCCCCGCAGATCCAGTGCGATGTCCAGGGCCGGCGCCGAGTGCGTCAGCGCCCCCACCGCCAGGTAGTCAACGCCAGTTTCGGCCACCGCGCGGGCCGATTCCAAGGTCAATCCCCCGCTGGCTTCGACGGCAACCCTGTTTTTCGCCCGATTTTTCACGACTTGTACGGCTCGGGCGGTGTCGTCGACCGTGAAGTTGTCGAGCAGGATTTCCTCGGCCCCTTCGTCCAGCACGGCCTCCAGCTGATCCAGCCGGTCGATCTCCACCTCGATGGACAGGTCCGGGTACCGCTCCCTGACCGCCCGGAACGCCTCGGCCACGCCGCCCGCCGCCACCACGTGGTTGTCCTTGATCAGGGCGGCGTCCGACAACGACATCCGGTGGTTGACGCCGCCGCCGCAGCGCACCGCGTACTTCTCCAGTGCCCGCAGCCCGGGCAGGGTCTTGCGGCTGTCACGGACGCTCGCCCCCGTGCCACTGATCGCCTCGACCCATCTGCCGGTCAGCGTGGCCACCCCGGACAGGTGCGTGAGCAGGTTGAGCGCGGTCCGCTCGGCCGTCAGCAGGGCCCGCGTCGGGCCCTCGACGGTCATCAGCACGTCGCCGGCCCGGACCCGCTCGCCGTCCTTGGCCCGCCGCTCGGTACGCCCCGCGCCCAGCCGCACGAACACCGCCTCGGCCACGGCCAGCCCCGCCACCACGCCGTCCTTGCGCGCGACCACGTCGGCCGTCGACCGCTGGGCGGCCGGGATGGTTGCCAGGCTCGTCACGTCGCCGGCCTCCTGCAGATCCTCCTCGAGCGCCCGGTCGATGAGGGCGTCCACCTCGGCCGGGTCCAGCCCGGCTCCGGTGAGCTCCTGCGTCAGGCGCGCGGGAGTCCCATGGGGCGTGTACGTCATGCGGGGACCTTCCTCGCTCAGGGTCACATCCAGGTGCCCCAGCCATTCGTCGTCGTCGCGGGTCTCGTGATCCTGGCGCCAGTGTGAGCCACGCGTCTCCAGCCTGGCCGCCGCCGCGCCGGTGAGCACGGTGGCAACGGTCAGGAGGTTCGTGGCCTCCCATGACTCGGTGCAGGCCGGCACCTCGACGGGGGTCCAGCGGGCGTCGCGCAGCGCCCTGGCCGTGGCCACCAGCGACTCTCGGCTGCGCAACACGCTCGCCCCGGCGCTCATGTGACCCTGGATCCGCGGTCTGATCCGGGGGTCTGCCAGCCCGGGCGCTGCCTGGCTCGCGACCGGGTCGCCGGGCGCCGGGCGTACCTGGTGGATGTCCTCGGCGATGCGCTCGGCGAAGACGAGCCCTTCGAGCAGGGAGTTGGAGGCCAGCCGGTTCGCACCGTGCACGCCGGTGCAGGCGACCTCGCCGCAGGCGTACAGGCCCTCGATCGAGGTACGTCCGCGCAGGTCCGTACGGATGCCGCCGCTCGCGTAATGGGCGGCGGGGGCCACGGGGATGGGCTCGGTGGCCGGGTCGATGCCGTGCTCGCGGCAGACTGCGTAAATCGTCGGGAATCGGCTCTCCCACTTCGCCCTGCCGAAGTGGCGCCCGTCGAGATAGACGTGGTCGCGGCCGGTCGCGCGCATCGTCCGCATGATCGCCTTGGCCACGACGTCACGTGGCGCCAGGTCGGCCAGTTCGTGCACGTCCTCCATGAACCGGTTGCCGTCGTGGTCGATCAGCACCGCACCCTCGCCCCTGACCGCCTCGGAGATCAGCGGCTGCTGGCCCGTCGAGCCCTCCCCGAGCCAGAGCACGGTCGGGTGGAACTGGACGAACTCGATGTCACGCACCACGGCCCCGGCACGCAGCGCGAGCGCCACCCCGTCGCCTGTGGAGACCACGGGGTTGGTGGTGGCGGCGTACACCTGGCCCATGCCGCCGGTGGCCAGCACGACCGCCCTGGCGCGCACCGCGCCGACGCCGTCGCGCGCCCCCTCGCCCATGACGTGCAGCGTCACGCCCCTGGCCCGGCCCTCGGCGTCCTTGAGCAGGTCGAGCACCAGCGCGTGCTCGATCACCTCGATGGAGGCGGCACGCACCGCCTCGACGAGCGCCCGCTGTACCTCGGCGCCCGTGGCGTCGCCGCCCGCGTGCACGATCCTGCGCCGCCGGTGCCCGCCCTCCCTGGTGAGCTGAAGCTTCCCGTCGGGCGTACGGTCGAAATTGGCGCCGCGCGCCATCAGCCGCCGCAGCGCGGCGGGGCCCTCGGTCACCAGCGTCCGGACCGCCTTCACGTCGCACAGGCCGACCCCGGCGAGCAGCGTGTCGTTCAGGTGCTCCTCGGGTGTGTCGCGCGGGTCGAGCACGGCCGCGATGCCGCCCTGGGCCCAGCGCGTGGAGCCCGACGACAAGACGTCCTTGGTGACGACCATTACCTTGGCGGCCGGGTCCAGCTCGGCATAGTGCAGGGCCACGGTCAGGCCCGCGATGCCAGAGCCCACGACGACCACGTCCGCCTCGGCGGTCCAGCCGGGCGCGGGAGCGGTCAGCCGCAGGGGAATCGCCGGTGCGCTCATTCGGGGTCTCCTCACTCAGAGACGATTTCGTCAATATGACGATAACGCCCGGCGTGGCGTGAACATGCCCGGGGGGTGCTCAACCGCCCTCGGCGGGTTCGATGCCCTCGGGCCTTCCTGCGCTATCGGACTCCCTGATCTCCCCCACTCCCTGATCTCCCCCACTTCCTGATCTCCCGGACCTCCCGATGCCCTCGGCTTTTCTGACGCCCTCGGCTTTTCTGATGCCCTCGGTTTTTCTGATGCCCTCGGTTTTTCTGATGAACGCCTCGTACTCGGCGAACGGCTCCAGCCCCACGGCCGCGCGGCGCTCGTCGAGCAGCTCGGGTTCCTCGATCGGCATGGGTTCCAGGCCGTCCACACCGTCGTGGAACTGGGTCCCGTACAGCTGGGGCGGCCGGAGCGCACCCGTACCCGATCCTCCAGGTACGCCAGATCGCCGCGCGGCGACGCCTCGTCCCGCTCCACGGCGTCGGCCATCACCTGGCGGAACAGGCGCTGCGCCTCGATCGAGCTGGCATGCCGTGCCAGCAGCCAGGCCGCCCGCGCGGCGCGCCCGCCGACCTGCGAGACCAGCGGCCAGCCGCGAGTGGCGACCACGGAGTAGAGCCAAGCGGTGTTGCCCTCGTCGAGCTTCTGGAGCCGGGTCAGCTGCCGGCCGCTGGGAAATCCCTTGGCCGGGTCGCGCATGGCCTGGTCGACCTTCATCCGCCGGAGCAGCTCATCCCGTAACTCCTCGTCGGTCTTGATTCCGACGGTAATCCGCCTCAGGCGGGATTCAAGGTCAGGGTGACATTGTCGATCAGCCTGGTCGATCCCACCCTGGCGGCCACGGCGAGCACTGCCTCGCCCGCGTACGACTCGCCCACCTCGGTGAAGGTCGCCGGGTCGACGAGGACCAGGTAGTCCACGTCGAGTTCGGGTCCCGCCGCGTCGAGCACCGCCCGCGCCGCCGCCCGGATCTCGGACGGCGTCGGCTGGGCGGCTCCCGCGCGCAGCGCCCGGGAGAGCGCCAGCGCAACCTGGCGGTCCGCCTCGGACAGGTAACGGTTGCGACTGGACAAGGCCAGGCCGTCGGGCTCGCGTACGGTGGGCGCGCCGACGATCTCGACCGGCACGTCGAGATCGGCCACCATGCGGCGGATCAGCGCGAGTTGCTGCGCGTCCTTCTGCCCGAAGATCGCCACGTGTGGCTGGACCAGGTTGAACAGCTTGAGCACGACCGTCAGCACGCCGTCGAAGTGTCCCGGCCTGGAGGCGCCCTCGACGACCTCGCCCATCCGGCCGGAGAGCAGGCTCACCTGGCGGTCGGGGTGGTACATGTCCTCGGCGGACGGATAGAACACCACGTCCACGCCCTCGGCCCGGCACACCTCGAGGTCCGCATCGAATGTACGGGGATAGCGTGAAAAATCCTCACTTGGCCCGAATTGAAGGGGGTTAACGAAGATGCTGACCACGACCTGATCGGCCCGGGCACGGGCGAGCCTGATCAGCGATCGATGCCCCTCGTGCAGCGCGCCCATGGTCGGCACCAGGGCCACCTCACCACCGGCCCGCGCCTTGACCAGGTCGTCCCGGTTCCTGGCGACGATCAGCTCCATAGTCCCTTCCCTGCTCATGGCCTCACTCCGCGAGGTGTCGCGGGTCAGGTCCATATGTTGCCTCCGAGTGCGTCGAGCAGCCGCTCCGCCTCCTCCGGTTTGAGCAGTCCCGCGGCCAGCGCCCGGTCGGCGGTGAGCCTGGCCAGCGCGATGTAGGCGTCGGCCGCCTCAGGAGCCGCCAGGATCAGCGCGTCCACATGCTTGCGCACGGTGCCGGCGTCGCCGCGCACGACCGGCCCCGTCAGGCCGGCGATGCCCAGCCGCAGCACGTTGTCGAGCGCGGCGCCGAGCAGCGGGCCCAGCATGCGCCCAGGGTGCTCGACACCGATGCGGCCCAGGAGCTCTTGTGACTCAGCGATGAGCGTGACCATGTGATTGGCCGCCCCGGCCAGTGCCGCGTGGTAGAGCGCGCGGTCGGCGTCGGCGATCCAGACCGGCTCACCGCCCATCTCGATCACCAGAGCCTCGGCGATGGGACGCAGCGCGTCGGGCGCGGTCACGCCGTACGAGATGCCGGTGAGCTTGTTGAGATCGTCGTCACGGCCCGTGAAGGTCATGACCGGGTGCAGCGCGAGCGGCAGCGCGCCGACTCGAGCCGCCGGCTCGAGCACGGACAACCCGTACGCCCCGCTGGTGTGCACCAGCAGCTTGCCTTTGAGGTCGGCCCCGGTGGCGGCCAGACCGTTGACGAGATCGGGCAGCGTGTCGTCGGGCACGGTGAGCAGAATCAGCTGGGCCGTCGACACCACCTCGTCAGGCCGCGACGGCGTGACCCCGAGCCGGTCGGCGGCCCATCGCTGGGAGTTGTCCGACACCCCGCTCGCGGCCACGACGCGGTGTCCTGCCTGCGCCAACGCGGCGCCGAGAGCCGAGCCGACCTTGCCCGAGCCGAGCACTCCGACGGTCAGCCGCGCCGGGCGATCCCCTGCGTCCATGACGTCACACCCCTGTCGAGCAAATGGCACTGCCGACCAGCGTAACGGCCCTTCCGTACTACAGATGTGACCGGTGCTTTGCCGCATGTTGAGTTAACGACAAAAGCGACAAGGGCATACAAATAGTGCACCCCCTGTCGGAAGAGATGAGGAGAGGGGTTCATCGCATGGCCGCGGGCGCCGAGTCCTGGCCGGACCCGACGCCCGCAATGATGCGACCCTTGGAGGTGCGCCTGACCGGTTCATCCGCCGACTGACCGGCCAGGAACGGAGCCCGGACCGGACCGCGCCGGTCCGGGCTTCTTCGCCGATCAGTAGTCGATCACCTTGGCGCCACCCTTGCAGCCGGCGATGGCGGAGCCCAGGACGGCCACCGCGTTGCCGCAGACGTTGATCGGGATGCCGATCGGTAGGTGCACCTGATTGCCCGAGAGCACGCCACCGTTGCCGCTCGTGACGTTGGCGTGTGCCGCCGGGGCGGCCAGCGACACCACCGCGACGGCTCCGGCCACAGCCAGGGTCTTCTTCAGCATGAGAGCTCCTCTCGGTTTCGCGGCGCCGGGGCCGCGGACGCTTGCTCACGATCGACTCCGCCACTTGGGGGTTGGCGGAACGCAGTCATTCGATGACTCTAAGCAAACGTACTGCAAGTCGGAGACAAAGAGTAGCCGTATAGTGACTGTCTGTGTGTCCGTCGAAAGTCGTGAGATAGTCCAAGGCATGTGGCTGACGTGGCGCGCCGCGACGGAGCGGGCGTTGTACGGCGAGGAGGGCTTCTACCTCCGCGAGCGCCCGTCGGGCCACTTCCGCACCTCGGTCAGCGCCTCGGCGGCGTTCGCCGACGCGGTGCTGACGCTGCTGAGACAGGTGGACGCCGAGCTCGGTGAGCCGGAGGAGCTCGACTTTGTCGACATCGGCGCGGGCGAAGGTGTGCTGGTGACCGAGGTGCGGGCCGCGGCCGAGCCCGCACTGCGCAACCGGCTGCGGATCACGGCCGTCGACCTCTCCCCCAGGCCGCTGGGCCTTCCAGAGCGGATCAACTGGCGTGGCGGCCTGCCGGACCGCATCACGGGCTTGGCCGTCGCCAACGAATGGCTCGACAACATCCCGCTGGACGTGGCCGAGCAGACGCCGGACGGCCCGCGGCTCGTCCTGGTGAACATCCGTACGGGCGAGGAGCGTCTCGGCGGCCCGCTGCGGCCTGCCGACCGGGCGTGGCTGGATCGATGGTGGCCACTACCCCAGGTGGGCGCCCGAGCGGAGATCGGCCGCCCACGTGACGAGGCCTGGGCCTCGGTGGTGACGCGTCTCACCAAGGGCCGGGCGATCGCCATCGACTATGCACACCCTGTGGATAACCGGCCGCCGTGTGGCACGCTGACCGGCTACCGCGACGGCGCCGTCGTCACCCCGATTCCCGACGGGACCTGCGATATCACGGCCCATGTCGCGCTCGACGCATGCGCGGAGGCCGGGCGGCGGGCCGGTGCGATATCCACAACCTTGTCCACACAACGCGACGCACTGCGGGCGCTGGGGATCACCGGCGCCCGGCCGCCCATGGCGCTGGCCGGCACCGATCCGCGCGCCTACGTGCGGGCCCTGGCCCGGGCGTCGGAGGAGGGGGAGCTCATCGACTCGTCGGGCCTCGGCGGCTTCGGCTGGCTCGACCAACGGCGGTGAGCAGCTCATGGCCGACTCGACCAACGGCGGTGAGCGGCTCACCGCCGACTCGACCAACGGCGGAGACTCAGCTCGCGGTCAGTTCCAGGGCGTGCAGGCCACGGATGATGTAGCCGGGCTTCCAGGCCGGCTCCTCGCGCAGCTCCAGTGTGGCCGCCCGGTCCAGCAGCGCGCCGAAGGACTCCATCAGCTCGATGCGGGCCAGCGGCGCGCCCAGGCAGAAGTGGATGCCGGCACCGAAGGAGATGTGCGGGTTGTCGGCCCGCCCCACATCCAGCCGGTCCGGATCCTCGAACACCTCGGGGTCCCGGTTCGCCGAGCCGAACAGCAGCGCCACCTCCGACCCACGCGGAATCGTCACGCCGTGGACCTCGATGTCCTCCAGCACCCACCGCTCGAACATCTGCAGCGGCGTGTCCCAGCGCATCAGCTCCTCGACGGCCGTGGGCAGCAGGGAACGGTCCGCACGCAGCCGTGCCAGCTCGCCGGGGTTCCTGAACAACGACCACCATCCGTTGCCCGTCACGTTCACGGTGGCCTCGTGGCCGGCGTTGAGCAGCAAGACACAGGTGCCGACCAGCTCGTCCTCGGTCAGCTCGGTGATCCCGGCGAGCGCGCTGATCAGGTCGTCGCCGGGACGCTGCCGGCGCTCGCGGGCCAGGGTCTTGAGGTAGCCGGCGAACTCCGAAGCCGCCCGCACCGCGGTGTGCTGGGCTTCGGGTGCGGGGTTGAGCTCGTACATGCCGCAGATGTCGGACGACCAGGGACGCAGCAGGTGGCGGTCCCCGTCGGGGATGCCGAGCATCTCCGCGATCACGGTCACCGGGAGCGGCTCGGCGACCTCAGCGATCAGATCCCCGCCGCCCTTCTCCACGTACGTGTCCACCAGGCCCGCCGCGATCGCCCGCACACGCGGCCGCAGGGACTCCACCATGCGCGGCGTGAAGGCCTTGGAGACCAGCCGGCGCAACCGCGTGTGCACCGGCGGCTCCACGTCGAGCATGCCCGCCCTGATCACCCGCCAGAACGGCTCCTGGAAGTCCGGCTCGGGCGGCCTGCCGAACTCTTCGTGCGTGGCCACGTGCAGGTACGACCTGCCCAGGCGGCGGTCCCTGAGCAGGGCGTTCACGTCGGCGTGGCGCGAGACCAGCCACTGGTTCGTCGGCTCGAAGTAGCAGACGGGCGCCTCGCGCCGCAGCTCGTCGTAGACCCGGTACGGGTAGGCCACGAAATCGGGATTCCAGGGATCAAAGCGCACTACTTCATAGTAGGAGCCTCATGCTGGGACTCCTCCTCCTGCTCGGCCGGCTCGACCTGCTTGGAGTGCCTCCTGCGCATCCGGATGTTGAGCAGCTCCACGACGACCGAGAACGCCATCGCGAAGTAGATGTACCCCTTCGGAATGTGCTGGTCGAGGCCCTCGGCGATGAGCACCACGCCGATCAGCACCAGGAACGCCAGCGCCAGCATCTTGATGCTCGGGTGCTGGTCCACGAACCGGCTGATCGGCCCGGAGGCGAACAACATGACCAGCACCGCCACCACGACGGCCGCGATCATCACGCCGAGCTCGTCCACCATGCCGACCGCGGTGATGACCGAGTCGAGCGAGAACACGACGTCCAGCACCATGATCTGCAGGATCACGGAGGTGAAGGAGACCGCGGCGGCCTTCTTGCCGTCCTTGCCGGACGGGGCGTCCATGCTGTGGCCGATCTCGGTGACGCTCTTGGCCAGCAGGAACAGGCCGCCGAGCAGCAGGATCAGATCACGTCCCGATATCTCGTGACCGATGACGGCGAACAGCGGCTCGGTGAGCCGTACCACCCATGACAGGCCGAGCAGCAGAAGCAGCCGGCTGATCAGGGCGGCCGCAAGGCCGAGGACGCGGGCTCTGTCCCGTTGTTCCGGGGGTAGTTTCCCGGCCAGGATGGAGATGAAGATGATGTTGTCGATGCCCAGGACGATCTCCAAGGCCACCAGGGTGAAGAAACCGATCCAGATCTGCGGGTCGGTCACCCAGTCCCACATCTGTTTACCTCCATGACATGCGGCTCGTGGTCCCAGGTAGCAACGAGTCAAGGGGCGTAAAAGTTCGCCGGTTTGCGTTTTGCCGCGGGGGCTGGGTTATAGTGCGGGCGTAGGTCATGAGTGCCAGCGACAAGCCCCGGCTAGCTGGCCGGCAACCCTCGCGTCCGCGGCGGGGTGCCCCGGGTGAAGACCTGGTCCGCCACGAGGTGTGGCGGGCAAGCGCGGGCTCCGTGGCTGCTCCAGGGGTCCGATGACCCCTGAGGGAGATGTGCCGTGTCCACGCTCACGATCTTCGACTCCGTCCCCGTCCAGGCCACCGGCGACGCTCCGGCTCCGGCCGCCACGAGCCGCCCCATCCCCGCCGTGCTCGGCGCCGACCTGCAGGTGCCGGTCAAGGGTGGGCGGCTGGTGGGGTACGCCAACCTGGACTACGCGGCCAGCGCGCCCTGTCTGGAGCCGGTCAGCGCCGCCGTCGCCGCCGCGCTCCCGGCCTACTCCAGCGTCCACCGCGGCGCCGGCTACGCCTCCCAGCTCACCACCGCCAGGTACGAGCAGGCCCGCCACACGGTCAGGGCGTTCGTCGGCGCCCGCCCCGACGATGCGGTGATCTTCACCCGCAACACCACCGACGCCACGAACCTGCTGGCCGGCTGCCTGCCCGCCGGCACGACCGCGGTGGTCTTCGACACCGAGCACCACGCCTCGCTCCTGCCCTGGCCCACGTCCGTACGGCTGGCGCCGCCCGCCTTCCCCGGCGAGGCCGTCCGCGCCGCCGACGAGGCGCTGGCCGGGGTCGAGGGGCCGAAGCTGCTCGTGGTCACCGCCGCCTCCAACGTCACCGGGGAGCTCTGGCCCATCGCCGCCCTGGCCCACATCGCGCACCGGCACGGGGCCCGCATCCTGGTGGACGCGGCGCAGCTCGTACCGCATCGGCAGCTCAACCTGACCGCGCTCGACCTGGACTACGTGGCCTTCTCCGGCCACAAGCTGTACGCGCCGTTCGGGGCCGGGGCGCTGATCGGGCGGCGGGACTGGCTGGCCGAAGGGGAGCCGTACCTCAAGGGCGGAGGTGCGGTGCGCTCGGTCGGTGACGTCGTGGAATGGCATGACGACCCGGAGCCGCGCCACGAAGCGGGCACCCCGAACGTCCTGGGCGCGATCGCGCTGGCCGCCGCCTGCGACGGACTCACCGCAACCGGCTGGACGGCGCTGGTCCGCGAGGAGGAGCGGCTGCTGGCCCGGCTCCGGTCGGGGCTGGCCTCGATCGAGGGTGTGCGGGAGTTGTCACTGTGGGGGGACGATCACCCGCGGGTGGGGATCGTGTCGTTCACCGTGGACGGGTGCTCGGCTCGCGAGGTGGCCGAGGTGCTGTCCAGCGAGTACGGCATCGGCGTGCGCGACGGGAAGTTCTGCGCGCACCCGTTCGTGCGGCACCTGCTGGACGCTACCGCCGATGAACACGAGCGCAGGAGCTCGGCCGGAGAGAGCGACCCGGAGAACTCCGGCTGCGAGGACGGCACGACGGCCGCGGTTCGGGCCTCGATCGGCATCGGGACCACGCAGGAACACGTGGACCGGCTGATCGAGGCGCTGCGGGACCTCGTCTCCCGCTGAGACTCACCGGTTCGGTGGCTTGCGGTGCTCCGGCTGGTCGTCGGAGACCAGGGCGTCGATGTCCCGCATGTCCTCGTCGCTCATGCTGGACCTGGGCGCCGTCGGCTGCCTCGGCACGTTCGGCGTCTCGGGCGTGCCGGGCTCCGAAGGCGTCAACGGACCACCGGTCCGTCCAGTGCCCGTCCTCCCCTCGTCACGGCCCGCGCCGCGCTGGTGGACGCCCACGTCGCTCTCCGCGGCCTGGCTTTCCTTGCGGCGCCGGAACATCTTGCCGAGCAGCGCGTCGAGCCCGAGCCGCCCGCCGCCGACCGCCAGGAACATGAGGCCGAGCGCAGCCAACGCACCCGGCAACTCCCAGCCGCCGGTTTCCGACATGATGCCCTTCCCCCAGTGGGCGAAGGCGATCGCGCCGATCATGTTGATCAGCAACAGCAGGCCCACCGGCCGGACCAGCAGGCCGACGATGAGAAAGATGCCGCCGACGAACTCGACGACGTGGGCGTACAGGGCAGCGACTTCGGGCAGCGGGAGCCCCATCCCCCTGAAGCCCTCTGAGGTGGCGCCGAGCCCGCTCTGCCACTTCTGCCAGCCATGAGCTATGAAGATCACGCCGGTCGCCACCCGCGCGATCAAGGCCGCGACATCGAACAGAACCTTCTTCATAGTGCTTTCTCCCCCCGTTCCCCCGACTCCTCCCCAAGTCCTCAGAAGCGATGCGTTTGCATACCATTCCTTGACCATCCCCCACACTGGATCGCCAACTGGGACGGTGGCAGCATGGCCATATGACGGAACGCGTGGTCGGAATCGGTGCGGGCGCCAAAGAGCTGGCCACCGAGGACATGATCCTCAACATCGGCCCGCAGCACCCGTCAACGCACGGGGTGCTCAGGCTCAGGCTGACACTGGACGGCGAGCGCATCGCCACCGCTGAGCCGATCATCGGCTACATGCACCGCGGGGCGGAGAAGTTGTTCGAGGTCCGCGACTACCGTCAGATCATCATGCTGGCCAACCGGCACGACTGGCTGGCGGGGTTCGCGAACGAGCTGGGCGTGGTGCTCGCCGCCGAACGCCTGCTCGGCATGGAGCCGCCGGTCAGGGCCGTGTGGGCGCGTACGCTGCTGGCCGAGCTCAACCGTGTGCTCAGCCACCTGATGTTCCTCGGCTCGTACCCGCTGGAGCTGGGCGCGATGACGCCGATCTTCTACTCCTTCAACGAGCGGGAGCGGATCCAGGCGGTCATGGAGGAGATCTCCGGCGGGCGCATGCACTACATGTTCAACCGGGTCGGCGGGCTCAAGGAAGATCTGCCGCTCGGCTGGCTGGACCGGGTGTCGGAGGCGGTCGCGGAGACCCGCCGCCGCGTGCCGGTCATCGAGGACCTCATCCTGCACAACGACATCTTCCTGGCGCGTACCAAGGGTGTCGGGGTGCTCACGCACGAGCAGATCATGCAGTACGGCGTCAGCGGCCCGATCGCGCGGGCCTCCGGGGTGGACATCGACCTGCGCCGCGACGAACCGTACCTGGCCTATTCAGAGCTGCCCGTCAAGGTGGTCACCGGGAGCGCGGGCGATTGCCATGCCCGGTTCGGGGTGCTGTTCGAGCAGCTCAAGGTCTCGCTGGAGCTGGCCGACAGCTGCGTCGAGCGGCTGCGCTCGCTGCCGCCCGGGCCGATCAACCAGCGGCTGCCGAAGGTGCTCAAGGTGCCGGAGGGGCACACGTACGCGTGGACCGAGAATCCGCTCGGTATCAACGGCTACTACCTGGTCTCCAAGGGAGACAAGACGCCGTGGCGGCTCAAGCTGCGCTCGGCCTCGTACGGCAACATTCAGGTGCTGCGGGAGATGTTGCCCGGCCACCTGGTCGCCGACATGGTCGCCATTCTCGGCTCCATGTTCTTCGTCGTAGGTGACATCGACAAGTGAAGGCTGAGAACTCGGCACACCAGGAACGCGACAAGTACGTCGACTGGCTTCGCGCGCTGAGCCTGGTCGTCGTGGTGGTGTGGCACTGGGCGTTCACGATTCTCGTGTGGAAGCCGCACGGACCCGAGCCGACCAGCCCGCTCGGCTTCACCTCCGGGTTATGGATCCTCACCTGGCTGCTGCAGGTGTTGCCGCTGTTCTTCTACGTCGGCGGGCACGTGCACCTGCTGTCCTGGCACCGGGCCAAGCAGCGCGGCACCGGCATCGGGGCGTTCGTCTGGCGGCGGATCCGGGCTCTGGCCTTACCCGCGTTGTTCCTGTCCGGGGTGTGGATCGCGGTCGGGGCGGTGGTCACGGTCACGTTCCAGGTGGACTGGATGTGGCGGGTCGTGCTGCTGGTGCTCAGCCCTCTGTGGTTCCTCGGCGTCTACCTCGTGCTGATCGCCCTACTTCCCGTGGCGCTCTGGCTGCACGAACGCTACGACGTGCTGACCCTGATCTGGCTCGGCGGGGCGGCCCTGGTGGTGGACGTGGTGCGCTTCACGTACGACGTGGACTGGGCGGGCTGGCTCAACATGATCCTGATCTGGGGACTGGCGCACCAGGCGGGGTTCTTCTACGACCGGATCGTGATCCTCCCCAGGCGGTACGACGTCGCCTTGTTGTGGACCGGTCTGTTCGCCCTGTTCGGGCTGGTGTACTCGGGCATCTACCCCGGCTCGATGGTGGGCGTGCCCGGCGACAAGTGGTCCAACATGGCCCCGCCGACGTTCGTGATCGTGGCCCTGCTGCTCTTCCAGATCGGGCTGGTCGAGGTGCTGCGACCGGCCATGGAACGGGTGCTCGAACGGCCGGGCTGGCGCCGGGTCAACGACTTCATCAACCGGTACGCGCTGGCGTTGTTCCTCTTCCACACCACCGGGATGGCCATCGCGCTGGGGCTGTCGTGGTGGCTCTTCGGCACCCTCGGCAGCACGATCCCGCCGGACCTCAGATGGTGGCTGGAACGCCCCATCGCCATCATCGGGCCGCTGATCTGCACCACCCCGGTCATCTACCTCTTCGGCCGGCGCCGCCCGCCGGTCGGTCGCAAGCAGGACGAGGAGGTCGGCGGCTCCGTAGGCTCGGAGCATGGCTGACACCGGCTTCCGGGCCGAGGACTACCTCGGCGGCGGCTGGTTCTCCGGGTCCTTCGGGATGCGGCAGGCGTTCTCCAGGTAGAGCGCCGCGCAGACCAGCGCCACGCAGGCCAGGAACGAGCCCGTCGCGATGAAGAACTCCGAACGCGGTGTCTCCCGGTCCAGGATCTGCACCGTGTAGAGCGCGAAGCCGGCGAACAGCCCGCCGAACGCCGCCCCCGCGTACGCCGACGCCTTCGCCAGCGCGGCCAGCCGGGCCACCGCCAGCGGCTCCACCGGCTTGGTCCCCGGCTTTCTGGCGATCCTGGCCTTGGTGGCCCAGGCGCTGTAACCCTCGCCGATGGCCACCAGCAGCACGGTCGGAATCGCCGTCCATGGCATGAGGGGCAGGTCGGAGTAGAACTGCCGGACCGCCGCCCACGTGATCAACGCGACGACGACAAGGATGCCGACCAGGTGGCCGGGGCGCGTGGGCCTCAATCCGGCCTCTGCAGCGTGAGGTCGGCTCGCAGGCGTACGCCTTGCTGGTCGAGCCCTTCCAGCAGCTCGCAGACCCGGCCGTGGCCGGGTACCGTGCCCTGCGGGTCGGCCTCCGCCCAGGGGACGAGCACGAACGCACGCTCGTGTGCCCGCGGATGCGGCAACGTCAGGTCGGGTTCGTCACAGACGGTGTCGCCCACGACGATCAAGTCCACGTCGAGCGTACGCGGCCCCCAATGCTCCCCGCGCTCCCGGCCGAAGGCGTTTTCCACGCTCAGCGCCCGCTCCAGGAGGGCACGCGGCTCCAGGGTGGTCTCGGCGACCACGACGGCGTTGAGGTAGGGGTCCTGACCCGGAGGACCGCCGACCGGGTCGGTCTCGTAAACCGGCGATGCCTTGACGAACTCCAGGTCAGGCGCGTCGAACAGGACGTCCACGGCACCCTGCAGAATCTGGAACCTGTTGCCCAGGTTGCTGCCCAGAGCGAGAACGGCCTTCATCCGCGGCTCCGCTCGATCGTTCCGATCACATCGACTTTCATGCCCGGCTCCGCTCGATCGTCACGACCACGTCGTCGAACGGCAGCGGGATCGGCGCCGCCGGCTTGTGCACGCTCACCTCGACCTTGTGCACCAGCTCACTGGCCAGGCACACGTCGGCCAGGCGCTGCGCGAGCGTCTCTATCAGCTCGACCGGCTCACCCTCCACTACCCCGACGAGGGCCTCGGCCAGCTCCCCGTAGTGGACGGTCTTGGTCAGATCGTCGCCGGCCGCAGCCGGCGCGGTGTCGAGGAACAGGGTCGCGTCGACCACGAACTCCTGGCCGAGCTCCCGCTCGGCAGCGAGCACACCGTGCCTCCCCCTGGCCCGCAGGCCCTTGAGAGCGATGCGATCAGCGCTCAAGCTCGTCTTCCTCCTCCTCGTCGTCGTCTCCCTGCAGCACCGGAGAGCCGTGGTGCATCCACAGCCGCCAGCCCTGCGAGGTGCGGAGGTAAACGTTGCTGGCCACCACCTTGCCCGCGGCGAAGCTCGACTCGCCCTCCTCGCCGGCCGTCAGAATGTTCTCCACGCAGGTGAGCACGGCCACGTCACCCAGCACGGTCGTGTTGACGTCGGTCAGCACGAACTGGATGTAGGTGGTGTTGGCCATGATCAGCGCCCACGACCGCAGCACCTCCTGCCGGCCGGCCAGCAGCGTCCAGCCCGGGTGCACGCAGCTCACCTGGTCGTCGGCCGTGTCCTCCGCCCAGATGTCGGTCATCTTGTCGAGATCGCCGCTCTCGATCGCGGTGTAGAACTCCTGGTTGACCGTCTCGATCGCGGCCGTGTCCACGCTCATGTGCCTGCTCCCGCTCTCTTCCATGCGGCGGCCACGCGCACGGCGTCGGCGCTGGGGCCGACCTCGTGCACACGTACGCACCATGCGCCCGCGTGCGCGGCCAGTGCGGTCACGGCCAACGTGGCGTCGTCGCTACGGCTGAACGGACGGGGCGTCCCGTCCGGCGCGGCCAGCAGCCGCCCCAGGAACCGTTTGCGTGACGCCCCGATGAGCAGCGGATAGCCCAGCTCGGCCAGCTGCGGGATCCCGGCCAGCACCGCCCAGTTGTGCTCGGCGTTCTTGGCGAAGCCGAGACCGGGGTCGAGCACGATCTGCTCCTTCGAAACGCCCTCGGCCAGCACCAGGTCCACCCGCTTGCTCAGCTCCTCACGGACCTCGGTGACCACATCCGTGTAGACGGCCCTGGTCTCCATGTCATGGCTGTGGCCACGCCAGTGCATCACCACGTAGGGGACACCGGCCGCCGCCACCACGCGCGGCATCTCCGGGTCGGCCAGACCGCCGCTCACGTCGTTGACGAGCTGCGCGCCCGCCTCGACGGCGGCCTTGGCGACCTCCGCGCGCATCGTGTCGACGCTGACCGGAACCCCCTCGGCGGCCAGCGCGCCGATCACCGGGACGACCCTGGCCAGCTCCTCCTCCAGCGACACCCTGGCAGCCCCGGGACGCGTGGACTCGCCGCCCACGTCGACGATGTCGGCCCCCTCCTCGACCAGCTGGAAGCCGTGCCGGATGGCGGCCGCCTCGTCGAACCACATCCCACCGTCGGAGAAGGAATCAGGCGTCACATTGACCACACCCATGACGAGGCACCGCCGCTCCGCATTGGGCACGCTAGTCATGGGCCAAGCCTAGGCGTTCCGCCACACCTGCTGACATGGCGGGTCCCCTCTCACCCCGAACTGATAGATCCTCATCTGCCGATGATGAGCGCCATCGCCTCGGATCGGGTCTTGTCACTGGTACGGAAATCGCCACGGACCGCCGATGTGACGGTCTTGGCGCCCGGCTTGCGTACGCCGCGCATCGTCATGCACAGATGCTCGGCCTCGATGACCACGATGGCCCCCCGGGGCTCCAGCACCCGCATGAGCGCGTCGGCGATCTGGGACGTCATGCGCTCCTGGACCTGGGGCCGGCGGGCGTAGACGTCCACCAGACGGGCCAGCTTCGACAGGCCCGTCACCTGGCCCCGGTCGTTGGGGATGTAGCCGACGTGGGCCAGGCCGTGGAACGGGACCAGATGGTGCTCACAGGTCGAGTAGACCTCAATGTCCCTGACGAGCACCATCTCGTCGTGGTCGACGTCGAAGACCTTGTTGAGCACGTCCTCGGGCTTCTGGCCGAGCCCGGAATACTGCTCGGCCATGGCCCGGGCGACCCGGGAAGGCGTCTCGATCAGGCCGTCGCGGTCGGGATCCTCGCCGATGGCATAGAGGATCTCGCGCACGGCCTTCTCGATTCTGGCCAGGTCAACGTCGTGCTGAGTCACGCAAGCATCTTTCCGTGCGGGGTCACGCGGTGTCGCCGGAGGGCAGGGCCTCCTGGTGACCTCCGGTGAGCGAGCCGTTGGCCGACTGCTTCTCCTTCGGGGTCAGGATCGGCGGGCGGTCCGACGGGAGCCGCTTGCCGTAGCCCGCGTAGGACGGGCGGTGCTCCCTGACGACCACCGGGGAGAAGATCCCCAGCACCTGCTCCCGGGAGAGGGTCTCCTTCTCCATGAGCTCGAGCACCAGGTCGTCGAGCACGTCGCGGTATTCGACCAGGATGTCCCACGCCTGATCGTGCGCCGTCTCGATCATTCGGCGGACCTCCTCGTCGATCGTGGAGGCGATCTTCTCGGAGTAGTCGCGCTCATGGCCCATCTCGCGGCCCAAGAACACCTCGGCGTTGCCACTGCCGAACTTGCGGGCGCCGAGCTGCTCGCTCATGCCGTACTCGACCACCATGCGGCGGGCGACGGCCGTGGCCTTCTCGATGTCGTTGGAGGCGCCGGTGGTGGGCTCGTGGAAGACGAGCTCCTCCGCCGCGCGGCCGCCGAGCAACATCGCGAGCTGGTCCATCATCTCCGACCGGGTGGCCAGGAACTTGTCCTCCATCGGCAGCGTCATCGTGTAACCGAGGGCGCGGCCGCGGGACAGGATCGTGATCTTGTGGACCGGGTCGGAGTTGGGCAGCGCGTGCGCCACCAGCGCGTGACCGCCCTCGTGGTAGGCGATCATCTTCTTTTCCTTGTCGGACATGACCCGCGACTTGCGCTCGGGTCCTGCCATGACACGGTCGATCGACTCCTCGAGGAGGTCCATCGTGATCAGCTTCTGATCGGCCCGCGCGGTGAGCAGGGCCGCCTCGTTGATCACGTTGGCCAGGTCGGCGCCGGTGAACCCCGGGGTGCGGCGCGCGATGACGTCGAGGTCGACGTCGGGGGCGAACGGCTTGCCGCGGCCGTGAACCTTGAGGATGCCCTTGCGGCCCTCGAGGTCGGGGCGGTCGACGGTGACCTGCCGGTCGAAACGGCCCGGGCGCAGCAGCGCCGGGTCCAGGATGTCCGGCCGGTTGGTCGCGGCGATGAGGATCACGCCGCCCTTGACGTCGAAGCCGTCCATCTCGACGAGCAGCTGGTTGAGCGTCTGCTCGCGCTCGTCGTGCCCGCCGCCCAGGCCGGCGCCGCGGTGGCGGCCGACGGCGTCGATCTCGTCGATGAAGATGATCGCCGGGGCGTTGGCCTTCGCCTGCTCGAACAGGTCACGAACACGCGAGGCGCCGACGCCGACGAACATCTCGACGAAGTCGGAACCGGAGATGGAGTAGAACGGCACGCCCGCCTCGCCCGCGACGGCGCGGGCCAGCAGGGTCTTGCCGGTGCCGGGCGGGCCGTACAGCAGCACACCCTTGGGAATCTTGGCGCCGATCGCCTGGAACTTGGCCGGGGCCTGCAGGAACTCCTTGATCTCCTGGAGCTCCTCGATGGCCTCGTCGGCCCCCGCGACGTCGGCGAACGTGGTCTTGGGGGTGTCCTTGGTGATGAGCTTGGCCTTGGACTTGCCGAAGTTCATCACCCGCGAGCCGCCGCCCTGCATCTGGTTCATGATGAACAGGAAGAGCAGCACGATGATGACGATAGGCAGGAAGCTCACCAGGAGGCTGACCAGGAAGTTTTCCTGCGGCACCTCGGTGGTGAAGCTCTTGGTCTTCTTGGCGTCGACCTGAGCCTGCAGCTCGTCGGTCAACTTGCTGCCGTAACCCGTCACCCAGTCGGACTGGATCAGCTTCGTCGGCTGATCGCCCGCCCTGACCGGGATGGCGTTGTGCAGCGTCACCTCGATGCGGTTGTCTTTGTCGACAATCTTCGCGTTGCTGACGTTCCCGGCGCGAATCTGCTGGAGAACCAAGGACGTGTCGGCCTGCTTGAAATTACCGCCGCCACTCCACAGCTGAGTGACGAGCAGGAGCAGCACGACGATGCCCAGGATCCACAGCAGTGGCCCACGTGTAAATCGCTTGAGATCCATCCGATGCGGAACCCCTTGCGGGCCCGTCCCTTCCTGACCATGGCCTGGAACCCCGGGTTGGCCCGGGGCCGCGGCATCCGGCACCGCGACTTCTGACTACCCGAAGGGGACACGCAGTCACCCTTCCGGAGTCTGAAGGTACACCGGCAGAGCACGCGGAGGGACCCGCCCGCTACACCGGCCTTGCCCTATCAACGTACGTCACGTTGCGCGATGTTCCCGGCCATGGCAAGAGGTGCTACTTATAAACGTGCGGCGCGAGAGTCCCGATGAACGGAAGGTTCCGGTATCTCTCCGCGTAGTCGAGGCCATAACCGATGACGAACTCGTTGGGAATGTCGAACCCCACATATTTCACGTTGATCGGCACCTTCACCGCGTCCGGCTTGCGCAGCGCTGCGCAGATCTCCAGGCTCGCCGGGTTGCGGGATTTGAGGTTTTCCAGCAGCCAGTGCAGGGTCAGGCCGGAGTCGATGATGTCCTCCACGATCAACACGTGGCGGTTCATGATGTCGGTGTCGAGGTCTTTCAGCACGCGTACGACGCCGGACGACTTGGTGCCGGCGCCGTACGACGACACCGCCATCCAGTCCATCTGCACCGGCACGTGCAGGGACCTGGCCAGGTCGGCCATCACCATGACGGCGCCCTTCAACACGCCCACGAGCAGCACGTCCTTGCCCGCGTAATCCTCGTCGATCCGGCCGGCAAGCTCTTTGATCTTGGCCTGGAGCTCCTCCTGCGGGATGAGGACCTTCTCCAGGTCTTTGCCCATGTCAGCAGCGTCCACCTGTGGTTCCTTACGCGTGGGGACTGATGGCGAGTATCAGGGTGCCATACCGCCGGGTCGCGGTCAGACCCCCGGGCAGGTCCACGGCCTTCTGCCCCCGCCACCGCGTGACCAGCCGATCCACGGCCAGCACGTGGGTGGCCGACAGGGCGCCGGGCGGGGCTCCGGCAGCGATGGCCGCCCGCCGCAACACCCTCCGCCTGACGGCGTCGGGCAAGGTCTCCAGTTCCTTGACGGCGAGCGTTATGGCTCCGCCGATATCGCTAAGAGCGCAATGCTGGTACGCCGAATCAGCCCATTCGTCAAGGGCGTCGGCATCCTCGCGTGCCATCCGCGCGGTCCTGGCGAGCGCCTCGGCCACCCCCGGGCCCAGCTCCTCCTCCAGCACGGGAAGCACGTTTCTCCTGACGCGGACCCGGGTGTACCGGGGATCCTCGTTGTGGGGGTCGTCCCAGGGGGCGAGCCCCAGGGCCCGGCAGGCGGCGACGGTGGTGGATCTGGGGAGGTCGAGGAACGGGCGGCGGTAGAGGCCCGCTCGGGCCGCCATCCCGGACAGCGAACGCAACCCGCTCCCCCTGGCCAGCCCCAGCAGCACTGTCTCCGCCTGATCATCCCTGGTGTGCCCGAGGAGGATCGCCGGGGCCTGGAGCCGTTCGGCCGCCGCCGCCAGCGCCGCGTACCTGGCCTCCCTGGCCGCCGCCTCCGGCCCGCCCTCGGTGCCGACCGTGACGGTCAGCACTTCCGCGGGGTCCAGGTCCAGGTGTGCGGCCTGGGCGACGACCTGCTGCGCCCTTTCTGCGGACCCGGGCTGGAGCTGGTGATCCACGCTCAGCAGGCCGGCCCGCAACCCCATGCGCGGCGCCACGAAACCCACGGCCGCGGCCAGCGCAAGGGAGTCGGCTCCGCCGCTGCAGGCCGCCATGACCAGGGCTTCGGGTCGGAGGTCGGACAACGCCTCGCGCACGGCCCTGCGGACGTCGGCTACGGCTGGATGTGGACCCACGCAAGCCATTGTCCCGGGTCCCCGCCCGGCCGGGCACCGTGCACGAGCGCCCCGCACGGCCGCACCACGTCACGCCCGACGCGGCGCTCCGGCGGCGACGCCCTGCCCGTGCCCGGCCGGCCACCGAACACGGGCGCCAGGCGAGCAAGGGCATCGGCGCCCGGGCCCGTAGGCAACCGGGAGCCGTGGGCCAGGGCATCGGGGCCCGCAGACAGCCGGGAGCCCGTGGGTATTCAGGCGGGGAGGGCCGGGGTGCCGATGACGCGGCTGATCCAGGCGTCGGGGTCGGCGATTTCTGGGGTCGTCGGGAGGGCTTCGGGCGAGGTCCACACCTTGTTGAAGCCGTCCATGCCCACTCGGCCGACCACCGACCGGACGAACGCCGAGCCCTCGGCGTACTGCTTCATCTTGACCTCGATCCCCAGCAGCCGCCGCACCGTCTTGTCCAGGCGGGAGCCGCCCTCGCGGCGGTGGGCGAACTTGGAGCGGATGTCGGCCACCGACGGCACCACGGACGGGCCCACGGCGTCCATCACGTAGTCGCCGTGCCCTTCCACGAGCGTCATCACGGCGGTCAGGCGGTCCAGGATCTCCTTCTGGCCCGGCGACTGGATGGCGTCGATCAGGTTGCCCTCGCCGCCGCGCACCACGTCGGCCACCGTGTCGGCGGCATTGCGCAGGCGTTCGAGCAGCGTGGGCAGGTCCAGGTCGGAGGCGAGCAGGAACTCAGTCATCTGCGAGCGCACGTATTCGCGCAGCCAGGGCACACCCGTGAACTGCACGCGGTGGGTCTCCTCGTGGAGGCACACCCAGAGGCGGAAGTCGTGCGGGTTGACGCCCATTTCGCGTTCGGCGTGAACGACGTTGGGGGCGACGAGCGTCAGGCGGCCCGCCGGCTCCTGGCCAGTGGGGTCCGGCGGCAGGAACAGCTCGTACTGGCCCAGGACCCGCGAGGCGAGGAAGGCCAGGACGGCCCCGACCTCGACGCCCGTGATGCGCGATCCCACGGCGGTGACGATGGCGGGGGGCGGGTTGGCGCTGTTGCCCATGCGCTGCGTCAGGGGCTCGAGCACCACGCGGAAACCCTCCACGTTCGCCCTGATCCAACCGGGCCTGTCCACGATGGTCGCGGGCTGCGGCGCGGTCTCCGTGTGGATCTTCGTGAACTCGCGCACGTGGCCCTCGGCCTCACGTGACAGGGTACGGAGCTCGGCGACGGCCTGCCTGGCCTCCTCCCGGCTCACTTGAGGACCGGGGCGCACAAGGCGCGTGCCGGTCGTGACGGCCAGATCCCAGTCGATCACCTGCATACCGTCCACCGTACGTGGTCCGGGCCCAACCCGCGAAGGAGCGCCGGTGTCTGGACTGAGGAGAGAGGGAGCGCAGCGACTGAACGACGAGGGAAGACACCGGACCACAGCGACTGAGCCGCGATCCGAAGGATCGCAAACGAACTCGACTGAGCCGCGATCCGAAGGATCGCAAACAAACCCGTTAAGAGCGCGCGACGATGGCGGCGAGGCGGTCAAGCACCGGCTCGGCGTTGGCCGGCACCCGGTCCGCCATGAAGGCGAACGTCACCAGCCGCCCGTCCTTGGTCGTGGCCAGCCCGGCCAGCGTGTTGACGTGGTTGAGTGTGCCGGTCTTGGCGCGGACCAGGCCCACCTCGCCCTTGCTGTCACTGGAGGTGAAGCGGCGGCCGTTGCCCAGCGTGCCGGAGAAGCCGGCGATCGGCATGCCGGAGGCGATGGCGTGCAGGTCGGGATGGTTCGCGGAGCCGGCCAGGGCGATGAGCTTGGCCAGGGCGCCGGGGCTGATGCGGTTGCGGGTGGACAGGCCGCTGCCGTCGGCGAGCGAGACGCCCTGGGTCACGCCGAGCCGCTGGAGCACGGCGGTCACGGCTTTGGCGCCGCCCGCGAACGACGCCTGCTGGCCTTCCTTGATGGCGACGTGTCTGGCCAGGGCTTCGGAGAGGTCGTTGTCGCTGTGTGTGAGGGCGTGCTCGACCAGGGAGTAGATGGGGGCGGAGTCGACCTTGCCCAGCTCGGCGGCGCCGGAGGGGGCCTTGCCCGGGCGTACGGACTTCGACACGGAGATGCCCTGCTTGGTGAGGAGCCGGGCGAAGGCCGTGGCGGCGTAGGCCGGAGGGTTGGGGACACGGGGGGTGTTGTAGCGCGGGTGCTGGCGGCCCTCGTCCATGGCGAGCGCGTAGACGGGCGCCACGTTGCCTTCGGGGATGTACCCGGGCTTCCAGCCGAGGGCGGTGGGAGACCCCGCGAAGAGTGACGTGTCGTAGGCGAGGGTGACCTTCTTGATGTTCTGGGATTTGAGGGTCGCGGCGGTGCGGGCGGCCAGCGTGGCGAGGCTCGCCTGCTTCGGGTACCTCGGCTTCGCCGAAGGCCCGGCGAGCAGCGGGTCGCCGCCGCCGACCAGGACGATCGCGCCCGGCTTGGCGCCCTGGACGACCCTGGTGGACAAGCGTGTGTCCGGGCCGAGTGAGGCGAGCGCGGCCGCGCACGTGACGATCTTCGTGGTGGAGGCGGGAGTGATGGGCGTGTCGGCGTTGGAGGCGAAGACCCGCTGGCCGGTGGTCGCGTCGAGCACGACGGCACCGACCCGGTCACCGAGCGCTCCGTCACCCAGGGCGCTGGTGAGCTGCCGCGTCAAAGTACCCTTAGTCGGGAGAGGTCCGTCTCCTGACCTCGCCGAGAGCTGGGCCAGCACAGGTCCCGCGGTGACCACGGGGACGGGCGGAGGAGATCCCTCCTGCGGGGACGCCGTCGGCTCGGTCGGTGAAGTCTGCCTCGTCAGCGCACCCAGGCTGAAGTCGGTCGTCATCGCGTACACGCCGGTGACGATCGTCAGGGCTTGGAGCACGACGAGGGTGGCCAGCATCACCCACCGGTCGTGCCGCGCCACGTCGCCTGCCCTCTCTCCTGAGTTCGCCTACGAGACATTAACGCCCGACCGGGGGTGCCCGGGGGCCTGAGCGCTGGAGAGGAAGCCGAACCGGACATCTGGGGGCGTGAAATCGTGCACCAGGGTGCCAGGTGAGGCGGACTCGACCATGAGGAAAGGACCGCGGTGGAGTTCGACGTTGTCGTTGAGATTCCCAAGGGACAACGGAACAAGTACGAAGTGGACCATGAGACCGGCAAGATCAGACTTGACCGGCTCCTGTTCACCTCCACGCAGTACCCCGCCGATTACGGCTTCATCGAGCACACCCTCGGCGAGGACGGCGACCCGCTCGACGCGCTGGTGCTGCTGCAGGAGCCGACGTTCCCGGGCTGTTACATCACGTGCCGGGCGGTGGGCATGTTCCGGATGACCGACGAGAAGGGCGGCGACGACAAGGTCCTGTGCGTACCCTCCACCGACCCGCGGATGCACCATATCCAGGACATCCACCACGTCTCGGAGTTCGACCGGCTGGAGATCCAGCATTTCTTCGAGGTCTACAAGGACCTGGAGCCCGGCAAGTCCGTCGAGGGCGCCAACTGGGTGGGCCGCACCGAGGCCGAGGCAGAGATCGAGCGCTCCTTCCAGCGCGCGAAGGACGCCGGCCACCACTGATCCTTCAGCGGGGCCTGGTGGCGCCCACCAGGTCCCCGCGCCAGATCGGGGCGACCCGCACCACGTCGCCGGTCTCCGGCGCGTGCACCATCAGGCCGCGCCCCACATAGATCCCGACGTGGTGGATGGTGCTGGGGTCGCCGGTGTTGTGGGCGAAGAACAGCAGGTCACCGCGGCGCAGCTGATCCAGCGGCACGTGCGGGCCCGACGTCCACTGGGTGCCGGTCCAGTGGTCGAGCCGCACTCCCACGCGTTCCCAGGCCCGCATGGTCAGCCCTGAGCAGTCATAGGTGTCGGGGCCGTCGGCCGCCCACACGTACGGCTTGCCGAGCTGGGTGAGCGCCCAGTTGGCCGCCACGTCGCCCATGGCCGAGCCGCCGGAGACCAGCCCGGTCGCCCGGCCGTCCGCCGCCCGGCGTCTGGCCAGCAGCTGGGCGCGGGTACGTGCCGCGTCGACCTGCTGTTGCAGGCGGTCCTCGCGGGCCCGCAACACCTTCGTCTCCCGGCGTTGACCGGCCACGGCCGCCTCGGCGGCGGCTTTCGCCTGCCTGGCGCTCTCGGCGGCGGCCTGCTGGGCGGCGTGGGCGTTCACGGCCTGTGTACGCAGGATGGCGGCCACCTCTTGGGCGTCGCGCAGCCTGGCCAGCATCCCCGCCCGCTCGCTGCTGAGCTGGCCGAGCACGCCCGCCCGGTGCAGCACGCCGTCGGCATCGGCCTGGTCGACGATCATGCCGACGATCGGCTCCAGCGTCCCCCATCCTCCGTACGTCTGCGCCGCCAGCAGCGCCACGTCCTGCCTGGCCCGTTCGACTTCGGCGTCGGCCGCCGCCAGTTGGGCCTGGGCTTGCGAAGTGACCTGCTCGGCGTTCCGCAGCCGCACCATCTCCCCGTTGTACGCCTCCACCAGCCGTTCCACGTCTGACGTCAGCCGCGCGAGCCGCGACTGCGCCGTGGCCAGCTGCGCGCTCGCCGAAGCCAGCTCCTTCGAGCGTTCTCGTACGGCTTCGCGGGCCTTTGCCACGTCGTGCGGGGACGGCCGGGGATCGGCATGGACCGGTGGGCACAGAACGGCGAGCAGGCAGCCCGCCAGCAGCCCTGCGCGAAATGTGCGCATAGGTCCCCCCGACAACAGATGGTTACTCTATGCACTCACTTCCCGGCAATTCACTTACGTAACGTGACGAGGCGAGGAAGCCGCCACCGTGTGCATGATCGGGGAGGGAACCGCCGTCGCGTGCGCGAGGGAAAGACGCCGCATAGGTGACGGAAGAGGGAGCCGCCGCCGCTGCGCGACCGAAGGGGGAGCCGCCGCCTGGCACGCGCTGGAAGGCTACCTGCCGCCACGCGTGCGGCGGGAAGGGGGAGCCGCCATGAGCCTGGAGGGAGAGGGCGGAGCGCCGCTCTTCACGGTGGCGCAGAAGGTGGGGCGGGGTCAGCCGCTCTGCGTGGGCGTCGCCGAGTGCTCGCCGGCGTTGGTGGGGTTGGTCGTTTGCGGCGGTGCGGTGGTCGGGGTCTGCGTCTGGGGTGGAGTTTGTGTCCGAGGTGGGG
>NZ_VCKY01000138.1 GCF_005889735.1 Nonomuraea turkmeniaca
TTGTCTTAGGGTCTCGTGGGCTCGGAGATGTGTATCAGAGACAGGCCCGAGGTCGTGACCACCGACGCGCCGCCCGGCACGTCCGTGCTCAATTCCGAGCAGACGGACCCTCAGAAGTTGTCGTTGTCCGAGGCGTTCCCGAAGAAGAAGGTCAGCGCGGCGGGCACGACGTTCACCAGGGTCAAGGCCAGCATGGAGACGACCTGCGACAAGGCGGCGACGGGCGCCTTCGCCGAGGCGTTGAAAGAGCAGAAGTGCAGCCGCGTCCTGCGCGCCACGTATGTCGACAGCAAGCGCCGCTACGCCGTCACCACGGGCATCGCCGTGCTCCCGACCAAGGACGCGGCCACGGCCGTCGATCAGACGAAGATCCTCGGCAAGAACGTCTGGTTCCGCCCCCTGCCCGGAGCCGAGGGGTCGGGCGGCGAGCGCGTGCACATCGCGGGCGGCTACGCGTCCGGCCTGGTCTGGGGCAGGTACATCGTCTTCAGCTACGCCACCCACGCCGACGGCCACACGCCGGCGGCCAAGGAGAAGACACTGCCCAAGGTCAGCGGAGCGTTCCGCGACCAGACCTCACTCGTCCTGGAGCGCCGCGCCACCAAGGGCTGAGGGCATCCGTACGCGCCGCGTGGCCTCGGCTCGCGCGGCGAGCTCCCCCTCCGGCGGGTAGCCGACCTCTTCCAGGCACAACCCGTGCGCGGGCGCCACGTGCACGCCGGAGTCCCGTACGGCCCGGGTCAGCACCTCGCCGGGCCACTCGACCGGCCGCCGCCCGTCGCCGGCCGCCAGCAGTGAGCCGACCAGCGCCCGCACCATCGAGTGGCAGAACGCGTCCGCCACGACGGTCGCCACGAGCACGCCGTCCGGCTCGCGTACCCACTGCAGGCGCTGCAGCTCCCTGATCGTGGTGGCCCCTTCGCGCTTCTTGCAGAAGGCGGCGAAGTCGTGCTCGCCGATCAGCCGCGCCGCCGCCGCGTTCAACGAGTCCAGGACCAGAGGGCGGTTGTGCCAGACCACTTCGTGCCGTCGCAGCGGGTCGACACCGCCGACGGCGTCGCTCACGCGGTACGCGTACCGCCGGAACATCGCGGAGAACCGGGCGTCAAAGCCCCCAGGAGCCACGGAGACCCGATAAGTCCGTATATCTGGGGGCAGGACCCCACCCAGGCGCCGAACGAGCGCAGAGAGCCTCTCGTCCACGCCCAGCGGCCCCCGGTTGCCGTCCAATTCGGCCAGCGACGCGTCGGGCACGTCCACATGGGCGACCTGGCCGCGGGCATGCACCCCGGCGTCGGTACGCCCGGCCACGGTCAGCATGGCCGGCTCGTCCAGGCGCAGGATCCGGCCGAGCGCCTGCTCGATCTCGCCCTGGACCGTGCGCCTCCCGGGCTGCCTGGCCCAACCGGAGAAGTCGGTCCCGTCGTACGCGAGGTCGAGGCGGAGCCGTACCACGATGTTTCTCCTTAACCGAAAAAGGGCCCGAACCCCGCGAGGGGGTCCGGGCCCGATTCATTCAGCCTGAAATCAGGCCTCGTCCTTCTTCGCCTCGGCCTCGGCGGCCGGAGCCTCAGCAGCCTCAGGAGCCTCCGCGGCCTCGGCCTTGGGCTCCTCGGCCTTGGGCGCCTCGGTCTCCTCCGCGGCGGGCGCGGCGGCGGCCGTGGGAGCCTCGGTGCGGCGGGTCGTGACGGCGTTCAGCGGCTCGGTCACCAGCTCGATGACCGCCATCGGGGCGTTGTCGCCCTTACGGGGACCGACCTTGGTGATGCGGGTGTAGCCACCGGGACGCTCGGCGAACGTCGTCGCGATCTCGGTGAAGAGGTGGTGAACGACGCCCTTGTCCTTGACGACGGTCAGGACCTGGCGACGGTTGTGGATGTCGCCCTTCTTCGCCTTGGTGATCAGGCGCTCCGCCAGCGGACGCAGGCGCTTGGCCTTCGTGACCGTCGTACGGATCTTGCCGTGGCGGAACAGATCGGTGGCCAGGTTGGCCAGGATCAGCCGCTCGTGCGCCGGGCTGCCGCCAAGACGTGCACCCTTGGTGGGCTTGGGCATTTCATCTCTCCTTGTGGATTAACCCGCCCCGGCCGTACCAGGTACCGGAGTCGGGCCGGCGCCGCGAACGCGCGACACCGTTACTGCCACCCGCATACCCCTCCAGCGCCCGCGAAGGCACCCTCTGGGAGACCGAGCAGCGGCGATTTCTCGCCGCTGCCCTCATCCCCAAAGGACCTCAGCCCTCTGATAGGCGCGGAGGCGATACAAGCGGGACGTGTCTAGTACTGCTCCGTCTCGACGTAAGCGCTGTCGTCGTCGTCATAGCCGCCTCCGGCCACCGCGCTCGGGTCGAACCCGGGCGGGGAGTCCTTGAGCGCCAGCGTCATCTCGTGCAGCTTCTGCTTGACCTCTTCGATCGACTTCGCACCGAAGTTGCGGATGTCGAGCAGGTCCTGCTCGCTGCGCGCCACGAGCTCACCCACGGTGTGGATGCCCTCGCGCTTGAGACAGTTGTACGACCGGACGGTGAGGTTGAGCTCCTCGATCGGCAGCGCCAGGTCGGCGGCCAGGGCGGCGTCGGTCGGCGACGGGCCGATGTCGATGCCCTCGGCCTCGACGTTGAGCTCGCGGGCCAGGCCGAAGAGCTCGACAAGCGTCTTACCGGCGGAGGCCACCGCGTCGCGGGGCTTCATGGCCGGCTTGGTCTCGACGTCGAGGATGAGACGGTCGAAGTCGGTACGCTGCTCGACTCGGGTCGCCTCGACCTTGTAGGTGACCTTGAGGACCGGGGAGTAGATCGAGTCGATCGGAATACGGCCGATCTCCTGACCCGGCTGCTTGTTCTGAGCGGCGGAGACGTAGCCGCGGCCGCGCTCGACGGTCAGCTCCATCTCCAGCTTCGCCTTGCCGTTGAGCGTGGCGATGCGGAGCTCGGGGTTGTGCACCTCGACACCGGCCGGCGGCGCGATGTCGGCGGCGGTGACCTCACCCGGGCCCTGCTTGCGCAGGTACATCACGACCGGCTCGTCGTGCTCGGAGGAGACGACCAGCTCCTTGAGGTTGAGGATGATGTCGGTGACGTCTTCCTTGACCCCGGGAACGGTCGAGAACTCGTGCAGCACGCCCTCGATGCGAATGCTCGTCACGGCCGCGCCCGGAATGGACGACAGCAGCGTGCGGCGCAGCGAGTTGCCGATGGTGTAGCCGAAGCCCGGCTCCAGCGGCTCGATGACGAATCGGGACCGGGTGTCGTCGATCGACTCTTCGAGAAGAGTCGGACGCTGAGCGATCAGCATGTCTGGGTTCTCCCCTTTTTTCGCGTGGCGCCCGCTATATGACGCCACTCCGATAAAAAGCATAGTTGAGGTGCGGAAATCCGCACCTCAACTCAGGCTCACTTCGAGTAGTACTCGACGATGAGCTGCTCTTGCACCTGGGTGTCGATCTGCTGGCGAACCGGCAGCTGGTGAACCAGGACGCGGAGCTTCTCCGGCACGACGCCGAGCCACGCGGGAACGGTGCGCTCGCCCGCGGTCGCGCGAGCGACCTCGTAGGGCAGCAGATTGCGCTTGTTCTCGCGGACCTCGATGATGTCGTGCTCGCGAACGCGGTAGGACGGGATGTCCACCTTCTTGCCGTTCACCAGGATGTGGCCGTGGCGCACCTGCTGGCGAGCGGCGTCACGCGACTGCGCGAACCCGGCGCGGTAGACGACGTTGTCGAGACGGGTCTCCAGGATCTGGAGCAGCACCTCACCCGACTTGCCGCTCTTGCCCGCGGCCTCCTCGTAGTAGTTGCGGAACTGCTTCTCGAGGACGCCGTAGATGCGGCGGGTCTTCTGCTTCTCGCGAAGCTGAAGCTGGTACTCGGACTCCTTGGGGCGTCCGCGGCCGTGCTCACCCGGCGGGTAAGGACGGATCTCGATGGGGCACTTGGCGGACTCGCACTTGCTGCCCTTGAGGAAGAGCTTGGTCTTCTCGCGACGGCAGAGCTTGCAGTCCGCGCCCGTGTAACGAGCCATTTCTCTCTATCTCCTGGGATTCAGACGCGGCGGCGCTTGGGCGGGCGGCAACCGTTGTGCGGAACCGGCGTGACGTCCTGGATCGAACCCACCTCGAGGCCGGTGGCCTGCAGCGAGCGGATCGCGGTCTCACGGCCGGAGCCGGGACCCTTGACGAAGACGTCGACCTTGCGCATGCCGTGCTCCATGGCGCGGCGAGCGGCGTTCTCCGCGGCCATCTGAGCGGCGAACGGGGTGGACTTACGGGAGCCCTTGAAACCCACGTGGCCGGCGCTGGCCCAGGAGATCACGTTCCCGTTGGGGTCGGTGATCGAAACGATCGTGTTGTTGAACGTGCTCTTGATGTGGGCGTGCCCGTGAGCGACGTTCTTCTTTTCCTTGCGGCGCACCTTCTTCGGTGCGCCCTGACGGCTCTTAGGAGGCATTGTTTGCCATTACTCCTGAGATCTTCGGTCCGCGGCTGTGGACTACTTCTTACCGGGCTTCTTCTTGCCGGCGACGGTCTTCTTCTTGCCCTTACGGGTACGCGCGTTGGTCTGCGTGCGCTGACCGTGCACGGGCAGGCCCTTGCGGTGCCGGATGCCCTGGTAGCAGCCAATTTCGATCTTGCGACGAATGTCGGCCTGGACCTCGCGGCGCAGGTCACCCTCGATCTTGAAGTTCGCCTCGATGTAGTCACGCATCGGGACGAGCTCGGTGTCGGAGAGCTGGTGGACGCGGAGGTCGCCGCTGACACCGGTGGCCTGGAGGATCTCCTGGGCGCGGGTGCGGCCGATTCCGTAGATGTAGGTGAGAGCGATCTCCAGCCGCTTCTCGCGGGGGAGGTCGACGCCAACCAGGCGAGCCATGGTCGGGCATTCTCCTTCTCTGTGGCGGAGGTCTTGCGCCTCACTGCCCCTCCCCATGCCCGGGGTGAGGGCCCCGGCCTCCGACCGGGGGTCGCCCGAATGGTTCGGGACCTCCGAAAAGGCCCGCCTACTCGGGTGTGAAACGCGCTAACTGTTTCAGGCTCCTCATGCGTCGAGCCCGCTCCCTGTCGGGGCGGACTCGGAGAAGCCTTGCGGCGACTAGCCCTGGCGCTGCTTGTGGCGCAGGTTGTCGCAGATCACCATGACGCGACCGTGCCGGCGAATCACCTTGCACTTGTCGCAGATCTTCTTGACGCTCGGCTTTACCTTCATTGTCCTTCGTGTTCCTCAGACGTCTTACTTGTATCGGTAGACGATCCGCCCGCGACTCAGGTCGTAGGGGCTCAGTTCAACGACTACCCGGTCGTCAGGAAGGATCCGGATGTAGTGCATCCGCATCCGTCCGCTGATGTGGGCCAGGACCTTATGGCCGTTGTCGAGCTGCACCCGGAACATGGCGTTCGGGAGCGATTCGACCACAGTGCCCTCGATCTCGATGGCGCCGTCTTTTTTGGCCAAAATTCCTCGCGTTTCACTGATCGGTCGTCTGAGGCTCCGGTTCACTAAGCAGCCGCGACCTTCACGCTTCGAAGAGAGCGACGATCAGCAAAGACCGCCGACGCGTGATAAGTCATAGTGAGCCGACTAAGGAGTGTACGACACCTGGCTCAATAACGCGAAACGCGTGCCAGGTGTCCTGACACAACCACGTAACAGTGTACCCCAGGTTCAACCGGCTCAACGCCCACAGCGGAAGGCCCGCCGAGGGAGAGAACTCGGCGGGCCTTCCAGGGGACAGGGCTCTCAGGGCAGTACGGTGCCGCGTGACCATGGCTGGTAGATGCGGTGACTAGTAGATGCGGTGCGAGGAGCCGCAGTACGTGTGCTTGCCACCCCAGCAGGTGTACGTGTACAACTTCTTGATCGCGTGCTTGGACCAGGTCTCGCTGTACGACCCGTTCCACTCGCGGTAGAACTTGTGCCAGCTCCCGCCGGAGTAGTACTTGAACCACACGTAGCCGTGCTTCGAGCCGTACTCCTTGCCGTACCACTTCGTGTAGACCTTGCCGTTCTGCTTCCAGGTCTTGCCGTAGGTGTAGGCCTTGTGGTTGCTGGAGTAGTACTTGCCCCAGTTGCCCATCGACGTCGCCGTCGAGGCGGCGGTCTGGGTCGTGGTGGCCGCCTGGGCGGCGGGGGCGGCGGCGAGACCGGTGATGGCGACCGAAGCGGTGAGGGCGGCGGCTGCGAGGACCTTGCGCATGTGGATTCCTCCATGAGTGGTGCTTCCCGACACCGCTCACGTTAGGCAGTCACGCTTATCCGTTCTGCGCACGAATCCACACAGTGCACTAGTGCACAAAGTCCTACTTCTTTTGCTTCTTCTCCGGCTGGTTACTCCCGAAGATGGTGCTCACCAGCAAAATCACACCCCACGGCCCCATCACCCACAGCGGCCACGGATAGACCCCTCCGTCCGCTGAGATGTTCACGATCAGCCAGATGACCCAGTTGATCCCGCTGGCCATGGCCCAGGCGCCCCAGGCAGCCTTCATGCCCGAATGCATGCCGTCTTTGCTCTCGATGGCCTTCGCCTGCTTCGCGGGCCGGTTGCGCAGGTCCACGTCGGGCAGGTCGACCGTCAGCTTGGCGAGTTCGCCATACGTCTTGCTCTTGTAGAGCTGTTCGAGCCGCTCGTTGAACTCGTCCATCGAGATGCGGCCCTCGGCGGTGTGCTCGCGAAGGATGGCGGCCACCCGGTCGCGATCGGAGTCGGATGCTCGCATTTCGGGGCTGTTCGCCATCCCACCCACTCCAGGGCTAGTTCTGCAGTTGAGTTAGGCGCTCCTTGCCCCCGTCTAGGGCGGTTAGCACCCAAGGACCATTATGTGTCACGGCAACGCTGTGTTCGAAGTGTGCGGAGGCCTTGCCGTCGATCGTCACCACGGTCCAGTCGTCGGCCAGCACGCGCGTGCGATCCGTGCCCAGGTTGACCATCGGCTCGATGGCCAGGCACATGCCCTCCTCCAGCACCGGGCCCCGGCCGGGCCGGCCGTGGTTGGCGATCCACGGGTCCATGTGCATCTCGGTGCCGATGCCGTGGCCGCCGTACTCCTGAGGGATGCCGAACCGGCCTTGCGACTTGACGTACCGCTCGATCTCGTGGCCGATGTCGGACAGGTGGCGGCCGGGCCGCAGCACCGCGATGCCGCGCCACATGGACTCTTCCGTGACCCGCATCAGCTCCGTGAGATGGGGATCCACCTCGCCGACCGGGACAGTGACCGCCGAGTCGCCATGCCAGCCCTCGAGGATGGCACCGCAGTCGATCGAGATGATGTCGCCCTCACGCAGCTTGCGGGCGTCGCCCGGGATGCCGTGCACCACCTCGTCGTTCACCGACGCGCAGATCGTCGCGGGAAAGCCCTGGTACCCCTTGAACGACGGGATCGCGCCCTCGTCCCTGATCGCCTTCTCGGCGATGGAGTCGAGGTCGAGCGGCGTCATGCCGGGCTCGACCGAGCGCTTCAGCAGGTCGAGCGTGCGCCCGACCACCAGCCCCGCCGCCCGCATCTTCTCGAGCTGCTCTGGTGACTTGATCTGGATTCCGTGGCGGTTCCTCTTGAACATGTTCTGCCCCCCTGGGTCTCAACGGGCCACCTGGGGGCCCAATTCCCCCACAATAGCCGCGAGGTGGCACGGAAACCCGTGCCACCTCCGCACATCAATGCCGCCGCAGCTAGCCCATGAACGGGCGGATCGCCTCCATGGCTCGCTGGGTGACCTCCTCGACCGGACCGGTCGCGTCGACCCCCACGAGGATGCCCTCGTCGGCGTAGTAAGAGACCAGCGGCGCCGTCTGCTCCTGGTAGACCTCCAGGCGGTGCCGTACGGTCTCCTCCTTGTCGTCGTCCCGCTGGAACAGCGCGCCCCCGCACGCGTCGCACTCGTCGTCCTTCTTGTCGTCGAACTCGACGTGCCAGATGCGGCCGCACTGGCTGCAGGTGCGCCGGCCGGCCAGTCGCCTGACCACTTCGTCGTCGTCCACGACCAGCTCGAGGACGAGGTCCAGAGCCTGGCCCCAGTCCTTGAGCATGTCGCGCAGGATCTCGGCCTGCGCGACGTTCCGCGGGAACCCGTCGAGCAGGAAACCGTCCTGCGCGTCAGACTCCGAGAGCCGATCGCGGACCATGGCGATGGTGACCTCGTCGGGCACCAGGTCGCCACGGTCCATATATGTCTTGGCCAGCTTGCCAAGATCCGTGCCCCCCGAGACGTTGGCACGGAAGATGTCACCTGTCGAGATCTTCGGGATGGACAGGTTCGATGCGATGTACTGGGCCTGTGTCCCCTTACCCGCTCCGGGGGGCCCGACCAGAACGAGACGCACTACCGCAGGAAGCCTTCGTAATTACGCTGCTGAAGCTGGCTCTCGACCTGCTTAACCGTGTCCAGTCCGACGCCTACCATGATCAGAATACTCGTCCCTCCGAACGGGAAGTTCTGGCTCGCACCGGCGATCGCCAGCGCGACGATCGGGACCATGGAGATCAGACCCAGATAGAGCGCGCCCGGCGTGGTCAGACGGGTGAGCACGAAGTTCAGGTATTCAGCCGTCGGTCGGCCGGGGCGGATGCCCGGAATGAAACCACCGTACTTCTTCATGTTGTCGGCGACTTCAGTGGGGTTGAACGTAATCGACACGTAGAAGTACGTGAAGAAGACGATCAGCAGGAAGAACGTGGCCATGTAGATCGGCGTGTCGCCCGTGGCCAGGTTCTGTGAGATCCACCGGATCACGACGTTGTCGCTGGTCTGGAAGAGCGACGTCACCAGCTGCGGGAGGTAGAGCAGCGAGGAGGCGAAGATGACCGGGATGATGCCGGCCTGGTTGACCTTGAGCGGGATGTAGGTGGACGTGCCGCCGTACATCCTTCGGCCGACCATCCGCTTGGCGTATTGGACGGGGATGCGGCGCTGCCCCTGCTCGACGAAGACCACCGCGGCGATCATGAAGACGCCGACCACCATGACGACCGCGAAGGTGAACTTGTTGGCCTGGAAGATGTTGGCCAGCTCGGACGGGAAGACCGCGACGATCTGGGTGAAGATCAGGATGGACATGCCGTTGCCGACGCCCCGGTCGGTGATGAGCTCACCGAGCCACATGATCACCGACGTACCGGCGGTCATGATGACCACCATCGTCACGATCTGGAAGATGTTGTCGGGGTCGAGCAGAACGTCCTGCTGGCAGTTCGGGAAGAGCTGGCCGGTGCGGGCGAGCGCGATGAACGCGGTCGACTGCAGGACCGCCAGGCCGATGGTCAGATAGCGCGTGTACTGCGTGATCTTCGCCTGGCCGGACTGGCCTTCCTTCTTCAGCGCCTCGAGTCGTGGAATCACGACGACGAGCAGCTGCAGAATGATGCTCGCGGTGATGTACGGCATGATGCCGAGCGCGAACACTGAAAGTTTCAGGAGGGCGCCGCCGCTGAACAGCTGCACCATCCCATAGATGTTGCCGGTGTCTTGATCAGCGCGCGCCTGATTGAAACAGGCCGCCAGATTCTGTACGTGAACTCCCGGAGTCGGAAGAACCGAGCCGAGACGGAAAAGCGCGATGATGCCCAGGGTGAAGAGCAACTTCTTGCGCAGGTCCGGCGTCCGGAACGCCCGGGTAAACGCGGTCAGCACGGTCCCTCCTGCGCGCCTATAAGGCGATGTGAGTATGCGGCGATGGTGCGGGAATCTGCCATCTGAGTCTCATTGTCAAACGAGCCGGACAGAAGCCTGCCGTCTGCGAACTCTAACGCACTACGGGCGTGGGGGCCCATTGTCAGAACCCCCACGCCTCGTCATAGCGTTGCTACAGCTCGGTAACGGAGCCACCGGCGGCGGCGATCTTCTCCTTCGCGGCGGCCGAGAAGGCATGCGCCTCCACGTTCACCGCGACCGAGATCTCGCCGGTGCCGAGCACCTTGACGAGCTGGTTCTTGCGAACAGCACCCTTGGCGACCAGCGTCTCGACGGTGACTTGGCCACCCTCGGGGAACAGCTCGCCGATCTTGTCAAGGTTGACGACCTGGTAGGTCGTCTTGAACAGGGCGTTGGAGAAGCCCTTGAGCTTCGGCAGACGCCTCTGCAGCGGCACCTGGCCACCCTCGAAGCCGAGGGGAACCGTCGTACGGGCGTGGCTGCCCTTGGTGCCGCGACCAGCCGTCTTGCCCTTGGACGCCTCGCCACGACCCTTGCGGATCTTGGCCTTGTTGGCGCCCGGGGCCGGACGGAGGTCGTGAATCTTGAGCGGAGCCTTGTCAGTCATGACTAGTCGACCTCTTCCACCTCGACGAGGTGCGTCACCACGGCGACCATCCCGCGAATCTCGGGCCGGTCCTCCTTGACGACGACATCGCCGATTCGCTTCAGGCCAAGCGAACGCAGCGAGTCACGCTGGTTCTGCTTGCCACCGATCTTCGAGCGAACCTGAGTGATCTTCAGGCGTGCCACGACTAGCTCACCGCCTTAGCGGCCGCGGCCTCGGCGATGCCCTCGCGCTGAGCCTTGAGCATCCGGGCCGGGGCCACGTCCTCGATCGGCAGGCCACGGCGGGCGGCGATCTCCTCGGGCCGGGAAAGGCCCTTCAGAGCCGCCACGGTGGCGTGCACGATGTTGATCGGGTTGTCCGAGCCGAGCGACTTGGACAGCACGTCGTGGATGCCGGCGCACTCCAGCACCGCACGCACCGGGCCACCGGCGATGACGCCGGTACCGGCCGAGGCCGGACGCAGGAAGACGACACCGGCCGCCTCCTCGCCCTGCACGGTGTGCGGGATGGTGCCCTGGATGCGGGGCACCTTGAAGAAGTGCTTCTTCGCTTCCTCGACGCCCTTGGCGATGGCCGCGGGGACTTCCTTGGCCTTGCCATAGCCGACGCCGACCAGGCCGTTGCCGTCACCGACGACGACGAGGGCGGTGAAGCTGAAGCGACGACCACCCTTCACGACCTTGGCCACTCGGTTGATCTTCACTACGCGCTCGATGTACGAGACGCCCTTGTCGGCGGCGCCACCGCGGCGATCGTCACGACGGTCCCGCCGCTCGCCACCGGTGCCGCCACCGCGACGCGGAGCTGCAGCCATCAGTGGTTCCTCATCTCAATTGCGGTCATCAGAACTCGAGCCCGCCTTCGCGGGCGCTGTCCGCCAGAGCGGCGATGCGCCCGGCATAGCGGTTTCCACCGCGGTCGAAGACGACCGCCGTGATCCCGGCTTCCTTGGCCCGCTGAGCGAGGAGCTCGCCGACCTTCTTCGCCTTCTCGGTCTTGTCCGCCTCCAGCGTGCGCAGCGAGGCGTCCATGGTGGACGCGCTCACCAGCGTGTGGCCGACGGTGTCGTCCACGATCTGGACGAACATGTGACGGGTCGAGCGGTTGACGACCAGGCGCGGACGCGCGGCCGTACCGACGACGTTCTTGCGGACGCGGCGGTGACGGCGGGCCCGCGAGACGGTGCGGGCAGCCGTGTGCTTGCTGAACGCAGTCTTCGGAGCCATGCCTACTTACCAGCCTTTCCGACCTTGCGGCGGATTTGTTCGCCTTGGTAACGCACGCCCTTGCCCTTGTACGGGTCCGGCTTGCGCAACTTGCGGATGTTGGCGGCGACCTCGCCGACCTTCTGCTTGTCGATGCCGTCCACGTGGAACAGGGTCGGCTTCTCTACGCGGAAGGAGACGCCCTCGGGGGCGTCGACGATGACCGGGTGGCTGAAGCCCAGCGAGAACTCCAGCTGCGTCGGGCCCTTGGCCTGGACGCGGTAACCGACGCCGACGATCTCCAGGGACTTCGAGTAGCCCTGGGTGACGCCCTGCACCATGTTGGCGATCAGCGTCCTGGACAGGCCGTGCAGCGCACGTACCTTGTTCTCGTCGTTGGGCCGGATGACGGCGATGGCGCCGTCATCGTCCCGAGCCACCTTGATGGGCTCGGCGACCTTGTGGGTAAGCGTGCCCTTCGGGCCCTTGACCTGGACATCCTGGCCGTCGATCGCGATGTCTACGCCGCTGGGCACAGGGATGGGCAGCCGTCCGATTCTCGACATGCTGTGTTCCTCCCCTCTACCAGACGTAGGCGAGGACTTCCCCGCCCACACCACGCTTGCCGGCCTGCTTGTCGGTCATGAGGCCGTGGGACGTCGAGATGATCGCGACGCCCAGTCCGCCCAGGACTCGAGGCAGGTTGTCCTTCTTCGCATAAACCCGCAGACCGGGCTTGGAAACCCGGCGCAGGCCCGCGAGCGAACGCTCACGGGTGGGCCCGAACTTGAGCTCCACCACGAGGTTCTTCCCGACCTTGGCGTCTTCGACGGTCCAGGCCTGGATGTAACCCTCCTGCTGGAGGATCTCGGCGATGTGCGCCTTGATCTTCGAATACGGCATCGACACGCTTTCGTGGTACGCCGAGTTCGCGTTGCGCAGACGCGTCAGCATGTCTGCGATCGGGTCGGTCATCGTCATGATGGCCAGTGGCCTTCCTCGCCGCGGTTTCCAGTCGGCCAAGCAGTGCTAATGGTCGAGTCCGCCTCAGCCAGCACCCTGAGGTCTGCTTCGCATCCCTCAGCGGCCGCTTCGGCTACCTCTCCGTGCTCTGCCGGTGGACCTACAGCGTGGTCATGGACACTCGTGAGAGCGTCCGATCTTCTTCTGAAATATGGGCACTCAGGGGCGGCCCTGTGCCGCCCCTAAGGTTATCTACCAGCTGGACTTGGTGATGCCGGGCAGCTCGCCCCGGTGCGCCATCTCGCGGAAGCACACGCGGCAGAGCCCGAACTTGCGGTAGACGGCGCGCGGCCGGCCACAACGCGTGCACCGGGTGTAGGCCCGGACCTCGAACTTCTGCTTGCGCCCCGCCTTGGCGATCAGCGACTTCTTCGCCATTGGATCAGGCCTCCTTGAAGGGGAAGCCGAGAAGCTTCAGCAGCGCCCGGCCCTGGTCGTCGTTCTTCGCGGTGGTCACGATCGTGATGTCCATGCCCCGCGGCCGGTCGACCTTGTCCTGGTCGACCTCGTGGAACATGACCTGCTCGGTCAGACCGAACGTGTAGTTGCCGTTGCCGTCGAACTGCTTGGGCGACAGGCCGCGGAAGTCCCTGATACGGGGCAGCGCCAGCGCCAGCAGCCGGTCCAGGAACTCCCACATGCGGTCGCCGCGCAGCGTGACGTGCGCACCGATCGGCATGCCCTCACGCAGCTTGAACTGGGCGATGGACTTGCGGGCCCGGACAACGGCCGGCTTCTGGCCGGTGATCGCGGTGAGGTCGCGGACGGCACCCTCGATGAGCTTCGAGTCGCGAGCCGCCTCGCCGACACCCATGTTGACCTTGATCTTGGTCAGGGCCGGGATCTGCATGACGTTCTCGATGCCGAACTGCTCGCGAAGCTGCTGCGCGATCTCCTCGCGGTACTTCGTCTTGAGTCGCGGCGTCGGACGCTCGGTCTCAGTGGTCGTGGCAGTCATCAGCTGTCCTCACCCGTCTTCTCGTCAGCCGTGTTCTCGTCGGCCTTCTTGTCGGCGGGCTTGTCGTCCTTGAGCTTCTTCACGTTCGAGACGTGGATAGGAGCCTCCATGGTCTGCACGCCGCCCGTCTTGGCGCCACGCGGACCCTGGTGCGTCTCCTTCTCGTGCTTCTTGATCATGTTGACGCCCTCGACCACCACGCGGTCCTCGCGCGGGAGAGTGGCGATCACACGACCCTTGGCACCCTTGTCCTTGCCGGCGATGACCCGGACCAGGTCGCCCTTCTTCACGTGCAACGACTTCGGCATTACAGCACCTCCGGAGCGAGCGAGATGATGCGCATGAACTTCTTGTCACGCAGCTCGCGACCGACCGGGCCGAAGATACGAGTGCCGCGAGGGTCACCGCTGTCCTTGATGATGACGGCGGCGTTCTCGTCGAAGCGGATGTAGGAGCCGTCGGGCCGGCGGCGCTCCTTGACAGTGCGGACGATGACGGCCTTGACCACGTCGCCCTTCTTGACGCCCGTGCTGCCCGGCAGAGCGTCCTTGACAGTGGCGACGATGACGTCGCCGATACCGGCGTAGCGTCGGCCCGAGCCACCGAGAACGCGGATGCAAAGGATCTCCTTGGCACCCGTGTTGTCGGCGACCTTGAGCCGCGACTCCTGCTGGATCACGTTGAACTCCTGTTAGTCGCGCCGGTTCTCATCTCTGAGCCTGGCGGAACCGTTGTTGTCTTGTTCCCCCGGCCACAGCCCCCTCAGGGGGCCGCACCGCAGGCGACGCGGGGCCAGGTGGCCCCGCGTCCTTGGACGCCGTCATGGGGGCTCTCAGAGCCCCCACGAGGCGCGGTATATCCGAGAAGGGTTACTTGGCCTTCTCGAGGATCTCCACGACCCTCCACCGCTTGGTGGCGGAGAGGGGGCGGGTCTCCATGAGCAGCACGCGGTCGCCGACGCCACAGGCGTTGGCCTCGTCGTGTGCCTTGTACTTGGTCGTACGGCGGATGACCTTGCCGTACAGACGGTGCTTCACGCGGTCCTCGACGGCGACGACGACGGTCTTGTCCATCTTGTCGCTGACGACCAGGCCCTCACGGACCTTGCGGAAGTTCCGCGCATCCTCGGTGGTGTTCTCAGTGGTCTCGGTCTCAGCCATCGCTCGTCTCCTTCTCGACCGTGACGATGCCCAGCTCGCGCTCGCGCATCACGGTGTAGATACGGGCGATCTCGCGGCGGACGGCACGCAGCCGCCCGTGGCTCTCCAACTGACCGGTCGCCGCCTGGAAGCGGAGGTTGAACAGCTCCTCCTTCGCCTCCTTGAGCTTCTGGACCAGGGTGTCCTGGTCCTCCACCCGCAGCTCGCCGGCGGTCAGGCCCTTAGCCATCACGCCTCACCCACTTCACGCTTAACGATCTTGCACTTCATCGGCAGCTTGTGGATCGCCCTGGTGAGCGCCTCACGCGCGACCGACTCCGCCACGCCGGACAGCTCGAACATCACGCGTCCGGGCTTGACGTTGGCGATCCACCACTCCGGCGAACCCTTACCGGAACCCATGCGGGTCTCGGCGGGCTTCTTGGTGAGCGGACGGTCGGGGTAGATGTTGATCCACACCTTGCCGCCACGGCGGATGTGACGGGTCATGGCGATACGAGCGGACTCGATCTGGCGGTTGGTCACGTAGGAGTGCTCAATCGCCTGGATGCCGTACTCGCCGAACGTGACCCTGGTGCCGCCCTTGGCGGCTCCGCTGCGGTCAGGCCGGTGCTGCTTGCGGTGCTTGACCCTGCGCGGGATCAGCATGGTCAGCTCCCTTCAGCACCCGGCTGCGCGGCCGGGCCGGTCTCAGGGGCAGCCTGGGAGGCAGCCTCGGTACGGGGGGCGCGGCCGCCGCGACGCGGACGCTCGCCACCACGGCGGGGACGCTCTCCACCGCCGCCACGACGGTCGTCGCGCTCGCGACGCTGGCCGGCACGAGCGCCGGCGGCAGCCGCCTCGCGCTCGGCGCGGCTGGTCGGAGCCTCGCCCTTGTAGATCCAGACCTTCACGCCGATGCGGCCGAAGGTCGTGCGGGCCTCGTAGAAGCCGTAGTCGATGTCCGCGCGGAGCGTGTGCAGCGGCACCCGGCCCTCGCGGTAGAACTCCGACCGCGACATCTCAGCGCCGCCCAGACGACCGGAGCACTGGACACGGATGCCCTTGGCGCCGGACTTCATGGCCGACTGCATCGCCTTGCGCATGGCACGGCGGAACGAGACACGGCTGGACAGCTGCTCGGCCACGCCCTGCGCGACGAGCTGCGCGTCGATCTCCGGGTTCTTGACCTCGAGAATGTTGAGCTGGACCTGCTTCTTGGTCAGCTTCTCCAGGTCGCCACGGATGCGGTCCGCCTCGGCGCCGCGCCGGCCGATCACGATGCCGGGACGCGCGGTGTGGATGTCCACCTGCACGCGGTCCGTGGTGCGCTCGATCTCGACCTTGGAGATGCCGGCCCGCTCCATGCCCTTCTGCAGCATGCGGCGGATCGCCACGTCCTCGGCGACGTACGACTTGTACAGCTTGTCGGCGTACCACCGGCTCTTGAAGTCGGTCGTGATGCCGAGGCGGAACCCGTGCGGGTTAACCTTCTGGCCCACTATCGGGTCCTTCCCTTCGGCTCGCGGGACTCCACGATCACAGTGATGTGGCTCGTCCGCTTGTTGATCCGATAGGCGCGACCCTGTGCACGCGGGCGGAACCGCTTCAGCGTCGGGCCCTCGTCGACCCACGCCCGGCTCACGACGAGCGTGCTGGGGTCGAGATCGAAGTTGTGCTCAGCGTTGGCCATGGCGCTGCTGAGCACCTTGTAGATCGGCTCGCTCGCCGACTGGGGAGCGAACTGCAGCACGGCCTGCGCCTCCGAAGCGGGCAGCCCGCGAATAAGGTCCACCACGCGGCGGGCCTTGAGGGGCGTGACACGGACGAACCGCGCCTGAGCCCTGGCTTCCATCGCTTACTCCTCTAAATGCTTCTGAAGGCGTCTATCGCCGGCTGCGCCGGTCGTCCTTGACGTGGCTGCGGAACGTCCGCGTAGGGGCGAACTCTCCGAGCTTGTGGCCGATCATCGACTCGGTGACGAACACCGGGACGTGCTTGCGGCCGTCGTGCACGGCGATCGTGTGCCCCAGCATGTCGGGAACGATCATGGAGCGCCGCGACCACGTCTTGATGACGGTCTTGGTGCCCTTCTCGTTCTGGACGTCGACCTTCTTCTGAAGGTGCTCGTCCACGAAGGGACCCTTCTTAAGGCTACGTGGCATTTCGGCTGCTCCTACCGCTTCTTCCTCTTAGACCGACGGCGGATGATCAGCCTGTCGCTGGCCTTGTTCGCCTGACGGGTACGGCCCTCGGGCTTGCCCTTGGGGTTCACCGGGTGACGACCACCGGAGGTCTTGCCCTCACCACCACCATGCGGGTGGTCGACAGGGTTCATCGCGACACCGCGGACGGTGGGGCGCTTGCCCTTCCACCGCATACGGCCGGCCTTGCCCCAGTTGATGTTGGCCTGCTCGGCGTTGCCGACCTGACCGACCGACGCCCGGCAGCGCACGTCGACCATGCGCATCTCACCGGACGGCATACGCAGAGTGGCGTACTGGCCTTCCTTGGCGAGCAGCTGGATCTGGGCGCCCGCGCTGCGGCCGAGCTTGGCGCCGCCGCCCGGACGGAGCTCCACCGCGTGGATGAAGGTACCGGTCGGGATGTTGCGCAGCGGCAGGCAGTTGCCCGGCTTGATGTCGGCCGCGGGGCCGTTCTCGATTCGGTCGCCCTGCTTGAGGCCGGTCGGCGCGATGATGTAGCGCTTCTCGCCGTCCGCGTAGTGGAGCAGAGCGATATTGGCGGTGCGGTTGGGGTCGTACTCGATGTGAGCGACCTTGGCCGGAATGCCGTCCTTGTCATGCCTACGGAAGTCAATGATCCGGTAGGCGCGCTTGTGACCGCCGCCTTGGTGGCGTGCGGTGACCCGGCCGTGTACGTTGCGGCCGCCCTTGCTGTGAAGGGGCGCAAGCAACGACTTCTCGGGCTCGCTGCGGGTGATCTCGGAGAAGTCCGAGACACTCGATCCGCGGCGACCCGGAGTGGTCGGCTTGTACTTACGGATGCCCATCTTTTTCGTTCATCCTTCGTCGGTTACATGGGTGAGCCCGCCGCACCGAAGTGCGACGGTCTCAGCCCCGCACGAGCCCTGCGGCCCGTACTCACTTCTATGGCTGCTAGCCGATCTGACCGAAGATGTCGATCCGATCGCCCTCGACCAGGCTCACGATCGCGCGCTTGGTGTCGGGACGCTTGCCGTAGCCGGTACGGGTCCGCTTGCGCTTGCCCTGCCGGTTGATCGTGTTCACGTCGGTGACCTTGACCCCGAAGATCTGCTCAACGGCAATCTTGACCTGAGTCTTGTTCGCGGTCGTCTTCACCAGGAACGTGTACTTGTTGTGCTCATCGATCAGGCCGTAGCTCTTCTCAGAGACGACCGGCTTGATGATGACGTCGCGCGGGTCGGCGATCTTCTCCATCAGGCCTCTTCTCCCTTGCTGGACGCCGCCGCGGAAAGCCTGGCCACGACCTGGTCGTACGCCGCCTGGGTGAAGACCACGTCGTCGGACACGAGCACGTCGTACGTGTTGAGCTGCCCCGCGTCCAGCAGGTGGACCTCAGGAGCGTTGCGCAGGCTCAGCCACATCAACTCGTCGGCCTCGTCGACCACGACCAGCACCCGCGGCGCCTGCGTGATCTTGCGCAGCGCCTCGAGCGCGGCCTTGGTCTTGGGGGTCTCCCCCGTGACCAGCGAGCTGACCACGTGGACGCGGCCGCCGCTCGCGCGGTCGGACAGGGCGCCGCGCAGCGCGGCGGCCTTCATCTTCTTGGGCGTGCGCTGCGAGTAGTCACGCGGCAGGGGACCGTGAACGGTGCCACCGCCGGCGAACTGCGGCGCGCGGGTCGAGCCCTGACGGGCGCGGCCGGTGCCCTTCTGGCGGTACGGCTTCTTGCCGCCGCCGGAGACCTCACCACGGGTCTTGGCCTTGTGGGTGCCCTGCCGGCGAGCGGCGAGCTGGGCCACGACCACCTGGTGGATCAGCGGAACGTTGACCTTGGTACCGAAAATGTCCTCCGGCAGGTCAACCGTGCCGGTCTTCGCCCCGCTGGGGTCGAGGACGTCGATAGTGGTGCTCACTTGGATGCCCCCTTCTTGGCAGCGGTACGGACGAGGACCAGGCTGCCGTTGGCGCCGGGGATCGCACCCTTGATCAGGATGAGACCGTTCTCGGCGTCCACGGAGTGAACCTTGAGGCTCTGCACGGTGGTGCGGACGTTACCCATCCGGCCAGCCATGCGCAGACCCTTGAAAACGCGGCCCGGGGTGGCGCAGCCACCGATGGAACCCGGCGAGCGGTGCTTGCGCTGCGTACCGTGCGACGCGCCCAGACCACCGAAGCCGTGGCGCTTCATGACACCGGCGAAGCCCTTGCCCTTGCTCTTGCCCGTCACGTCGACGAACTGGCCGGCCTCGAAGGTGTCGGCCAGCAGCTCCTGGCCCAGGGTGTAGTCGCTCGCGTCGTCGGTGCGGATCTCCGCGAAGTAACGGCGCGGGGTGATGTCGTGCTTGCGCAGGTAGTCGCCGAGCGGCTTGTTGACCTTCCTGGGGTCGACCTGCCCGAAGCCGAGCTGGACGGCGGAGTAGCCGTCCTTCTCGGCGGTGCGGACGCGGGTCACCACGCACGGACCGGCCTCGACCACGGTGACCGGGACCATCCGGTTGTCCGCGTCGAAGACCTGGGTCATGCCGAGCTTCTTGCCCAGGACGCCCTTGATCGTCTTAGCCATGTCAGTGCGTTCCCTCAGAGCTTGATCGAAATGTCGACACCCGCGGGGAGGTCGAGCCGCATGAGCGAGTCAACCGTCTTGGGGGTCGGATCGATGATGTCAATCAGCCGCTTGTGCGTGCGCATCTCGAAGTGCTCGCGGCTGTCCTTGTACTTGTGCGGCGAGCGGATGACGCAGTACACGTTCTTCTCGGTCGGCAGCGGCACCGGGCCCGCGACCTTCGCGCCAGTCCGCGTCACCGTCTCGACGATCTTCTTGGCCGAGCTATCGATGACCTCGTGGTCATAGGCCTTAAGCCGGATGCGGATCTTCTGTCCCGCCATAATGGCCTCGGTGTCCTTCGCTGTCGTCTGAAAAAGTATCGTGCGGCCTGTTGCCGCTGTGTGCGTGCGGGTCGAACCCGCATTGACCCCACGGAGCAGACGTAGTCGATCTGCCATTTCTTCCGTGATCCGGCAGTGACTTCGGTCACGCGGGCCGAAGCTACTGCTGGATCACGGCGCCATGCATGGGGCCTACATGGTGCGACGGTCGGTCCCGAGGTTCGGGGCCGACCGCCGCCCCAACGGTCTAGCTACTTGATGATCTTCACGACCCGGCCGGCGCCGACGGTGCGGCCACCCTCACGGATCGCGAACTTGAGGCCTTCCTCCATGGCGATGGGCTGGATCAGCTCAACGCGCATTTCGGTGTTGTCGCCCGGCATGACCATCTCGGTGCCCTCAGGGAGGTGCACGACACCGGTCACGTCAGTCGTACGGAAGTAGAACTGCGGGCGGTAGTTGTTGAAGAACGGCGTGTGGCGGCCGCCCTCGTCCTTGGACAGGATGTAGACCTGGCCGGTGAACTCGGTGTGCGGGGTGGTCGTGCCCGGCTTGATGATGCACTGGCCGCGCTCGACGTCGTCGCGCTTGATGCCGCGGAGCAGCAGGGCGGCGTTGTCACCCGCGTGACCCTCGTCGAGCATCTTGTTGAACATCTCGATGCTGGTGACGGTGGTCGTCGTCTTCTCCGGCTTGATGCCGATGATGTCGACCTGCTCGTTGACCTTGACGATGCCGCGCTCGATACGACCGGTGACGACGGTGCCGCGACCGGTGATCGAGAAGACGTCCTCGACCGGCATGAGGAACGGCTTCTCCGTCTCACGCGGGGGCTCGGGAACACTCTCGTCGACGGCGTTCATCAGCTCGATGATGCTGTCGGCCCACTTCTCGTCGCCCTCAAGAGCCTTGAGCGCGGAGACGCGGACGACCGGCAGGTCGTCGCCGGGGAACTCCTGAGCGGACAGGAGCTCACGAACCTCGAGCTCGACGAGCTCCAGGATCTCCTCGTCGTCCACCATGTCGGACTTGTTGAGGGCTACGACGATGTAGGGAACGCCGACCTGGCGGGCCAGGAGGACGTGCTCCTTCGTCTGCGGCATCGGGCCGTCAGTGGCGGCGACCACGAGGATGGCGCCGTCCATCTGAGCGGCACCCGTGATCATGTTCTTGACGTAGTCCGCGTGACCCGGGCAGTCGACGTGCGCGTAGTGACGCTTCTCCGTCTGGTACTCGACGTGCGCGATCGAGATCGTGATGCCGCGAGCCTTCTCCTCGGGCGCCTTGTCGATCTTGTCGAACGGGGTCGCCTTGTTGAGCTCGGGGAAACGGTCGTGAAGCACCTTGGTGATCGCCGCGGTCAGCGTGGTCTTGCCGTGGTCGATGTGTCCAATGGTGCCGATGTTCATGTGCGGCTTGGTCCGCTCGAACTTGGCCTTGCCCACTGGTTCTCTCCTTGAGAATCTGACTGACTTTCGTCTACACACTCGGGCCCGGGAACTCCCGAACCCCTTGGCGGCGGGGTGGCTGTCACCACCCCACCAGGGACCAGGACAGAAGTCCTGGCCCGATCCCTCGCGGGATCGGACCGGAAACTACTCGCCCCGGGCCTTCGCGACGATCTCCTTGGCGATGCCCGGAGGCACCTCCGAGTAGGAGTCGAACTGCATGCTGTAGCTCGCGCGCCCCTGCGTCTTGCTACGCAGGTCACCCACGTAGCCGAACATCTCAGACAGCGGCACGAGCGCCGTGACGACACGGGCACCGGCCCGCTCGTCCATCGACTGGATCTGCCCGCGGCGGCCGTTGAGGTCGCCGATGACATCACCCATGTAGTCCTCGGGCGTGGTGACCTCGACGGCCATCATCGGCTCGAGAAGCACTGCGTCGGCCTTGCGCGCGGCCTCCTTGAAGGCCATCGAGCCGGCGATCTTGAACGCCATCTCCGAGGAGTCGACGTCGTGCGCGGCGCCGTCGATGAGCGTAACCTTCACGCCCACCATCGGGTAGCCGGCCAGCACACCGAACTCGGCGGCCTCCTGAGCGCCCGCGTCGACCGAGGGGATGTACTCCCTCGGGACGCGGCCACCCGTGACCTTGTTCTCGAACTCGTAGCCGTCGTTGCCTTCGCCCAGCGGTTCGAGGTTGATGATCACCCGCGCGAACTGGCCGGAACCACCGGTCTGCTTCTTGTGGGTGTAGTCGAGCTTCTCCACCGTGCGGCGGATGGTCTCGCGGTAGGCCACCTGCGGACGGCCGACGTTGGCCTCGACCTTGAACTCGCGACGCATGCGGTCGACGAGGATCTCCAGGTGAAGCTCGCCCATGCCCCAGATGACCGTCTGACCGGTCTCCTCGTCGCGGCGGACCTGGAAGGACGGGTCCTCCTCGGCCAGTCGCTGGATGGCGGTGGACAGCTTCTCCTGGTCGCCCTTGGTCTTGGGCTCGATGGCGACGTTGATGACCGGAGCCGGGAACGTCATCGACTCGAGGACGACCTGGTTCGACGGGTCGGACAGGGTGTCGCCGGTCGTGGTGTCCTTCAGGCCCATGACCGCCACGATCTGACCAGCGATCGCCGTGGGGCGCTCTTCGCGCTTGTTGGCGTGCATCTGGTAGATCTTGCCGATCCGCTCCTTCTTGCCCTTCACCGAGTTGACGACCTGTGAACCGGTGTCGAGCGTGCCCGAGTAGATGCGGATGTAGGTGAGCTTGCCCAGGTGCGGGTCGCTGGCGATCTTGAACGCCAGTGCGGAGAACGGCTCGGCCGGGTCCGCGTGACGCTCGATCACCTGGTCCTCCTTGCCGACCGCGTGACCCTTGAACGCCTTGAGGTCAGTCGGGGCGGGGAGGTAGGCGACGATCGCGTCGAGCAGGGGCTGCACGCCCTTGTTCTTGAACGCGGTGCCGCACAGCACCGGGTTGATGGCGCTGGACAGCGTGGCACGGCGAAGGGCCGCCACCAGCTGCTCCTCGGTGGGCTCGGTGCCCTCGAGGTAGAGCTCCATCAGCTCGTCGTCGTTCTCGGCGACAGTCTCGATGAGCCGGTCGCGCCACTCACGCGCGGCCTCGGCGTGGTCGGCCGGGATGTCGACGGTGTCGTACATCTCGCCCTTGGCCGCCTCGGCGCTCCAGATGAGACCCTTCATCTTGATGAGGTCGATGACGCCCTTGAAGTCGGCCTCAACGCCCCACGGAAGCTGGATCACAGCCGGGGTCGCACCCAGGCGGCTGACCATCATCTCGACGCAGCGGTGGAACTCCGCGCCGACACGGTCCATCTTGTTGACAAAGCAGATGCGCGGGACGTTGTAGCGGTCCGCCTGACGCCACACCGTCTCTGACTGCGGCTCAACACCGGCGACGCCGTCGAACACGGCGACGGCACCGTCGAGGACGCGGAGCGAACGCTCCACCTCGATGGTGAAGTCGACGTGACCCGGGGTGTCGATGATGTTGATGGTGTGACCGATCCACTCACAGGTGGTCGCGGCAGACGTGATCGTGATGCCGCGCTCCTGCTCCTGCTCCATCCAGTCCATCGTGGCAGCGCCCTCGTGGACCTCACCGATCTTGTAGTTGATGCCGGTGTAGAACAGGATGCGCTCGGTCGTGGTGGTCTTGCCCGCGTCGATATGGGCCATGATCCCAATGTTGCGGACCTTGGCCAGGTCAAGAGCGGTCGTAGCGGCCACTTTAACTCGCGTCCTCGTCGTCTCGTCGAACCCGCCGGGGTTACCAGCGGTAGTGGGCGAAGGCCTTGTTGGACTCGGCCATCTTGTGGGTGTCCTCACGCTTCTTGACGCTCGCCCCGAGGCCGTTGCTGGCGTCGAGGAGCTCGTTCATGAGGCGCTCGGTCATGGTCTTCTCGCGGCGGGCGCGGGAGTACTGCACCAGCCAGCGCAGGGCCAGGGTGGTGCTGCGCGCGGCGCGCACCTCGACCGGCACCTGGTAGGTCGCGCCACCGACCCGGCGGCTGCGGACCTCGAGAGTGGGCTTGACGTTGTCGAGCGCGCGCTTCAGGGTGACGACCGGGTCGTTGCCCGTCTTGTCCCTGCAGCCCTCGAGGGCGCCGTAGACGATCGACTGCGCGATGGAGCGCTTGCCGTCCAGGAGCACCTTGTTGATCAGAGCGGTGACCAGCGGCGAGCTGTAAACCGGGTCAGACATGAGCTGACGACGGCCAGGAGAACCCTTACGAGGCATTGTTAGCTCTTCTCCCTCTTCGCGCCGTAGCGGCTACGGGCCTGCTTGCGGTTGCGGACACCCTGGGTGTCGAGCGAACCACGGATGATCTTGTAGCGAACACCAGGCAGGTCCTTCACACGACCGCCACGCACGAGCACGATGGAGTGCTCCTGCAGGTTGTGGCCCACACCGGGGATGTAGGCCGTGACCTCGATGCCGTTCGTGAGCCGAACGCGAGCCACCTTGCGCAGTGCCGAGTTGGGCTTCTTCGGAGTCGTCGTATAAACGCGCTGGCACACGCCGCGCCGCTGCGGACTCCCCTTGAGGGCAGGAGTCTTGGTCTTGGAGACCTTGTCCTGCCGGCCCTTGCGGACCAACTGCTGAATAGTGGGCACTGCCACTCCGTTTCGTGCCTTGGCCGGTGTTACGTCAGTTGTGTTGCATTTCGCAGGTGCTGCCGGTGTCATGACCTGCTGGTTTTCCCCGTCCCGGTGCCCCCGCGCTCGGGCGTGTCGCGCTATTCACGCAGACGTCCCGCGAGGTTCACGAGCCAGGAAGCCGTTCTACGCCCACAATGAGCGCACGGTCGAGAGCCCGCATAGAGACGGGCACGATGCTCAAGACTACCCAGGCCCACGCGACACGTCAAAACGGCGCGACAGGGCGGACAAGCCTTGCCACTCCGGATCGCCGGGCCTATTCATCCAGCCCATCAACAGCTCCGCACCAATGATATAGGCCCACGCCGTGTTTCGTTCGCGGTACGCCCAACGAGATCAGACCGTTGCCGCAAGCCCGGGGGGACCAACGCGCCGTGTTGGGGTGTCACAGGCGCCAGATTGACGTGTCGCAGGCGCTTGTCCGCCGGCCACCCCCATGACCGACCACGGGCCACGGGCCGGCCCACGATGCGTCGTAGCGCGCTCAGCCGCTGAAGGCGGCAGGATCCCGGCCCACTGGCGCCGTAACGGCGGCCCACCGCTGAAGGGCTCAGAAACCGTCTCCCTGGAGGGCCCTCAGCCCCGTGCGGCGACTGGAGCGACCACGGCCCCGCCGTAACGAATGAAGGGGTTGAAACGGCGCGCCCAGGCCGGGTGGAAAGCAGCGCGCCCGGGCCTCTTGGACAAGAGACCCGGGCGCGTCACCTACGAACGACTACGAATTCACCGGTTGTACTGGCCGAAGTCGTACTCCTCCAGCGGAACGGCCTCGCCGCTGCCGGTGCCGAAGGTGTAGTCGGCCGCGGAGCCGTCGTAACCACCCACGGTGTACATGGCCGCCTTGGCCTCTTCGGTGGGCTCCACCCGGATGTTCCGGTACTGCGGCATGCCAGTGCCGGCCGGGATGAGCTTACCGATGATGACGTTCTCCTTCAGACCCAGCAGCGAGTCGGACTTGGCGTGGATCGCCGCGTCCGTCAGCACCCTGGTCGTCTCCTGGAAGGACGCCGCCGACAGCCACGACTCGGTCGCGAGCGACGCCTTCGTGATGCCCATGAGCACCGGACGACCGGCGGCCGGGGAGCCGCCCTCCGCCACCGTCTCGCGGTTCATCAGCTCGAAGCGCGGACGCTCCACGAGCTCACCGGGCAGCAGGTCGGTGTCACCGGACTCCAGCACGTTGACGCGCTTGAGCATCTGCCGAACGATGATCTCGATGTGCTTGTCGTGGATCGACACACCCTGGGACCGGTAGACCTGCTGGACCTCCGCCACCAGGTGCAGCTGCACGGCCCGCGGGCCGAGGATGCGCAGCACCTCGTTGGGGTTGACCGCACCGGCGACCAGCTGCTGGCCGACCGTGACACGCTGGCCGTCCTGCACGAGCAGGCGAGAGCGCATCGACACCGGGTAGGCGATCTCTTCCGAGCCGTCGTCCGGCGTGATGACGATCTTCCTGGTCTTGTCGGTCTCGTCGATGCGAGCCCGGCCCTCGGCCTCGGAGATCGGGGCGACACCCTTGGGGATGCGCGCCTCGAAGAGCTCCGTGACACGGGGCAGACCGTGCGTGATGTCGGCGCCGGCCACACCACCGGTGTGGAACGTCCGCATCGTCAGCTGCGTGCCGGGCTCACCGATCGACTGGGCGGCGATGATGCCGACCGCCTCGCCGACGTCCACGAGCTTGCCGGTGGCCAGCGAGCGGCCGTAGCAGGTCGCGCAGACACCGATCTTCGCCTCGCAGACGAGCGCGCTGCGGGTGCGCACGGTCTCGACCCCGGCCTCGACCAGCTTCGTCACGTGGATGTCGTTGATGTCGACACCCACCGGGACGATGACCTTGCCGTCGACCTCGACGTCCTCGGCCAGGATGCGGCCGTGCACGTTGGACTCGGCGTTCTCCGCCTTGACCAGGTTGCCCGTCGCGTCGCGGTCGGCCACGTGCAGCGGGACCGCGCGGTCGGTGCCGCAGTCGATCTCACGCACGATGACGTCCTGCGCCACGTCCACCAGACGACGGGTCAGGTAACCCGAGTCGGCGGTACGCAGGGCGGTGTCGGCCAGACCCTTCCGCTGACCGTGGGTGGAGATGAAGTACTCCAGCACCGACAGGCCCTCGCGGAACGAGGCCTTGATCGGCCGCGGGATCGTCTCACCCTTGGTGTTGGACACCAGGCCACGGATGCCGGCGATCTGCCGGACCTGCATCTTGTTACCACGGGCGCCGGAGTTGACCATCATCCAGACCGGGTTGGTCGCCGGGAAGGCGTTGACCATGTCGGTCTCGACGTCGGCCGTCGCGTGCGTCCAGATCTCGATGAGCTCCTGACGGCGCTCCTCGTCGGTGATCAGACCGCGCTCGTACTCGCGCTGGACCTTGTCGGCCCGGCGCTCGTAGTTCTCCATGATCTCGGTCTTGTTCGGCGGCGCGACGACGTCCTCGATCGAGATCGTGACGCCGGAACGGGTCGCCCAGCGGAAACCGGCGTCCTTGAGCGCGTCGAGCGAGTTGGCGACCTCGATCTTCGGGTAGGTCTCCGCCAGCTCGTTCACGATCGTGGACAGCTGCTTCTTGCCGACCTGGAAGTCGACGAACGGGTAGCTGTCCGGCAGCGTCTGGTTGAACAGGCACCGGCCGAACGTCGTCTCCAGCCTGATCGCGTCGCCCTGCTCCCAGCCCTCGGGCGCCACCCAGTCGCGCGGCGGCAGGACGTCCTTCAGCCGGATCTGGATCTTCGCCTGAATCTCCAGCTCACCGCGGTCGAAGGCCATCTGCGCCTCGGCGATCGAGCCGAACACACGGCCCTCGCCGATCGCGCCGTCCTTCTGGGTGGTCAGCCAGTAGAGGCCGATGACCATGTCCTGGGTGGGCATCGTCACGGGCTTGCCGTCGGCCGGCTTGAGGATGTTGTTGGTCGAGAGCATCAGGATGCGAGCCTCGGCCTGGGCCTCAGCCGACAGCGGCAGGTGCACGGCCATCTGGTCGCCGTCGAAGTCCGCGTTGAACGCGGTGCAGACGAGCGGGTGGATCTGGATGGCCTTGCCCTCGACCAGCTGCGGCTCGAACGCCTGGATGCCCAGGCGGTGGAGCGTCGGGGCGCGGTTGAGCAGCACCGGGTGCTCGGTGATGACCTCTTCGAGCACGTCCCACACCACGGGGCGGGCACGCTCGACCATCCGCTTGGCCGACTTGATGTTCTGCGCGTGGTTGAGGTCCACGAGCCGCTTCATCACGAACGGCTTGAACAGCTCCAGCGCCATCTGCTTGGGCAGACCGCACTGGTGCAGCTTGAGCTGCGGGCCGACGACGATGACCGAACGGCCGGAGTAGTCGACTCGCTTGCCCAGCAGGTTCTGGCGGAACCGGCCCTGCTTACCCTTCAGCATGTCGCTGAGGGACTTCAGCGGACGGTTGCCGGGACCGGTGACCGGGCGACCGCGGCGACCGTTGTCGAACAGCGCGTCCACGGCCTCCTGCAGCATCCGCTTCTCGTTGTTCACGATGATCTCGGGCGCGCCGAGGTCGAGCAGCCGCTTGAGGCGGTTGTTGCGGTTGATGACCCGGCGGTAGAGGTCGTTGAGGTCGGACGTCGCGAACCGGCCACCGTCGAGCTGCACCATCGGGCGCAGGTCCGGCGGGATGACCGGGATGCAGTCCAGCACCATGCCGCGCGGCGAGTTGGTGGTGTTGAGGAACGCCGACACGACCTTGAGCCGCTTGAGCGCGCGGGCCTTCTTCTGGCCCTTGCCGCTGCGGATCGTCTCGCGCAGGTTTTCGGCCTCGGCGTCGAGGTCGAAGTTGATCAGACGGTCCTGGATCGCCTGCGCGCCCATGCCGCCCTTGAAGTAGCGGCCGAAGCGGTCGCGCATCTCGCGGTAGAGCAGCTCGTCGCCCTCGAGGTCCTGGACCTTGAGGTTCTTGAAGCGGCTCCACACCTCGTCGAGCCGGTCCAGCTCACGCTGGGCGCGGTCGCGCAGCTGACGCATCTCGCGCTCGGCGCCCTCGCGGACCTTGCGGCGCTGGTCGCCCTTGGCGCCGGCGGCCTCCAGCTCGCCCAGGTCGGCCTCGAGCTTCTTCTGCCTGGCCTCGACATCGGCGTCGCGGCGCTGCTCGATGTGCTGCCGCTCGACGGAGATCTTCGCCTCCAGCGACGGCAGGTCACGCTCACGCATCTCGGTGTCGACATGCGTGATCATGTACGCCGCGAAGTAGATGACCTTCTCCAGGTCCTTCGGGGCGAGGTCGAGCAGGTAGCCGAGGCGCGACGGGACGCCCTTGAAGTACCAGATGTGCGTGACCGGGGCGGCCAGCTCGATGTGGCCCATCCGCTCACGGCGCACCTTGGCCCGGGTCACCTCGACGCCGCAGCGCTCACAGATGATGCCCTTGAAGCGGACGCGCTTGTACTTACCGCAGTAGCACTCCCAGTCCCGGGTGGGGCCGAAGATCTTCTCGCAGAAGAGCCCGTCCTTTTCCGGCTTGAGGGTCCGGTAGTTGATCGTCTCCGGCTTCTTGACCTCGCCGTGCGACCACTGACGGATGTCGTCGGCGGTCGCAAGACCGATCCTGAGCTCGTCGAAGAAGTTGACGTCTAGCATTTGTGCGATCTCCCCCTCAGACTTCTTCCACGCTGCTCGGCTCACGCCGGGACAGATCGATGCCGAGTTCCTCCGCGGCGCGGAAGACGTCCTCGTCGGTGTCGCGCATCTCGATGGACATGCCGTCGCTGGAGAGCACCTCGACGTTCAGGCACA
>NZ_VCKY01000139.1 GCF_005889735.1 Nonomuraea turkmeniaca
GTTCAGGGCTGGGTGGTGAGGTGGTCCAGGGCGGCTGACAAGTGGTGGAGGGCTTCCAGGCATTGCCGTGCCTGGTCCAGGCCCAGCTCCCCCACCAACCGGTCGGCGAGCTCCTGGTGGCCGGGGACGATCTTGGCGATGGCCTCACGACCCGCCGCCGTAGGCTGGAGGAGCTTGGCGCGGCGGTGGGCCGGGTTGGGGCGATATTCGGCCAGCCCCCGCTCCACCAGCAGGTCCGCGATCCGCTGCACCCCTTGCCTGGTCATCCCCATGACCCTGGCGACCCCGGCCACCGGCAGCGGCTCGCGCAGGACCGCGCCGAGGACCTGCCACCACGCCGCGGTCATCCCCGCGGGCCTGGCCAGCCCCTCCGCCACCTCGAGGAACTGGCCATTGAGCCGGAACGCCCCCAGCGCCAGCCCGGACAGCAGATCCGACGTCTCGCTCATGCCGCCATCAGCACCTCGAACGCGGAGGCGTCGCTCCGGCTGAAGAGCCGGAACCAGGCGTCCAGCACCTCGGGCCGGTAGACGTCCAGCCGCCGGAAGATCTCCCTGGCGAACGCGACCGGCTCCGTGGGCCCGGCCGTGATGAGGTCGCCGTCGAGCACCGCATCCTGGTCCAGGTAACGCTTGGCGCCCGCGTAACCCTCCTGGGCCTCCAGGTATTGCAGGACGGCGCTGGTGTGGTCGCGCTCGTCCAGCAGCCCTTCCCTGGCCAGCCCGGCCGTGGCACCGCAGATGGCCGCGACCGGCACGCCCGCGGTCAGCAACTCACGGGCCTTGCGCGCGAACGGCGCCAGCGTCTCCCCCGCGTCCCACAGATCGGCCCCCGGCAGGATCAGCAGGGCGCTGTCGGCTGGGGAGAGCTGGTCGAGCGCGAGGTCGGGGGTGATGCGCAGCCCGCCCATGGTGACGACGGGGTCGGTAGTCAGGCCCACCGTGACGATCTCGTAGGCGCCGGGCGAGCGGTGGTAGCGCGAGCTGCGGAGATGCGCGGTCGCGTGACCGGTCTCCCAGTCGGCGAGCGTGTCGTAGACGGCGTGGTGAACGATTCCCTTCATGACAACATCTTGTCATTACGACAACATGTTGTCAATGGGATTGCGTGGGAGGATAGGGCCCATGGCAGAGATCGTCGGCGGTGGACGTCCGGTCAACGACGCCGAGCGGCGCGTCATCGCATATCTGCGCGACCACGCGCCCGCCGACTGGCTGCTGCTGCACAACATCGAGGTCCCGCGCGGCCACGACGTCTTCGAGGTCGACCTGCTCGTGCTGACCGGCCACTCGCTGGTGGTCGTCGACGTCAAGGGCACCAGGGGGCGGATCGAAGTGTCCGGCACGCGGTGGTTCCCGCCGCGCAGGGAGGCGTTCGGCTCTCCGGTGGCCAAGCTGAGGGGCACGGCCAAGGCGCTGAAGGGCCTGCTGGTATCCAAGGCCACGCAGCTCGAACGGGTCTACGTCGACAGCCTGGTCGTGCTCACCTCGCCGGACGCCGAACTGGTCGATCCGGCCGGGCGCGACGCGGTCAACGTCACGACCCTGCCGGCGCTGCTGACCACGCTGAGCGATGTCTCCCGGGTCAGGCGCGGCTGCAGCCCGCACGCGCGGCCGTACATGACCGCGATTCTCGACGCGCTCAACCAGACCGTGCGCCGCAGCACCGCCCCGCCCAGGTTCGGTAACTGGGAGGTCGAGGAGCAGCTCGGGGGCGATGCCAAGGTCACCGAATACCGGGCGTTCAACGCGACCCTGCCGGGTAGTGAGACCGTGCTGCTCCGCGTCTACCAGGCCGATCCGATGGCCGATCACGAGGCGCGGGCGGCCGAGCGGCAGCGCATCGCCAACGCCTACCAGACGCTGGCCAGGATCCCCCCGCACCCGTGTGTGGTGCGCTCGCGCGACTTCTTCGCGATCGACGACGAGAGCCGGTTCGTGCTGGTGCTCGACGACGTGCACGGCCAGGCGCTGCACCTGTCGCTGGGTCGGGGCGCCCGGATGGGGGTGATCCAGGACCTGCTGCGCGGGCTGGCGCACGCGCACGCCAACGGCGTCGTCCATCGGGCGCTCACGCCTGCCTGCGTGCTGGTCACCGACGACGGGCACGCGGTGCTGACCGGATTCGACTACGCCAAGCCGGGGCCGCGCAACTACACCGTCGCCCACGAGCTGGGCAACGTGCTGGACGCGCATTACGTGGCGCCGGAGTGCCAGGAGCGGCCCGACAGGATGACGACCGCGTCCGACGTGTACGCGGCCGGGGCGATCGCCTACCAGCTGCTCACCGGAGAGCTGCCGACGAGCGCCGACGCCCATGGCCCTGACGTGCCCGAGGTGGTGCGCCGGATGCTCGACCACTCGCCGGCCAAGCGCCCCACCGCCGCCGAGGCACTGGCCGCCCTGCAGGCCCCGCCTGCCCAGGAATCACGGCTCAAGCGCCTGGTACGTCGCATAGTGTCCGGATCATGACCGTCAAACTGCGCGCCGTCGACGAGGACGACCTGCCCTTCCTCTACAGGCTCACCAGCCATCCCGACCACACCGGCCTCCACCAGTGGTACGGCTGGCAGAACCCGCACCGCCTGCGCCGCCGCTGGGAGGATGACGGCCTGGTGGGCGAAGACGGCGGCGTACTGATCATCACGAATGACGACCCGGTCGGCTTCGTCTCGTGGAGCAAGCAGATCGCCAACCGGGCCGGCTTCTACTGGTCGATGGGGCTGATCGTGGCGCCGGACTTCCGGGGCAAGGGGCTCGGCACGGAGGCCCAGAAGCTGCTCGTGCGTTACCTGTTCGATCACACGACGGTCAACAGGATCGAGGCGAGCACCGAGATCGACAACTTCGCGGAGCAGCGGGCGCTGGAGAAGGCCGGGTTCACCCGCGAGGGCGTGCTGCGCGGCGCAGGGTTCCGCGCGGGGAGATGGCACGACGGCGTTCTCTACGGCATCGTCCGGGCCGACCTCGATCACGAGCTCTGACGGGCGGTGCAGGCCCGGCCGGCTACGCCTGGGTGATGGTGTCCAGGACGTCGATGATGTAGAGCCGGGGCTCCTCGCCCGGGGACGGCACCGCCAGGCGGCAACCCGCCCGCTGCCCGACCAGCGCGTCCAGCCAGGCCGCGGGCACCACCCCCGGCTTCAGCAGGTACGCGGCCGGCCCGCCTTTCCGGTAGGAGGAGTCCACGACCAAGCGGGACGGCCAGGAGGCGGCCACGTACTGGACGACCACCTTCGCACCCGCCACGATCTCCCGGCCGGAGCCGTCGATGAGCGTGCGGGGCGGCGCGGCAGGCGTGAGGTCGGCGGGGACGACGGGCAGCGCCCGGCCGACCAGGCGGGCGTCGGGCGGGTAGCCGCCCAGGATGTCGAAGACCACCACGAGCGTGTCAGCGGGCGAGACACCGGTAGCCGGCACCTCGGTACCCAGCGCCTCGGCGGCCGGGCCGACCAGCATGACGCGGCTGCCCGCCGGGTGGCCGATGAGCGAGCGCCGCCAGGTCTCCGCCACCTGCCTGCCATCGAAGACGACCGTGGTGGGGTGGTTGGCGTCGTACGTGCTCAGATACGGCTGATTGCCGGACCACCGCCGGATGTCCACGTCGGCGAGCACCACGTCCCCCGGCACCGTACGCCGCCCGCTCCCCTCCCACAGCACCGTGATCCGCGAGGTGCGGCCCGGATCGCCCTCGGGGATGGCCACGACCGGCTTGCTGCCGACCGCGCCGGTGACGACGGGCAGTGTGCCCTCCTCGGCCAGGCCACACGAGGTGGCGACCATGAGGACGGCAGGCCAGAACAGGCGCACGGTGATCCTCCAATCCGGAGGAATTACTAGCCCCGATGCGCAAAAGGAAAGCTTCCGGTCTGGCCATCTCCCGACAAAGGGCGCGAGAGACTGAAGCCCGTGAGCAAGCCGAACCTGGCGCGCAGGGTCGCCGACGCGGCCGAGATCGCGCTGACCGCCCGCAAGTACGTGACGTTCATCGACGTGGTCACGGGCCTGCGCTGGCTGCACTCCAGGCATGTGGACACCTGGCGGCAGGGCCGGGTGTCCACGCTGGCCGAGCTGGCGGACGTCGACGAGGACCGCCTGGTCACCACGGCGGCGCTGCTGAAGGAGTGGGCGCTGGCCAAGGGGCTCAAGCCCGTGGACACGCCGTACGTGGCCGGCACCCGCGACCGCCGCGAGCTGCGCTTCACCGCCCGCCACCCCCAGGAGCCGTTCCGCGTCCACTGGATCTCGCCCGAGCTAGGCGAGGCCAAGGTACGCCGCCTCACCGAGCGGCAGAGCAAGGCACCCGATCTGGTGGCGGTGGCCCCGCTGAACGACTGGACGTGCGCGGGCTGCGGCGACACCGGCCCTTACCTGATCATGGAGGACGACCAGCCGCACTGCCTGACCTGCGCGGACATGGATCACCTGGTGTTCCTGGCGGCCGGCAACGCGGCGCTGAGCCGCCGCGCCAAGCAGGAGAGCGGCCTGTCGGCCGTGGTGATGCAGTTCAACCGGCGGCGCAAGATCTACCAGCGCCTCGGCCTGCTGGTCGAGCAGGCGGCGCTGGACGCGGCCGAGGAGCGGTGCCTGGCCGACGAGGAGGTACGCCTGCGCCGCCGCGAGCGTGACCGGGAGCGCAGGGCCGAGCAGGACGTCGAGTTCCAGGCCCGGATGGCGGCCGAGATCGCCCAGCTGTTCCCCGGCTGCCCGCCGGAGCGGGCGCGGGAGATCGCCGAGCACGCCGGGCAGCGCGGCAGTGGCAGGGTGGGGCGGTCGGCGGCGGCCAAGGCGCTCGACGAGAACGCGATCACACTGGCGGTGATCGCGTCGATCCGGCATCTGGACACCGACTACGACAGCCTGCTGATGTCGGGCGTGCCCCGGATGGAGGCCCGCGACCTGATCAGAGACGTCATCGAAGGCAAGCTGGAGGAGTTCCGCCGCCGCACATGACCGGCGGTGGGCGGGTGGTCCTCAGCCCGGGGAGCGCGCTCAGGGAATGACCGGTGGCGGGCGGGTCATCATCAGCCGGCGAGCGCGCTCAGGTGACGGCCAGTCGCCGCGCGTACTTCTCGTCCCGCCAGAGCTCCCGATCCAGCACCTCCAGCAGCGTGGCGGCCGCGTCGTAAACGTCGGTATAGCGGATGTAGAGCGGCGCGAAACCGAACCTGAGTACGTCCGGCGCACGGAAGTCCCCGTGCACGCCGCGGTCGATCAGCGCCCGCATGACCGGGTAGCCGTCGGGGTGGCGCAGGCTCACCTGGCTGCCCCGCGCGGCGGCGTCGGCCGGCGAGACCAGCTCCAGCGCGTCCCCGACCAGGTCGACGAAGAGCGAGGTCAGCGCCATGCTCTTGGCCCGGATCTGGTCCATCGGCACCCGCTCCCACACGTCGAGCGCCGCCTCCAGCGCCGCGAACGACAACACGTGCGGGGTGCCGATCGCGAACCGCCTGATCCCCTCGGCCGGGCGGTAGCCGGCCTCGAACGCGAACGGCTCCGCGTGACCGTGCCAGCCGGACAACACGTTCTCCGCGGTGGCGTGGTGGCGCGGGTTGACGTAGAGGAACGCGGGCGCGCCTGGACCGGCGTTCAGATACTTGTACGTGCATCCGACCGCGAAGTCAGCCCCCGACACGTCCACTTTCATGGCGCCCACGCTGTGGCACACGTCCCAGACCATGAGCGCCCCGGCCTCCTGCACCTGGGCGGTGACGGCCGGCACGTCGTGGCGGGCGCCGGTCCGGTAGTCCACCTCCGCCAGCAGCACCACGGCCGCGTCGTCGAACCGCCCTTCCGAGACGTCGCGGATCTCGTAGCCGCCGAGCAGCCCAGCCAGGCCCTGCACCATGTAGTGGTCGGTGGGGAAGTTGCGCACGTCGGAGACGATCACGCGGCGTTCGGGCCGCAGCCGCAGGGCGGCCGCCACCGCCTGGTAGATCGCGATCGAGGTCGTGTTGCCCACGACGACCTGCCCGGGCCCCGCGCCGATCAGCGGAGCCAGCCGGTCGCCCGCGGTCAGCGGCTGGGCGTACCAGCCGGCGTGGTTCCAGCCGCCGACCAGTTGCCCGCCCCACTCGTCTTCGACGGCGCGTCGCACCCGCTCCGCGGCGCCGCGGGGCAACGCGCCGAGCGAGTTGCCCACGAGATAGACGACGCCTTCGGGGAGCACGAACTCGTCCCGGAACGCGCGGAGCGGGTCGCCGGCGTCGAGGGCGAGGCAGTGGTCGCGATCTATCACGCGTGTACTCCCGGGTCGCGGAGGGTCACTCCTGTGGATGGTAGGCGACGGCCTGCATCTCGATGAGCAGGTGGGGGTGCGGCAGCTGGTGCACCGCGACCGTGGTCCTGGTCGGCCCCTCCTCGTCGAAGAACTCCGCGTAGACCTCGTTGTAGCCCTTGAAGTCGTTCATGTTCACGAGGTACGCCGTGATCTGCACGAGGTCGGCGAGCGAGCCGCCGGCGGCCTTGAGTATGTCGCCGATGTTCTCGATGACCGCCCTGGTCTGGGCGCGGATGTCCAGGTTCGTGGCGCCGTACTTGTCGACCTCCACGCCCACGAACGTGTCGTCGGGACGGCGGCAGCTGGTCCCCGAGACGTACAGGAATTCGCCTGCCCGCTTGACGTGCGGGAACCTGCCACGCGGCGTGGCCTTCCCGGGCACCCGCAGGCCCTTGGCCCTCACTTGCCGAACACCGCCCGCACCGATCCCAGCCCTTCGATGTGCGCCTCGAACACGTCCTCGGGCTCGACCGCCACCACCGGGCCCAGCGCGCCGGTCAGCACCACCTCACCGGCCCGCAGCGGCCGCTCGGACCGGCCCAGTCGGGTGGCCAGCCAGACGGCGGCGTTGAGCGGGTTGCCCAGGCACGCGGCGCCCGACCCGGCCGAGACCTCCGTCCCGTTGCGGGTCATCGTCATCCCGGCGGCACGCAGATCGAGCCCCATCAGCGAGACCGGCGTGTTCCCCAGCACGAACACGCCGCTGGAGGCGCCGTCGGACACCGTGTCGGCCAGCCCGATGTCCCAGCCGGTGATCCGCGAGTCGGCGATCTCGATGGCGGGCAGCGCGAACTCCACCGCCCTGATCACCTCGGCCACCGTGAATGGACCGCCCACCAGGTCCGCGCCGAGCACCAGCGCCACCTCGGCCTCGGCCCGCGGCTGCAGGAGCCGGTCGTACGGGATGGGCAGCCCGTCGAGGTAGGCCATGTCCGCGAAGAGCGGGCCGCAGGTCGGCTGGTCGATGCCGAGCTGCCGCTGCACCTCCAGATTCGTGATGCCGATCTTCCTGCCGACCGGCCGACGTCCCTCGCCGAGCGCCCGCCGCGTGTTGATCTCCTGTACGGCGTACGCGTCGGCCGCCGTACCGATCAGGTCCCTGATCGGCGCGCACGGCTTGCCGGATCGCGCGGCTTCGACCAACCGATCGGCGGCCTGGGAACGCGCGTCGACGGCCTGGGACCATTCGTCATGCATCGGACTGCTCCAGTTTGATGGTGATCGTGGTGGGTTCAGAGTAAAAGTCGAGCGACTGCATGCCACCCTCCCTGCCGATACCCGACAGCCGCATGCCGCCGAAAGGGGTACGCAGGTCGCGCAGGAACCAGGTGTTGACCCAGACGAGCCCGGCCTCCAACTGCTGCGCCACCCGGTGCGCGCGGTCGAGGTTGCCGGTCCAGAGCGTGGCGGCCAGGCCGTACTCGCTGCCGTTGGCCAGGTCGATCGCCTCGGCCTCAGTGTCGAAGGGTGCGACGTGACACACGGGACCGAAGATCTCCTCCCTGTTGAAGCGGGACCACTCCGACAAGCCTGTCACCACCGTCGGCTCCACGAAATATCCGGAATCGCGATGATCGCCGAATATCGGGATCCCGCCTCCTGCGAGCATCTTGGCTCCCTCCGAGCGGGCCAAGGCGTAGTAGGAGAGCACTTTGTCGCGGTGTCCCGCGGAGATCATGGGCTGCGGCGCCACCTCCAAGGCGCGAACCGCCAGCCGGTCGCAGAAGTCCTCGAAGATCGGGCGCTGGACGTACAGCCGCTCGGTGCACAGGCAGACCTGGCCACCGTTGGTGAAGGCGGACTTCACGGTCCCCTCGACCGCCCGGTCCAGGTCGCAGTCCTCGAAGACCAGCCCGGCGTTCTTGCCGCCCAGCTCGAACGAGACCGGCTTGACCCGGTCGGCCACGGCCCGCATGATCGCCGACCCCGTACCGGTGGAGCCGGTGAACGTCACGGCGTCCACGCCGGGGTGCTCGACGAGGAGCCGGCCGGCGGAGCCGTACCCGTAGATGATGTTGACGACACCGGGCGGCAGCCCCACGGCGGCGCAGATCTCGGCGAGCACCGCGGCGGAGCCCGGCGTGTGCTCGGACGGCTTGACCACCACGGTGTTGCCGGCGACGAGGGCAGGGGCGAGCTTCCACGTCATCAGCAGGAACGGCAGGTTCCACGGGACGATCGCCGCGACCACCCCGAGCGGCCTGCGCACGGTGTAGCTGAGCACCCCTGACAGGTGGAAGGCGTCGTCTGGGCGCTGTGCGGCGATCTCGGCGAACGCGCGGAAGTTGGCGATGCCGCGCGGGATGTCGAGCGTGCGGGTCTGGTCGAGCGGCTTGCCGGTGTCGGCGATCTCCGCCGCCACCAGGGCGTCGAAGCGGTCCTCCACACCCTCGGCCAGGCGCCGCATCCACCCGGCCCGCTCGGCCACGGGCAGTGCCGCCCAGTCGCGCGCCGCCTCCCTGGCCGCACGGACGGCCCGGTCGACGATCTCCGGGTCTGCCTCGCAGACCTGCCTGATCACCGTGCCCGTCACCGGGTTGTGCACCGGGAATGCCTTGCCCGCGACCACCGGCTCGCCGCCGATGAAATGGGTCAGCACAACGCTCTCCTCCACTGTCGCTGTCGGTGAGAAGGCTTCCTTGGCATCGTCTCCCTCGACCACGGCGGAAAAGGCGCCGAGAAGACCTGTCCAGATGGACATCTTCCGGTACCCCTAGATCACTGGCCATCATGGTCGGATGGCGCAGACGTGGGAATTGTGGGGAAACGTCATTATTGCTGGTACGTTTGCACTCCCCTTAGCCTTGCTAGCAATCTTGCTTCTCTCCCGCCACCGCGCTCGCGCCGGCCACCCTGCGCCTCTGCGCACGTCTCTCGCCGACATCGGGATCGTGGTCGGCACCGCGCCGTGGATTTGGATGATCCTCACGCCGTCGAACGGGGCGAACGGAGTCGGCCTCGTCCCGTTCGAGGACCTCGCCGACGTCGCCGCCGCGTCGTGGCAGACCGTGTTGGTGCAGGTCGGAGGCAATCTGCTGGTGTTCGCTTCGCTGGGTGCGCTGCTGCCGGTACGCACCGGCGCAATGGCCTCGATCGGCCGGGTTGCGGCCCTCTCCGCGGCTTTTTCGGTCCTGGTCGAGCTCCTCCAGTACGTGCTCCAACTGGGCCGTTTCTCGTCCGTCGACGACGTCCTCCTCAACACGGCAGGCGCGGTGATCTTCGCGCTGGTTACTCGCCGCTGGTGGGCCGTTCGAATACCGGCTGGGACCGTTCCACGATAACGGCCCGCTAAAACGCAGCGGAATTCACCACACAGGCACGATCCGCTCAAAAGAAGCCCGGGACCAACCTCTGTATCTGTGCGATCGTGGACAAGACGGGGCAAGTTCTCTGGAGACGCCACTACCTGGTTGGTGACAGAGGGTGATCAAAGTTGTCTGAATCCCCGGTACCCCACGAGCCCCCTATCTATCGCCGCATCGCCGACGGTCTCCGCGCCCGGATCCTGGCCGGCGAGTTGCGCGATGGGGACCGACTACCGGGCGAGAACGCTCTGATGGCCGAATACGCAATCGCACGAGCCACCGCCAGGCAGGCGCTTGCCGTACTCATCAATGAAGGGCTGGCGGTGCCCAGACGAGGTTCGGGGGTTTACGTGCGGCTGTTCAAACCGATCCGCAGGCACGGCTCACGCCGCCTGTCACGCGAGCAGTGGGGTCAGGGCCAGGCCATCTGGGACGCCGACACCCGAGGCCGCCCGTTCACCGTGGATCACGTCGAGGTGGCGCTGGAGCGCGCCACAGAGGAGGTGGCGAGCATTCTGGAGAGCCGCGAGGTATGGGTGCGGCGACGCCGCTACTCGGTCGACACCAGGCCGGTGCAGTTGGCCACCTCCTACTTTCCCGCGCGCCTGGTCGAAGGCAGCGCGATCACCCTTCCCGACACCGGCCCGGGCGGCGTCTACGCCAGGCTGAGCGATCTGGGCGTCCCCCCGGCCCACTTCACCGAGGAGGTACGGGCCCGCATGCCGCAACCGCGCGAGAGCGCGCTGCTGGACCTGCCGGGCGGCACACCCGTGATCGTCATCGCACGGACCGCGTACACCTCCGGCGGCCTGCCCGTCGAGGTCAACGAGATGGTGCTGGACTCGGCGGCTTACGTACTCCAGTACGACTTCGACGCCTGAATCAAGCCGATCTGTCAAGCGATAGGTTGACCTGTCCACACCGATCATTGATATCTCTAGAGAGGTCGTTCATCTTTTAGGGAGATGGCAACCTCGCCTGGGGCCCGGGAAGGTGGACAGCGATGTCCTTTGATCGGCATCTCGCCGAGATCGCCCGGGAGTACCCCCAGTGGACCATCTGGCGGAGCGACGCGGGCCGCTGGTGGGCCACGAGACACCATCCGCTGAGCGCGGCGCAGCGCGACGCTGGATGTGCGATGACCGTCGACGCGGACGACCCGGACGGCCTGCGTGACCGGCTCCGGGAGCAGGAACGACGGGCCGGCGAGCCGCACCGGTGGCGGACCGGCCCAGCGCCCCCATGACGTCCGCCGTGGAGCGTTCCGCGGCGGGCGCACTCGAGCAGCCCGGTGCCGGGTCCAGCGTCTCGGCGGCCCCGGCACCGGGCCACCACCCAGGAGGGGCCACGAACGCGGAAGCCTCCGACCCTATCGGGGGCGGGGGCTTCCGCTCCGTACAGTCATAAACATGCTGTTCGAGCGGCGGTTGCGCGAAGGCGTGCGGGACGGGACGATCACGCTGGCCTTCAGGCGCTGGAAGCGCGCCCAGGTCACGGCGGGCGGGCGCTATCGCATGGGATATGGGCTGCTGGCCGAGGTCACCTCGGTGTCGATCGTCGAGGACTGCACCGACGAGGAGGCGCGGGCGGCAGGCTACCCCGACCGTGCCGCGCTCATGGCCGACCTGTCCGGGCGGGGCCCCGGCCCGATCCACCGGCTGGAGCTGCGGCTGGCGGACACGCCCGACCCGCGTGACGTGCTGGCGGCGGCCGACGAGCTGACGCCCTCGGACGTGGCCGCCCTCACCGCACTCCTGGCCCGGATGGGGCCGTGGGCGGTCCGCACGCTGCGGCTCATCGCCGAACGGCCCGGGGTGCGGGCCGGGGACCTCGCGCCGGAGGTGGGGCAGGACCCGGCCCGCTTCAAGCTCAACGTCCGCAAGCTCAAGGCCCTCGGCCTGACCATCAGCCTGGAGACCGGCTACCGCCTGTCTCCACGCGGCCAGGCGTACCTGACCGCGATCGCCTGACGCCCGCACCCGACCCGCCTACTTCGGGACCTCCGACAGGCGGACGATGGTCACGTCCGTGTCGTCCGAGACGGCCGGAGCCGGCTGAGGACGCTCCTCCTCGTCCTCCTCCACGATGACCCGCACGTCCTCCTGCCCTGGGGGAAGGGCATGCCCCTGGGGCGAGGGCGGAAGGACGTGCTCGGGCACCAGCGTCCCCGCGGCCGACTCACTCCGCATGAGATCGCCCAGCACCGAGCTGATCTCCGTCAGCCGCCGCACGACCTCGGTGTGGGTATTGGTCAGGTATTCGACCCGCCGGCCCGCCTGCTCGTCCAGCGTCGAGGTGCGCTGCCGCGCCTCGGCCAGCATCGACTCGGCCTCATCCCGCGCGCCCGTGAGCAGTTGCTCGGCCTGCGCGCCGGCCGACTTCGTCAGCTGCTCGGACTCGGCCTGGGCGGCGGCCAGCACCCGCTCCGCCTCGGCCCGCGCCTCGCGCAGCGCCTCATCGGCCTCGGTGCGGGCGGCGGTGAGGTGCTCCTCCGCGTCCGCACCGGCCTGGGCCAACATGCCTTCCGCCGCCTGCGTCGCCTCGTGCACGCGGCGCTCCGCCTCGGCCTGCGCCGAGGTGAGGATCTTGTCGGCGGTCTCACGGGACGTCGACAACAGCCGGTCGGCCTCCGACTTGGCCGCGTCACGCACACTGGCGGCCTCGGACTCGGCGTCCGACCGCTTGGCGGCGGCCTCCTCTTCGCCGAGCTTGAGAATCTGGGCGAGCCTCGGGCTGAGGTCCTCGTAGCTCTGCGGCGCCTCGACCATGCGCCGCCTGGCCTCGGCCAGCTCGATGCGGCCCTGCTCGGCCTGGTCGATCGCCCGTGCCAGCCGCTCTTCCAGATCCCGTATCTGGTTACGGGTTCGGAGCATGTAGTCGTGGACCTGGCGGCGGTTGTAGCCGCGCATCACGACCTCGAAGGTGTCCTCTTGCATCAGATCGGGAATGCTCTCGTGCTGGTTCATCATGGGGGTACCTAAAGGTGGTTTGCGTGAGGCGGGGGGATATTGCGGGTTGTGAGGGTCTGACGACGAGACGTCAGGAAACGACTTTCCTGCCATCTGCCCACGTCCGCAACCGGAACGCCATAGCCAGACCAGGAATTACGATGTGACGGATGTACATAGCAGCGTTGGACAACGGAGCAGTCCCGGACATACACCCCGAGGCGTACATAGCGCCCGGTGTGACCGTGGTCGGCAGGGTCCGCGTCGGCCGAGCGTCCAGCATCTGGTACGGCTCCGTTCTCCGCGGTGACGACGAGCGGATCGAGATCGGCGAAGAGTGCAACGTACAGGATCTGTGTTGCCTGCACTCCGACCCCGGCGAGCCGGCCATCCTGGAGGACCGGGTCAGCCTGGGCCACAAGGCCATGGTCCACGGGGCTCATGTGGAGTCCGGCGCGTTGATCGGCATCGGAGCGATCGTGCTGGGCGGCGCCCGCGTCGGTGCGGGCACCCTGGTGGCCGCCGGAGCGCTCGTCGGCCCCGGCAAGAAGATCCCGTCCGGCGTGCTGGTCGCCGGAGTGCCCGGGAAGATCGTGCGCGAGCTCACCGACGACGACCGGGCGTCCTTCGCCCGTACGCCGGACAACTACATGGCCAAGGCGCTCAGGCACCGGCAGGCGTCATCGCTTTGATCAGGACCTCGTCCGACACCGACGCGCTGTTGAGCGGGTCGGCGTACTCCGGCAGGTCCGGCCGCAGGAACCGGACGAAGTCGACGGTCAGTTTCAGGTCGGGCTGGCCCTTGACCTGCTTGGCATTCGCCTTCGTGGCGTCCTTCTTGAGAGTGTTGTAGCTGTCCCAATCGGTATAGGCGGTGACGCCCCATTGCAGCGCGTCGGGAAGCGTGGAGGGCCAGCGGTTGCCCACCTTCCACTTGCCTCCGTCCTCCCTGTACAGGGCGACGAAGACCCGGCCGACCCTGGCCAGGACGAGGTCCACCCAGCCGTTCTTGACCGGCATCTCCTTCGGCTTGGAGCTGCCGTCCTTGGTGTACTTCACCTCGACCTGCCCGCTCTTCTCACCGGTGCCGATGGTGATCGACACCCAGTTGGGCGTCTCGTACGAGCCCGGCTGGCGGGCCATCAGACCGCCGAGCGAGAACTTCCGCTTGGGCTGGCCTCCGCTCTTGCCCTCGACCTTGACCCGCGCGTGCATGGCGATGTCGCCGGCGAGATCCTGGTACACGAACGGGCCGCGGAAGCCGTCGAACCAGGCCGAGGTCTTGGGCTCCAGATACATCGAGCCCTTCACGGTCTTGTTCACGTCCCACTTGGCGATCCTGTCGACGTCCTTCTCGGTCTCGCTCAGCTTCGTCCACAAGGACAGCTCGTCCGCGTTCGCGAACTCCGTCGAGGCCTGGCCCACCTCCCCGCCCGGCGCGGGCGGCGTGACCTTGTCCAGGGTGACCAGGCCGGGACCGCTGGGCGTTGGCGTCACCGACGTAGCCGTGCCGCAACCGGCGAGCACGCTCGCGACCGCCAACGTCCCTGCTACCTTCGCCCTCATAGCGGACATTCTGCCGTGAAATGCCGATGGATGATCCGAGAGCTCCCAGTACCATGACGCCCGTGCCACCCTGGGATGCGTTCACCGCCGCGGAGGCGGAGGTCCGTGCGATGGTCGCGGACCCGCGTTGGCAAGGGCTTTCCGTGTCCGATCGTGCCCACGTCCTCGCCGCCAGAATTCTTGTGACCCCAGATGGCGACCGGTGGCTCCTCGGCGCGCACGCGCGCTGGCACCTGTACGACCCCGCCGACGGCCGCTGGCACCTGGCCCCGCCGCCGCGGAACGTGCGGGCCCGCCAGGTCCAGCACGCCGCCGCCGTGCTGCCGGACGCCATCATCCCGAAGGGCCCCGACTTCCACGCCGAGCCCGGCTCGACGCAGGCGTTCATCGGTCCCGACGTGTCGGCGGACCTGACGGAGCGGCTCAGGGTGCTGGTGCGGGCGAGCGGGCGCAAGTCGGAGCTGGACTACCCGCTGACGGCGTTCGGGGAGATCTTCGCCTCCGACGTGCCGAGCACGGTCGCGGCGGTCTGGGGCACGATCATGTGGTGCGCGTACGCGCCCGCCTTCGACGGCAACGAGCGGCTGATCACCGTGTTCGGCGAATACCTGCGCCGCTCGCTGCCCGGCGACGAGTGGGTGCGCTGGTTGCCCGCCCCGCCCCTGCTCGACCTCGTCACGCTGGTGGCGGAGCGGGCGCGGGCCGGCCGCTCGCGCGAGACGCTCAGGCTCGCGGCCGTCATGGCGGACACGGCGCAGATCCTCATGTGCGACACCCGGTTCAGGCCGCGGGCGCTCGCGCTGCTCACCATGGTCGAGCCCATGCTGCGCCGGCCGGGGCTCGACGACGAGGCGGCGAGCCTGGGGCGGAGAGCGATAGCCGGCGTGACCAGCGGAGCTCCGTACGAGCGCGACCATGGACATGCGCTGCCCGGCGACGAGGCGGTGCGCCGGGCGTGGCTGAGCCGCTGCCCCGCGCGGCTGGGCCGGGCGTTGCTGGTGGAGACCGATCCTGAGGCGCACTTCTCCCACTCCGTGTACGACCTGGCCGAGGCGCTGGCCTTCATGCCGGACCCGTCGCGGGCCACGGCGGCGTTCCTGGCCGACCTGTCGGACTCCAGGGGGTTGCTGCCCCCGCGGCTGGATCACCGGCTCAGGATGGCATACGAGGCCCTGGAGCGGGCGGGACTCACGGGGACCTCCGCGGGGGAGACGACCGCGCCGGACGGGTTTCCGGTGCAGGGGCGGCCCGGCGGGGTCTCGATCGCGCCCGCGCCGGTGCTGGAGGTGGCGCCGCCGGATCGGGGGAGTGCGGCGGCGGTGCTCGGGGCCGCGTACGCGACGGGGCTGGCGTGGGGCAGGCTCACGGGGGCCAAGGTGCCGGAGCGCGGGCTGGCCGGGCAGTCGGCACTCGTACAGAAGCTTGTCCATGAACGCGACGATCACCACGAACATGACACAGGCCACTTCTAAAGCACTTTTCCCGATATTTCACTCTAACCACGCCTATATCGTTCTAACACTCCAGGTAACAGTAAATACGCTGAATTGTGATCTCTGATTCGGGAAATGATCCCACCGGGGGCCCGCCGCGCGGAAAGGAATGACTCCGATGGGCCATGTCGCCGGAAGGGGCCCGCGCCGTAACCTCGTAGAGGGTGTGGGCTGCGGAAGGAAAGGACGACGCGGTGGGGCACGACGACCTGGACTCTCGGGTCCACGACCGTGTCGCGTTGGACGAGATTGCGCTCTACGCCGAGGTGCTCACGGCCGTGGCTGTCAGCGAGCGGCGGTTGACCTTGGACGAACTCGACGACGCGCTCGGATTGCGGACTTCGGCGAGCCGCTGAAGGACCATCTCGATTACTAGCCCCGGGGACCTAGTTCCCGGGGTTTCGCATAACTAGTCACTTGCACCGATCGGTCTCCTCCGCATTAATGAGGCATCCTCGCATCCGGCGGAGACTCAGGAACGGACGAGGCGCGCGATCGCCGCGGAGGCCTCCTTCACCTTCGCGTCGGCCTCGGGACCGCCACTGTTGATCGCGTCAGCCACGCAGTGCGAGATGTGCTCCTCGAGCAGTCCCAGCGCCACCGCCTGCAGCGCCCGCGTGGCCGCAGAGACCTGGGTGAGGACGTCGATGCAGTACGCGTCGTCATCGACCATTCGCTGCAGGCCCCTTATCTGACCCTCGATTCGCCTGAGCCGCGTCAGATATGCCTGCTTGTCTCCGCTATACCCATGCATGCTTCTACGGTACCCGGAACCGGTATGGGTCAGCGGAGTTCCGTGATCAGCTTCTCCCACTGCTCGGCCACTTCGTCGGCCGAGTGGCGCAGCGCGGTGTCCAGCGCCCCTGCCGCGAGCGAGCGCCGCCTGCGCTCGTCGTCGATCAGCGCGAGCAGCGCCGCGGCGAACAGTTGCAGATCGGCCTCGGACATGGTGCCGGACTCGGGCATGTCGGGCTCGGGCACCAGCACCCCGTTGTAGCCCGTGGCCACGAACTCCGTCGGCCCCCTGGCCCCCTCGAACGCCACCACCGGCACGCCGCACCCCATGGCCTCGAGCACCGTCATGGACTGATCCTCACCGCGTGAGGTGTTGGCCACGATCGACGCCTTGGCGAACTCGCCCGCGAGGTCCGGCGTGGTGCCCATGAAGTAGACGTGATTGTGCAGGTCCAGCTCGCGCACCAGCGTACGCAGCCGCCGCTCCTCCGGGCCGCCGCCGTACAACCGCAGCCGCCAGTCGGGCCGCTTGTCGGCCACGATGGCGAACGCCTTGATCAGCCGGTCGTACGCCTTCGCCGGCACCCAACGGCCGCCGGCGGCCACGATCCTGTTGTCCATGCGCGAGCGCGCCCACGGACCGGCCGGCAGCGCGTCCTGTACGGAGTGCACGGCGGGCCCGCCCTCCAGGAGCCTGGTCCACTCCTCCTGGGCCGACTCCGTGGCCGTCACGACGGCGTTCAGGCGCGGATAGAGGCGTTTCACGGGCGCGGGCACAGCCGGTCGCGCCCACTCCCTGGCGATGCGCAGCACCTCGCGGGGCGCGTGCCTGGCGGCCTGGACGCCGAGCGCCGGCCGGGTGGTGATCAGCACGTCGCACTTGAGCCCGCGCAACACCCGCCACAACGCCACCTCGGTACGCACCTGCCCGCGCGGCAGCAGGTGCCTGACCCCCGGCCGGACGTCGACCACGCTGCGCATGGTCACGTTGGAGCCGACGGGGAAGAACGGCTTCTCCTTCTGCCGCCGTACGCTGATCACCTCGACCTCGTGCCGCCGCGCCAGGGCGGAGGCGAGGTTGAGCGTGGCCCGCACGTCACCGCGCATGCTGTACGCGGAGGGGAGGACCAGGCTGACCTTCATCCGCCCACCTCGATGCGGAGCTCGTCGTCTGCGGTGTAGCAGGGCCTGATCGGCACGCCGTCCACCTTGGCCGAGGGATAGTGCAGCCGGCGGCGCTTGCCGTCCACGTCGTCGAGCCAGGCGCCCAGCCTCAGCGGCGTGGGCACGCCTTCGACCTGCAGCGCGGGCTCCCAGGTGCCGGAGTCGGGATCGGCGGCGACCACGTCCACGAGGGAGAAGGCGGCGTGGAAGCGTACGCCCTGGACGAAGGCCGTCGCCGACACCCGCGCGCTGGTCTGCCTGCGGTCCAGGGTCAGCGTGGCCTCGTGGCGGGAGTCGTCGTCCTCGAGCCCGGTGTAGGCCAGCAGGCCCATCACCTCGAAGCGGCCCTCCCTGAACCAGATCGCGCGCACCTCGGCGGCAGGCTCCGCGTCGGAGATCTTCAGCGCCAGGAAGCCGTTGCGGGTGCGGTAGGAGCGGTAGGCCAGGGTGCGCTTGCACAGCGCGTACGCGTCCAGGTGGTCGAGCGAGAAGCCGGGATCGACGCTGCGCAGCCTGCTGCGCCTGCCGTCCGCCCCCCGCAGGTACGCGTCCCAGCGCCCGGCACTGAGATCCAGCGGCGCCAGCGAGACCGCCAGTGTGGCCTCACGCGACCGCGTGCCCGGCCTGCCGAGCCGCACGTCACGCTCCACCCCCGTGGTGCGGTTCCTGAGGACGAGATCTGTGCCGTCTTGTAGTGGTTCGTCGATGGCCAGTCGCAGAGAGAGCACGTCAGCCAGGGTGACCTCGGCGTCGGTGACGACGACGCCCATCACGAGCCCCCTCCCCGTCGAATAGAGCCATGCGACGTTGAGGTTACCGTGATTTTCCCGTTATGTGGATGGTTGATTTCCTGTAACCACACCCGCTGACATGCGAAACTCCTCCACCGCACGTGTGGAGGAGTCCGACATTTCACGGTCAGGAAGCGCCCTTGACCGATTTGATCAAGAGCTGGGCGACGTCCACGACTTCCAGCGATTCCTTGGCCTCGCCGTTGTTCTTCTTCTCGTTGATCGCGTCACCGAGCATCACCATGCAGAACGGGCAGGCAGTGGAGACGGTGTCCGGGTTCGTGGTCAGCGCCTCGTCCACGCGCTCGGTGTTGATGCGCTTGCCGATGCGCTCCTCCATCCACATGCGCGCGCCGCCGGCGCCGCAGCAGAAGCCGCGGTCCTTGTGCCGGTGCATCTCCTGCGTCGTGACGCCGGGCACCTTGGACATGATGTCGCGAGGCTGGGAGTACACCTTGTTGTGGCGGCCGAGGAAGCACGGGTCGTGGTAGGTGATCTTCTCCTCGATCGGCGTGATCGGGGTGAGCAGACCCTCGTCCACGAGCTTCGACAGCAGCTGCGTGTGGTGCACGACCTCGTAGGTGCCGCCGAGCTGCGGGTACTCGTTCGCCAGGGTGTTGAAGCAGTGCGGGCAGGTGGCCACGATCTTCTTGACGCCGGCCTCGTTCAGCGTCTCGATGTTCTGCTGGGCGAGCATGTTGAACAGGTACTCCATGCCCAGGCGGCGGGCCGGGTCGCCGGTGCACGCCTCCATCGGCCCGAGCACCGCGAACTTCACGCCAGCGATGTGCAGCAGCTCAGCCACGGCCTTGGTGGTCTTCTTGGCCCGGTCTTCGAGCGCGCCCGCGCAGCCCACCCAGAACAGGTATTCGGCGTCCTCGGGCATCTTCTCGTCGACGACCTCGACCTCGAAATCGAGCTCCTCGATCCAGTCGGCCCGCTTCATCTCGGACATACCCCACGGGTTGCCCTTGTTCTCCAGGTTCTTGACCATCACCCCCGCCTCGGACGGGAACGACGACTCGACCATCACCTGGTAGCGGCGCATGTCGAGGATGTGGTCGATGTGCTCGATGTCCACCGGGCACTGCTCGACGCACGCGCCGCAGTTGGTGCACGACCACAACACGTCCGGGTGGATCACGCCTTCCTCGCCGACCAGCGGCTTCTCCAGCAGCGCCAGCACGTCCTTGTCGGCGTGCTCGGTGCTCGCGGCCATCAGGTATGGAGCCACCTTGAAGGCGTGGTCACGCTGGTCGAGGATGAGCATCTTCGGCGAGAGCGGCTTGTCGGTGTTCCACGCCGGGCACTGCGACTGGCAGCGGCCGCACTCCGTACAGGAGTAGAAGTCCAGGAAACCCTTCCACGTGGTGTCGCCGATCTTGCCGCGGCCCAGCCGCTCCGGGTCGAGGTCCTCGTCCTCGAAGTCCACCGGCTTGCCGTCCACCCGCATCTCCACCGCGCCGCCCAGGCCGTCGGGACGGCGTGAGAACAGCACGTTCAGCGGCGCGGTGAAGATGTGCAGGTGCTTGGAGTTCACCACGATCACCAGGAACACCAGCATGAAGCCGATGTGCAGGAGCAGCGCGATCTCCTCGAGCAACGCGCTCTGCGGCAGCGCGTCGCCGAGCGCCAGGGAGACGAACGCGCCCGACGAGTACGGGAGGTTCCCGTTGGCCGCCGCCGCGCCCCGGGCCAGGAAGAGCGTCCAGATGATGTTGAAGATCATGAACAGCACGAGCCACGCGCCGCCGAGATGGGACCCGGAGAAGCGCGAGCTGCGGCCGAGCTTCTTGGGCTCGTTCTTGATCCGGATGCCCGCGAAGACCGCCAGGCCGGCCAGGCAGGCCACCGCGATGAAGTCCTGCAGGAAGCCCAGCACGCCCCACGTCCCGATGAGCGGGATGTGGAAGTTCGGCCGGCCGGTGATCGCGCCCTGGATGATCGAGCCGTAAGCCTCGATGTAGACGGTCAGCAGGATGAAGAACGCCCACATGACGAAGAAGTGCGCGACGCCCGACGGCGTCCACTTGAGCAGCTTCTTCTGCCCGAACACCTCAACCAGCTGCGCCTTGGCCTCGTCGGCCGCGTGCGTCTTGGCGTACTCGATCCGCTCGGGCGCGGGCGGGCCCACGGTCGCCAGCTTGAAGAGGAACAACGCCCTGCGGCCGGCGACGGCCACCGCCAGGACGGTCATGACGAGTCCGATGATGGCTACCCAGAGCACGGGTTCCTCCCACAGACGACGTTGGCTGCCAGCGTACGGTCACCCGTTCCACGGACCGCTACCCGGATCCTACCCGTGGGTAACATCTTGTGGGTACGCTACATACCCTAAGGTCATCGCCGTGTTTAGAACAATCCTCTAGCCAGCGAAGTACCTCTGGATGGTGGGCGCCAGCAACTCCACCAGCTCTTCGGGATCGGCGCTCGCCAGCGGCTCAAGTTTGAGCACGTAGCGGCCCAGTATCACGCCGAACATCTGGCCGAACGCGGCCTCGATGCGCAGGTGCGGCACCCCGAGCCGGTCGGCCACCTGGTAGAGCAGGGCGTTGGTGATGAACTCCCGCATCATCGCCGCCGCCTGCTCGTTGGTCATGGCCGAGCGGATCAGCGCCACCATCGGCTCACGTGTCTCCGGGGAGGCGGTGACGCGGAGGAGCAGGCGTACGAGCCGCTCGCCGATCTCCTCGCGCGGGCCCTCCAGCAGCAGCGGGATGACCGTCTCGGGGCTGACCGGCAGCTGCATGGCCGCCGCGAACATGCCCTCCTTGGTCTCGAAATAGTGGTGCACGAGGGCGGGATCGACCTTGGCCTCCCTGGCGATGCCGCGCACCGTGGCCTTGTCGAACCCCTTCTCGGCGAACACCCTCCTGGCCGCCGCCAGGATCTCACCACGTGTGTCGACCGACCCCGGCCGACGCCCAGGACGCCTCTTTACGGTGTTCATTGCCTCACTCCGTTCGGCGGGCTCGGTCGCCCGACGCCGCCGTCTTCCCCCGCTCTGGTCGCTACGCTCCCGCCGCTCCTCCAGACGACGGCACTCCCTCGCCTGTTCATGGCCTCACTCCGTTCGGCGGGCTCGGTCGCCTCACCGGCCCACCGCCAGGTAGACCCGCATCGGCACCGACAGCACTCCCTCGGGGAAATCCTCGCGCAGCGCCGCCCGCTGCCGCTCGACCAGCGCGTCGGCCGCCTCCGCCGACAGCGCCGCCATGTACGAGTGCGAGCGCAGGCCGAGCAGGAAGTCCTCGATGCCGACCAGCCGCGTCCACGGGATCCAGCGCTCCTCGACCACCTCGAACGCCGAGGCGATGGGCGGCACCGACCACTGCTCGACCGCCGGCCCCCAGTAGGCGGGGACCTCCTCGGCCAGGCGGGCTTCGTAGGCTGCCAGCCAGTCGGCCTGGGCCGCGTGATGGAGGTTCCAGCAGCCCACGATCGCGCCCCGCGGCCGCAGCACCCGCCTGGCCTCCGCGATCGAGACCACCGGGTCCAGCCAGTGCCACGACTGGCCGTACGCCACCAGGTCGGCCACCCCGTCCGTCAGCGGCAACGCATTGCCGTCGCCCTGCACCGCCACCACCGCCGGCGTGCCGTTCTGCGACCTGGACATGAGCCTGGCCAGCATCTCCGCGCCCGGATCGATCGCGATGACGTGGGAGCCCCGCGCCCTGAGCGCCCGCGTCAGAATGCCCGTGCCCGCCCCCACGTCCACCGTCGTGGCGCCGTCGAGGTCGACGCCGGTCAGCTCGCTCACCGCGCGATACATCTCGTCCGGATAGCTGGGCCTGCCCGCGTCGTAGGCGTCCGCCACACGATCGAACACCCTGCCAAGATCCCTCATCGGCCCGATGTTCATGTGGAAGCCGCCAGGTGCAGCCGCGCGAACGCCAGCGCCTCCGCCAGGTCGTCGATCCGCTCGGTACGGCTGGCCGCCCTACGCGTGTTGATCTCGAGCACGACCAGGCCGGAGTAGCCGGTGTTGGCCAGGCGCTCCAGCATCTGGGCGCACGGCTGGTTGCCCCTGCCCGGCACGAGGTGCTCGTCCTTGTTCGTCACCCCGATGCCGTCGGCCAGGTGCAGGTGGGCGAGCCGGTCGCCGAGCTTGGCGGCCATCTCCATGGCGTCCGAGCCGGACACGGCGGTGTGCGACAGGTCCAGGGTGACCTGGGGGAAGTCGAAGTCGACCGGGTCCCAGCTCGGCGAGTAGGGCACGACGTCGTTGCCCCTGGCCCGCAGCGGGAACATGTTCTCGACCGCGAACGTGACGTCCGTCTCGTCGCGCATCCTGGCCAGCCCCGCCTCGAAGTCGCGCGCGTAGTCGCGCTGCCAGCGAAACGGCGGGTGCACCACGACCGTCGACGCACCCAGGCGCTCGGCCGCCTTCTGTGCCTTGACCAGCTTGGCCCAGGGGTCACGCCCCCACACCCGCTGGGTGACCAGCAGGCAGGGCGCGTGAATGGCCAGGACAGGAACTTGATAGTGCTCGGAGAGCCGCTCGATCACATCGATGTCCTGACTCACCGGGTCGGCGCCGACCATGATCTCCACGCCGTCGTAGCCCAGGCGGGCGGCCAGCTCGAACGCGTCGGGAGTGCGTTCCGGATATACCGAAGCAGTGGACAATGCGATCTTCGCATTGGGCACGCGTATGACATCAGCCACGCTGCCAGCCTAAGCCGGAGAACCGGATCTGGCGCGCTAGCCCCCTGTGGTGAGCCGCGTCCAGCGGCTCACCACAGGGCGCCGTGCCTCTACCTTTGGGTCATGCCACGGATAGCCAAAGGCGCCATCCCGAGCCCGAACATCTGGAACGCACCCCAGGTCTACGAGTTGGAGAACCGCGCCGTCGATCCCGAGGGCGCGGCCGACGCGGCGATGCGCGCCCTTCGCCCCTGGGACGACGCCACTGTGCTCGACATCGGCTGCGGCACCGGCTACCACCTGCCCGTGCTGGCCGTGTCCGCCGCGAGCGTGATCGGCGTGGAGCCGCACGGCGACCTGGCCATGCTGGCCCGCCGCCGCTGCGCAGCGCTGGCCAACGTGGCCGTGCACGCCGCCGCGGCGCAGGACCTGCCACTGCCGGACGCGAGCGTGGACGTGGCGATGGCGCGCTGGGCTTACTTCTTCGGCCCCGGCTGCGAGCCGGGACTGCGGGAGCTGTCCAGGGTGGTCCGCCGCGGCGGTGCGGCCTTCGTCGTCGACCTGGACGCGACGCGGGGGTCGTTCGGGCGGTGGTTCTCGCGTACGGTGCCGGCGTACTCGGCGCGCGAGGTCGAGGCGTTCTGGGACCGCCACGGGTGGCAGCGTCAGCCGCTGGATCTGCGCATGGCCTTCGAGCGGCGGGCGGACCTGGAGGCGGTGCTGCGCATCGAGTTCGCGCCCGAGGTGGCCGAGCGGGCCATCGCCGAGACATCCGGCCTGGAACTGCCCTATCCGAACGTGTTGCGCTGGCGCTACTACTGAGCCTCCCCCGGGGCTTGACCTTGACGTCAGTGTCAACGTTTACCTTTGGGGGTATGCGCATCGGAGAGCTGGCGGAACGCACTGGAGTGAGCACCCGCTCGCTCCGGTACTACGAACAGCACGGGCTGCTCAGGGCCCGGCGCGGATCCAACGGCTACCGGCAGTACACCGAGGACGACGTCAAGCTGGTCACCGAGATCCGGGCGCTGCTCGCCGTCGGCTTCACTCTGGAGGACACCCGGCCGTTCGTGGACTGTATGCGCAGCGGTCACAGCACGGGCGGCTCGTGCGCCGAGTCCGTCGAGGTCTACCAGCGCAAGCTGGCCGAGATCGACGAGGAGATCCGCCTCCTGCTCACCCGCCGCGCCGAGGTGGCCGCCCAACTCGCCCAATCGTGCCCAGGTTGCTTTGTCAGGGGATAGAGAATGATCACGTTGACCACGGAGAACTTCGAGGAGCAGGTGCTCAAGAGCGACCAGCCGGTGCTGGTGGACTTCTGGGCCGAGTGGTGCGGGCCCTGCCGGATGGTGGCACCCGTGCTCGAGCAGATCGAGGCCGAGCGCGGCCTGACGATCGGCAAGCTCAACACCGACGAGAACCCGGAGATCATGGCCAAGTACGGCGTGATGGGCATCCCCACGCTGATCCTTTTCGAGAACGGCGAACCGGTGAAGCGTGTGGTCGGCGCCAAGCCCAAGCGCCTCCTGGAGTCCGACCTGGGCCTCGTCTAGCCAAGATTGTCGGCCTATGCCGCTACCCTGCTCGGCATGGTCAAGTCAGCCCAGAAGCCCGGATACCGCTGCGCCGAATGCGGTTGGCGTACCACCAAATGGGTGGGGCGGTGCGGCGAGTGCCAGGCGTGGGGCACGGTCGACGAGGAGGGCGCCCGGACCGGCGTCACCGTCGTCCAAGGCGGCGCCACCAGCGCGCCCGCCGTCCCGATCGGCCAGGTCAAGGCCGAGGTCGCGGCCGCGCGCACGACCGGCGTGGGCGAGCTTGACCGGGTGCTCGGCGGCGGGCTGGTGGCCGGCGCGGTCGTGCTGCTGGCGGGCGAGCCCGGCATCGGCAAGTCCACGCTCCTGCTGCAGGCCGCCGCCCGCATCGCCCAGCGCGAGACCGTGCTCTACGTGACGGGCGAGGAGTCGGCCGCCCAGGTGCGGCTGCGGGCCGACCGCATCGCCGCCATCGAGCCCAACCTCTACCTCGCCGCGGAGACCGAGCTGTCGGCCCTGGTCACGCACGTGGACAAGGTCCAGCCCACGCTCCTCGTCGTCGACTCGGTGCAGACGGTCGGCTCCGCGCAGGTCACCGGCGTGCCCGGCGGGGTGACGCAGGTGCGCGAGGTGGCCGCCAATCTCGTACGCCTGGCCAAGGAGCGCAACATGGCCACGGTGCTCGTCGGCCACGTCACCAAGGAAGGCTCGATCGCCGGCCCCCGCACGCTCGAGCACCTGGTCGACGTCGTGCTCAACTTCGAGGGCGACCGCCACTCCAGACTCCGCATGGTGCGCGCGATCAAAAACCGGTTCGGCCCCACCGACGAGGTCGGCTGCTTCGACCTGCACGAGCGCGGCATCGAAGGCATCACCGACCCGAGCGGCCTGTTCGTCTCCCGGCGCAGCGAGCCCGTGCCCGGCACCTGCGTGACGGTCACGGTCGAGGGCACCCGCCCGCTGCCCGCCGAGGTCCAGGCCCTGGTCGCCCGCACCGAGGCACAGCAGCCCCGGCGCACCTCGTCCGGCCTCGACACCTACCGCGTGCAGATGATCCTGGCGGTCCTGGAGCGCCGGCTCAACGCCCGGCTCGGCGGCTGCGACGTGTTCACCGCGACCGTGGGCGGCATCAAGCTGGCCGACCCGGCCGTGGATCTGTCGGTCATGCTCGCGGTGGCCAGCGCCGCCGGCGACAAGCCGCTGCCTCCGGGGCTGGTCGCCTTGGGCGAAGTGGGGCTGGCCGGCGAGCTGCGCCCGGTCAAGGACGTACGGAGGAGGTTGACCGAGGCCGCCCGGCTGGGCTTCAAACGCGCGCTCGTGCCCGCCGGATCCCTGGAGGACGGCACTCGCCGGCGTAACGGGCAGCGTGCTCTGGTGCCCGTGGGACCTGTGGCGTTCGCGCCGGGGTTCGAGGTCGTCCAGGCGGAGAACGTCTGGGACGCACTCACACACGTCACTTAAGCGCGGCTAAGCTGAGCGTGACCGATCGACACGGGGGTCAGGTGGATAGGAGTCTGGACGAACGCCGTCGCGAAGCCCTGGCCGCTGTGGCCCCGGGCACACCGTTGCGCGACGGCCTCGAGCGGATCCTGCGCGGGCAGACCGGCGGGTTGATCGTGCTCGGCTACAACAGGGACGTCGAGTCCGTCTGCAGCGGCGGCTTCGCGCTCGACGTCGAATTCTCCGCCACCCGGCTGCGCGAGCTGGCCAAGATGGACGGCGCGATCGTGCTGAGCAACGACCACAAGATCGTACGCGCCGCCGTGCACCTCGTGCCCGACCCCTCCATCCCCACCGACGAGTCCGGCACCCGCCACCGCACCGCTCAGCGCGTCGCCCGGCAGACCGGCCTGCCCATCATCGCGATCAGCAAGTCGATGCGGATCATCGCGCTCTACCTCGACGGCATCCGCTACGTGCTGGAGGAGTCCGCGGTCATCCTCTCCAAGGCCAACCAGGCCCTGGCCACCCTAGAGCGCTACAAGCACCGGCTGGACGAGGTCTCCGGCACCCTGTCGGCCCTGGAGATCGAGGACCTGGTCACCGTCAGGGACGTCGCCGCCGTCGTGCAGCGTCTCGAAATGGTCCGCCGCATCTCCGACGAGATCAAGGGCTACGTGGTGGAGCTGGGCACGGACGGCCGCCTGCTCTCGCTGCAGCTCGACGAGCTGGTGGCGGGCGTGGACTCCGAGCGCGAGCTGGTCATCCGCGACTACCTCCCCGCCCCCTCGACGCGCCGCCAGAAGCGCCTGGTGGACGCCATGCACGACCTCGACACCGTGTCGGGCAGCGAGCTCCTGGACCTCTCGGCCGTCGCGCACGTCCTCGGCCACAACGGCACCGACAAGCTGGACAGCCCGGTCAGCCCTCGCGGCTTCCGCCTCCTCGCCAAGGTGCCCCGCCTGCCGGCCTCGGTGGTGGACCGCCTGGTCAACCACTTCGGCAGCCTGCAGAAGCTGCTGGCGGCCAGCATCGACGACCTGCAGGCGGTGGGCGGCGTCGGCGAGTCCCGTGCCCGCAGCGTCCGCGAGGGACTCTCCCGCCTCGCCGAGTCCTCCATCCTCGAACGCTACGTGTAGGCCTCCAGGAGCGCCGGCGGCCGCCTGACGTCAGCGCAGGTGGAAGACGCCCTTGGTGCTGCGGAGCCCGCCCATGCGGGCCGTGGCCACGTACGTCCCGGGCAGGGCGGACGGGGGGGTCGAGCGGCAGTCGGTGCTGGAGCGGCGGCGGTCCCAGCTCAACGTCTGCACGTACGGGATTCCCCGTTGCAGGTCCTGGACGTCCGTCCCGACACCGCTGACGCAGTCGGCGGTGGACCAGATGCGGTCCGCGCCCGAGGTGATGCGGATCTCCATGGTCCGCGGCCCCACGTCGGCCTTGCACATCACGGGGCCCGTGTTCACCAGCGTGACGATGAAGGCAGGCCGGGCGTCCCCGGCGTAGACCTGGTCCTTGCCGCCCTGGAGGCTGAGCACGAGGTCCTGTTCGGTGCAAGGCTCACCGGGGCGCCTGGGCTTCGCGGCAGCGGTCGTCCTGGCCGGGCTGGGGGTGGGGGATGGGCTGGCCGTGCCCATGGCGAGCGTACGAAGGCCCGCCAGCAGCGGATCGGCGGCGGGCGTCGCGCTCGGTGATGACTGGGCGCTCGACGTGCGCTCCGGTCCGCTGCCCCCGCTGGAACACGCCCACGCCACCACGGCCACCACGACGAGCACCGCCACCAGCACGCTCATGCGCCGCCGCCAGTAGACGTCACCGCCGTCCCCACGCATCGTGTCGGGATCCATACGCACAGGATGGTAATCGGACGGCCACCTAGGGTGACGACACGCCGAAATCATTCACGGAGTCATACCCTTGACCGCGTGGCTGATCCGAAAATGTTGCACGGGCCTGTGCTCAATTGGTACGAGGACAACGCCAGGGACCTTCCGTGGCGGGCCGCCGACGCGACACCCTGGGGCGTGCTGGTCAGCGAGATCATGCTCCAGCAGACCCCGGTCGTACGCGTGCTGCCCGTGTGGCACGACTGGATGACCCGCTGGCCCACGCCCAAGGATCTGGCCGCCGAGCAGCCGGGCGAGGCCGTACGCCACTGGGGCCGGCTCGGCTACCCGCGCCGGGCGCTGCGCCTGCACGCGTGCGCCAGGGCCATCACCGACGAGCACGGCGGCGAGGTGCCGGCCGACCACGCGACCCTGCTGTCCCTGCCCGGCATCGGCGAGTACACCGCCGCCGCCGTCGCCAGCTTCGCCTACGGCGGCCGGCACGCCGTCCTGGACACGAACGTCCGCCGCGTCTTCGCCAGGGCGGTACGCGCCGAGGAGTACCCCCCTACGGCCACCTCCGCGGCCGAGCGGCGGCTGGCGGAGAGCCTGCTGCCCGAGTTGGGTGCGGCCCGCTGGGGCGTTGCGGTGATGGAGCTGGGCGCGCTGGTCTGCACGGCCAGGGCGCCGCGCTGCGCGGACTGCCCGATCGCGCACGCGTGCGCGTGGCGCCTGGCCGGCAAGCCGCCGCACGCCGGTCCTGCGCGCAAGGGGCAGACGTACGCCGGCACCGACCGCCAGTGCCGCGGCCGGCTGCTGGCGGTGTTGCGCGACGCCCACGGGCCGGTCCCCAAGGAGGCACTCGACGTGGTGTGGGACGACGCGGTGCAACGCGAGCGCGCTCTGGACGGCCTGGTCGCGGACGGCCTGGCCGAGGCGCTCGAGGACGGCACGTACCGCCTCCCCCACGCCTGACCCACCACC
>NZ_VCKY01000013.1 GCF_005889735.1 Nonomuraea turkmeniaca
GGCCGCCGACGGGGAGCCCCCGCCGTCGGAGGCCGCCGACGGGGAGCCCCCGCCGTCGGAGGCCGCCGACAGGGCGGGCCCGTCCTCGGGGATCGCCGATGGGGAGAGTCCGGGTTCCGTGGCTTCCGACATCGCGCCCTACCTCCGGCTACTTCGCGACCACGGGGGCGATCTTGCTGATCGGCTCGCCCAGTGCGTTGATCGCGTCCGACAGCGTCTTCAGCTCGGCCTTGGACAGCTCGTTGTGCAACTGCCAGCCATCGCCCTTGCGGTGCACCTCGAGCGCCGCCTCCGCCGCCGCGAACTGCTCGTCCAGCGTCTTGACCAGGTCAGGAGCCCGCTCCTCGAGCACCGGCCGGAGCGACTGCACGGCCGCCTTGGACCCCTGGAGGTTGGCCGCGAAGTCCCAGAGGTCGGTGTGCGACCAGATGTCCTCCTCGCCGGTGATCTTCCCGGTGGCGACCTCGTCCAGCAGCTCCTTGGCGCCGTTGGCCAGGTTCAGCGGGGTCAGCTCGGCGGCGTTCGCCTTCTCGACGATGGTCTTGACGTCGGCCATCAGCTTGTCGGCCATCGGCCCGGACTTGCTGACGTCCTTGTGGATCCACAGGTCCTTCTCGATCTTGTGGAAGCCGGTCCACTCCTCGCCCTCGGCCAGGTCCGCCTCGCGGCCGTCGATGGCGGGGTCGAGGTCGCCGAAGATCTCCGCGACCGGCTCGATGCGCTCCCAGTACGTCCGCGACACCGGGAACAGCGCCTTGGCTTCGTCGATCTTGCCGGCCTTGACCGCGTCCACGAACTCCTGCGTCTTGACCAGCAGCGTGTCACTCTGCGACTTGACGTAACGCTTGTAGCTGGCCACGGCCTCGGCCAGCTTGGCGTCCGCGGTGAGCTTCTTGTGCTCGCCGGTCACCTTGAGCGGGTTGCGGATGCCCTTGCCGACCATGCCGGGCTTGCACGCGGTCTCGTACGCACCCGCCGGCAGCTCCGCGATGAGCTCCCTGGTCAGCCCGGGCACGATGTTCTCGACCTCGGCCATGACCCGGTCACCCGGGGCGTACACGTAGAACTCGGTCACCTTGGACCCGCCGTTGGTGATCGCAAACGTCGTGGTGCCCGCCGCGACCTCCGCCGCGGCGACCTTGCACTCCGTGTCGGACGCGGCCACAGCGATCTTCCCGGGCTTGGCGGCTCCCGACGAGGCGGGGGCGGCGGTGGTGCCCCCCGACCCGCAGGCGGTGAGGCCGGCGAGGGCGAGCGCGCCGAAGGACAGACGAATAGCGGTACGCATGATTCTCCTGTTCACGCCGCGGACGACGCGGGCGTCGGGGTGGTCTTGGCCCGCTGCGGGCGGAGGAAGAGGATGAGGGTGGGAATGAGGTACGCGGCCCAGGCCGCGACCTCCAGGACGCTCGGCTGCGGCGTGATGTTCAGCATCCCCGCCAGCAGGGCGCCGTACCAGGAGTCGGGGGGAAGCGCGGCGCTGATGTCGAACGCGTATGTGCTCAGCCCCGGCAGCACGCCGGCCTCCTGCAGGTCGTGCACCCCGTATTTGAGGATCCCCGCCGCCACCACGATCAACAGCAGGCCCGTCCAGGTGAAGAACTTGGTGAGGTTGATCCTGATGGCGCTGCGGTAGATCCCCCAGCCGACGAGCACGGCGGTGACCACTCCCAGCGTGACGCCGATCAGCGGATCCATGGTCGTGGTCACGTTCTGGGCGTAGGCGAAGAACAGCAGGGCCGTCTCCAGCCCCTCGCGGGCGACGGCCAGGAACGCCATGACGACCACGGCGAACGAGCCCACCTCGAGCGCCTCGGAGAGCTTGCCCCGCAACTCCCCGGAGAGGGCGCGGGCCGCCCGCCGCATCCAGAAGATCATCCAAGTGACGAACACCACGGCCAGCAGCGAGGCGATCGCCTCGAACAGCTCCTGCGAGGTGTACTCCAGTCGCGCCGCCGTGAACGTCAGCAGCGCCCCGAACCCGATGGACAACGCCACGGCCACGCCGACGCCCGCCCATACCTGCGGGAGCTTGTCCTTGCGGTCGCTCTTGACGAGGAAAGCGACGAGGACCGAGACGACGAGCGTCGCCTCGAGTCCTTCGCGCAGTCCTATGAGGTAACTGGCGAACACCGTCACTCCTCGAGTGCTGAGGAAAGGCTTACCTTAATTAGGGCAGCCGAAGCTTACTCAGCACAAGCATCCAAAAGCGATAGGCGTGGCGGTGTGGGCCTCGTCACCGTGCCAGGTTGTCAGCCAGGAGTTCGAGCAAGGGCTCGCGGCGTACGCACTGCTCCAGCAGGAAAGAGTCGGCCAGCGCGAACAACTCGTCGTCGCCGAGGCCCCGGAAAAGCTCGGCGTACTCGGGCAGCAGCGCCTGCGCGATCAAGATGTGCCTGATCAGGTCGTCGCTCTGGTAGCGAGCGCCCCACGGGTACGGATCCCAGCCGGGGAACTCGGCCTCGATCAGCTGGTGCAGCGGGGCGAGCACGTCCGCCGACTCCTCCATGGTGGAGCCCCAGCGGTCCGCGCCGAGCCGCTGCTTCTTGGCGAGGAAGTCGCCGAACCGGTGCAGGTACGGCCCCGAGGCATGCACCAGCCCCTGCAATCCCACGTCCTTGTACGTCCACAACGACCAGCCCACGTCCTGGCCGTCGTAGATCTCCAGCTGGTCGCGCAGGATCTGGAGCCGCTGTGTGTCCAGCGCCGGGTCCCCGGTGTAGACGGGCCCGAACTCGCCCACCCAGAGCGGCGTGCCGGTCTCGCGCTGGAACCGCGACCGTTTGGCGAAGGTCTTCTCCAGCTCCGCCTTGTCGCACCACTCGCCCCGCGTGTAGCCGGGGTAGGGGCCGCCGTGGGCGAAACCGGCCAGCGCATAGTCGTGCATGACGAAGACCGCGTTCTCGTACATCTCCCGAAATATCGAAAAATCGGTGGCGTACGTGTTGCCGTCCAGGAACAGGACGTGGTGCGGGTCGGCGGACCTGATGGCCTTCACCAGGCGGTCATAGAAAGGGCCGATCACCTTGCCGGACACGTCGCCCGGCTCGTTGACCGGGTTGTAGCCGGCCACCCAGTGATTGTCGCGGTAGTGGTCGGCGAGGGCCTCCCACAGATGCACCGCCCGGTCCTGGAAGTGGCGGTGCTGCCAGAAGGCGGCCACGTGCGTGGGATTGTCGGAGTGCCAGTGCTGGTTCTGCGAGCCGGGCAGCGCGTGCAGGTCGATCACGCTGTAGATGCCGTGCGCGCCGAGCAGGCCGATCACCCGGTCCAGGTGGCGGAAGCCACGCGCGTCGATCTCGAAGGGCCGGTCGTCGGCCTCCCAGTGGCGGTAGTTGACCGGGATGCGCACGCAGTTCATGCCCAGCCCGGCCAGCAGCGCGGCGTCCTGCTCGGTGAAGAACGAGGTCAGCAGCCGGTCGAAGAACAACTCCGCCCGCTCGTCACCGAGGACGGAGCGTACGGCCTGCCGCATCGAGCTCTCGTTGGCCGGGTAGCCGGTGATGAAGTTCTCCATGTTCATCCAGCCCCCGAGGCCCACCCCGCGAAGCCGTACCGGCGTGTTGTCGTCCGTGACGAGATGGGATCCGGATACGTGAAGCATGTAGTGAGGTCATCCCTTCGTGGCGCCGGCGGTGAGGCCGCCGACCAGGTGACGTTCCGCGAGGGCGTAGAACCCGAGCGCCGGAACCATGGCCAGGACGAGGTAGGCGAGGATACGGGCGGTGTCGGAGGCGTACTGGCCCTGGAACTGCTGGATGCCGAGCGGGAGTGTCCAGCTGGCCTCCTCGCTGAAGACCACCAGCGGCAACATGAAGTTGTTCCAGCTGCCCACGATGGCCAGCACCGAGACGGTGGCCATGGCGGGCCGGGCCATCGGCAGCAGGATCCGCCAGAAGAACCCGAACGGGGTGCAGCCGTCGATGATGGCCGCCTCCTCGATCTCGCCCGGGATGCTCCTGAAGAAGCCGCGCAGGATGATGATCGTCAGTGGCAGCCCGAACGCGGCCTGCGTCAGGATGACGCCGAGCGGGTTGTCCAGCAGGCCGAACGTGCGCAGCAGCACGAAGATCGGCAGGATGGCCACCGCGAACGGGAACATCAGCCCTGCCGTGAACACGGTGAACAGCAACTCCCTGCCGCGGAAGGCGTACCTGGCGAAGATGAAGCCCGCCAGCGCCGCCAGCGCGACCGTCAGGACGGTCGTCGCGACCGCGATGAACGTGCTGTTCCACATCTGCAGCCAGAATGAGCCGGAGCCGAGCACGTCGGTGTAGTTGGCGGTCACCCACGTCTCCGGCAGCCCGAACGGGTTGCTCGACAACTCGCTGTTGGCCTTGAACCCGCCGAGGAACGCGTAGATCACGGGGATGAGGATGAACGCGCCCACGACCCACGCGATCGCGTGCATGGGCAGCGTGCTGGTCCTGGCGGGGGCCTTCTTCCGATGGATCATCGGCGGCCTCCCAAGTTGGTGGTGGCGCCCGCGAGGTCGCGGCGCATCACGAAACGCTGGTAAATGAGGGCGAAGACGAGGCTGAGCACGAACATCACGACGCTGATCGCGCTGGCGTAGCCGACCTGGGAGCGTTTGAAGCCGTACTCCATCATGGTCACGGCCATCGTCTCGGACGAGTGCGAAGGACCGCCCCCGGTGAGGATCCAGACCAGGTCGAACAGCTGGATGGTGTAGATGACGGACAGGAAGATGCTGATCCTGATCGTCGGCCCGAGCAGCGGCAGCGTGATGTGCCTGAACGTCCTCCAACTGCTCGCGCCGTCGATCTGGGCGGCCTCGATGAGCTCGTTCGGGATGTTCTGCCGGCCCGCCAGATAGATCATCATGTGGAAGCCGAAATATTTCCACGTCATGACCAGGAACAGCGAAGGCATCACGGTGTTGGGGTCGGCCAGCCACTCCGACTCGATCCCGAACACCGACAGCATCCGGTTCGCCAGGCCGGACCCGGGCGAGAGGATCAGCGAGAACAGCACGCCGGTGATCACTTCGGAGAGCACGTACGGCGCGAAGAACACCACCCGGTACAACGCCCGCCCGCGGATGCGCTGGTTCAGCAGCATCGCGATGGCCAGCGAGAACGGCAGCTGGACGCACACCGAGAACAGCACCAGCACCAGCAGGTGCCACAGGTCCTGAGCGAAGATTTCGGTGCCGAACAACCGGGTGAAGTTGTCGAAGCCGATGAAGTTGGTCGGCAGCCCGCCGAACCCGTTCCACCGGAACGCGCTGGAATAGACGGCCACCAGGATCGGGGCCACCACCAGCAGGAGGAACAACACGAGCGCGGGCAGCAGGAACAGAGTGATCGTCAGCCACCTGCCGCGTTTCTTGACGGCAGGGGCGGGGACCGGAAGCTTGACCGCTTCCGGTCCACGGGTGAGTATCGTCATTCTTCGCTCTTGGCCACTTCGGTGATGTCGGCGCCCACTTCCTCCGGCGTCTTGGTGCCGGCGATCAGTTCGGCCACGCTGTCATTGACCTGCTGGCCGACGGCCGGCGGGTACGCCTGGTCGAGGTAGAGCTGGTAGCCGCCGGCGCTGGCCAGCATGGTCGCCACCTGCTTGAGGTTCGGGTCCTTGACCGCGCTCTCCTCGCCCTTGAGCACCGGCAGCACGCCCCCGGACTCCACGGCCTTGGAGTGGTTGCCCATCTCGGTCATGAACTTCACGAAGTCCACGGCCTCCTTGGGCGCGTCCGCGCCCACGGCAATGCCGCCGCCCCCGCCGAACGCGTCCGCGGCCGAGCCCTTGCCGCCCTCGACGGCGGGGAAGGGGAAGAAGCCGAGGTCGTCGCCGAGGCCCTTGCCGGAGTCGTTCTGAACGGCCGGCGCCCACTGGCCCATCAGCTCCATGGCGGCCTTGCCGTTGCTCACCGTGGCCGACTGACCGTCAGGGGTCGAGTAGGCCGCGCCGAGGAAGCCCTTCTGGAACGGCTGCAGGTCGGCCAGCGCCTTGACCTGCTGTCCCGCTGCGATGAAGTCGGGCTTGGTGAAGTCCTTGTCCACCGCCGCCTGCTTGAGCGCGTCGAGACCGGCGATGCGCATGGCGAGGTAGGCCCAGTAGTAGTGCCCGGGCCACTTCTCCTTGCCGGCCAGGGCGATCGGGGTGACGCCCGCCGCCTTGAGCTTCTTGACGTCCTCGAGGAACGCCGACCAGGTGGCCGGCGGCTGGGTGATGCCCGCCTTCTCAAAAAGTTTCTTGTTGTACCAGAAACCCACCATCCCGATGTCCGTGGGCAGTCCGTACGTCTTGCCGTCGAGCTGGTACGCGCTCAGCGCCGCGGGCGTGAAGTTCGGCAGGACGTCGGCCACATCGCCGGAGATGTCCTTGACGAGTCCCGCGTCGATCTGCTGCTTCAGCACGCCGCCGCCCCATGTCGCGAAGAGGTCGGGTGCCTTGCCTGACTGGGTGATCGTGGTGAGCTTGGCCTTGTAGGCGTCGTTCTCCAGAACGGTGGCCTTGATGGTGACGTTCGGGTTCTTGGCCTCGAATTCCTTGGCCCGCTGCGCCCACAGGGTCTTGAGCGGCTCGGCGGTCGACAGGTGCCACCACTCGAGCGTGACCTTCGCGGGCGACCCGCCGCCCTGGTTCGGCTGGGAGGGCGCGGTTCCTCCACCGCCACCACCACAGCCCGTCACGAGCACGGCGGTCGCGATCAACGCCAAACTACGTTTCATAGGGGTCCCTTCCTCAAAGACGGCGAAAGTTTCGTGAACCCCCCGATAATTTCTTTGACCGGAGCTTAGGTAAACGCCACGTAAAGCGTCAACACCTCGGATGCGAGCGACGCCAAACCGAAACTTTCGGCTACACTCCCGATCGTGTCAGCGAAGAGGCGGGTCACGATCGCATTGATCGCGGAAGAGGCCGGGGTGTCCATTCCCACGGTCTCGAAGGTCATCAACGGGCGCCCGGAGGTCGCTCCGGCGACCCGCCACAGGGTCGAACGACTGCTCCAGGAGCACGGCTACCAACGCCGCGTCAGCCAGGACGACACGCCGGCCGGCCTGGTCGACCTGGTCTTCGCCGAGATCGAGTCACCGTGGGCCATGGAGATCGTGCGCGGCGCGGAGAGCGCCGCCCACGAGGCCGGCGCCAGCGTGGTCATCTCGGTCCTGCACACCCACGCGGGCCCGGGACGGGACTGGCTCGAACGGCTGGCCGCGCGCAGGACGGACGGCGTGGTGATCGTCGCCTCCCGCCTGTCCACCGGCATCCAGTCGCAGTTGAGCGCCCGCTCCCTGCCGTTCGCCGTGGTGGACCCGGAAGGCGAGCCCGCCCCCGGCGTGGTCTCGGTGGGTGCGACGAACTGGAGCGGCGGCCTGGCCGCCACCCGCCACCTGATGGAGCTGGGCCACCGCAGAATCGGCATGATCAGCGGCCCCGCCGACATGCTCTGCAGCCAGGCCCGCATCGACGGCTATCGGGCGGCGCTGGAAACGGCAGGCGAACCCCTCGTCCCCGAGTTGGTGAGACGCGGCACGTTCCTGGTGGAATCGGGCCACGACGAGGGCCACGCCCTGCTGTCCCTGCCGAACCCGCCGACGGCCATCTTCGCGGGCAGCGACCTGATGGCCTTCGGCGTCTTCGAAGCGGCCCGACAGCGAGGGCTGCGCGTGCCCGAGGACCTGAGCGTGGTCGGCTTCGACGACCTGCCCTTGGCCAAGTCGGCCTGGCCACCGCTGACGACGGTGCGTCAACCGCTGCAGGAGATGGCGGCGCTGGCCACCCGTACGGTGCTGGCGATGGGACGCGGCGAGGTCCCTGAGACCAAGCGGGTGGAGCTGGCCACGGAGCTGATCGTCCGAGAGAGCACGGCCAGATACGAGTAGGTCCGCTGCCCGCACCCACCCGTTGCCCAATGACCAGGTGGGCCGGCGCGACACGCTCAGTCCCTTGGAGACGGCGGGCATCGCCTCCTCACCGATCTTTCGAAGGTGGGTAAGGTCGTGCGGCGTGACGACGGAGTTGGAGCACCTTGCGGTACGCCTGCGCGAGTTCGCCCGGGCCAGGGACTGGGAGCAGTTCCACACCCCGAAGAACCTCGTGATGGCGTTGGCGGGCGAGGTGGGGGAGCTGGTGGCGGAGTTCCAGTGGCTCACCGCCGACGAGTCCAGGGATCCGGATCCCGACGCGCTCGCCAGGATGCGTACCGAGCTGGGTGATGTGACGCTCTACCTGGTGCGGCTCGCCGACGTGCTGGGTGTGGACCTGGTGGCGGCGGCGAAGGCGAAGCTCGACGACAACGACCGTCGTTACGACGCCGACCTCTATCGGGGGTCGGCCAGGAAAGCGCCACCCTCGCCGGGCGAGCCGGGCGTGCCGGGCGAGGATGGCGACAGCTGAGCCGTTCGCCTTGTGCCGGTAGCTCCCGTCAGGCGGCGGCGTCGTGCCGGCGCAGGACCGCGATCGTGACGGCGGCCAGGCCGAGGAAGATGATCGCGCCGACCGCGGCCACCGTGTTGAGCCCGGTGGTGAAGGCCGCGCGGGCCAGGTCGAGCACGGCCGGCAGGTCCCTGGTGGCGGTCACCGCGGCGGTGATGCTCTCGCGGGCCGCCTCCACCGGCAGCCGGTCGGGGAGCTCGCCCCGGTACACGGCGGTGGCCAGGCTGCCCATCGCGGCCACGCCCACCGCCACGCCGAACTCGCCGCTCGTCTCCGACAACGAAGCCGCCGACCCGGCCTTCTCCGGGGGCGCGGCCGTCATCATCACGCCGCTGCCCACGCCCATCGGCAGCGCGATGCCCGCGGAGGCCAGGACGAGCCCGGTCACGACCAGCCCGATGCCGTCGGCGCCCGCGAGCTCCGGCACCTGGGTGTGCAGGAACAACCCCGCCGCGCCGACCGCCAGCCCGGCCGCCATCACATACGCGGCGCCGACGCGGCGCGCGATCGCGGGGGCCAGCGTCAGGGCCACGATCATGGCGATGTTCTGCGGCACCAGCCACAACCCCGCCTCCAGCGGGGACAGCGCCTGCACGGTCTGCAGGTACTGGGTGGTCATGAGCGTCGTGCCGGCCATGACGACGCCGCCGAGCAACATGATCCCGAGCGTGGCGGCGAACGGGCGGTTGGCGAACAGACGCAGGTCGAGCAGCGGGTCCGCGAGGCGGCGCTGGCGGCGGACGAACATCACGCCGAACGCCGGCCGCGGCCGCGATCGCCGCCGCGGCCGCCGGCTGCCAGCCGCTCCTGGCGACCTCCTTGAGCCCGTACACGACCGGCAGGATCGTCGCCAGCGACAGGGCGACGCTGGCCAGGTCGAGGCGGCCGGCGTCCGGGTCGCGGTACTCCGGCAGCAGCGTCCGGCCCGCCACCAGCACCAGCACCATGAACGGCACCCCCAGCAGGAACGCCGAGCCCCACCAGAAATGCTCCAGCAGCAGCCCGCCCACCAGCGGGCCGACCGTCATGCCCAGCATGAAGCAGCTGTACCAGAGCCCGATCGCGGTCCCCATCTGCTTCCCGTCCGTGAACATGTTCCTGATCAGCGCCAGCGACGACGGCAGCAGCGTCGCCCCGGCGATGCCGAGCAGCGCCCGGGTGACGATCAGCATCTCGGCGCTCACCGCGTATCCGGCCAGCACCGACGCCCCGCCGAAGGCCGCCGCGCCGATCATCAGGAGCTTGCGGCGCCCGATCCTGTCGCCCAGCGTGCCCATGGTCACCAGGAAGCCGGCCAGGAAGAACGAGTACACGTCCATGATCCACAGTTGTTGCGAGGCGGTGGCGCCGAGGTCGCCGCTGAGGTGCGGAAGCGCCAGGTACAGAACGCTGACGTCGATGGAGAGCAGGAGGGCCACGGAGGCCAGAACGGCCAGGCCGGTCCATTCGCGCCGCCCGGCGAGCGTGGAGGTGTTCATCGGGTTCCCCTTTCCGTTGCCTCCACGGTCCGGTACGGGCCTTCCGATGTTCTTTTCGTGGACTTAAGGCCGCGCATAGGGTGACGAGCATGCGTTTTGGGGTGCTGGGACCGCTGGGTGTGTGGACCGACGCCGGAGAGGTCGTCACGATCCCCGGACTCAAGGTCCGGGCGCTGCTCGTCGACCTGCTCGTCCACGAAGGTCACCCGGTGTCCGTGGACCGGCTGGTCGACGACCTGTGGCGCGAGGAGCCGCCGGGCAACCCGGCGGGCGCCCTGCAGGTACGCGTCTCGCAGCTGCGTAAGGCGCTCGAGGACGCCGAGCCCGGAGGCAAGAACCTCGTGGTCTCCCGCGCCCCCGGCTACCTGCTGCGCCCCGATCCAGGCGCTCTGGACGCCGAACGATTCGCGAATCTGCTGACGCAGGCCGAGGCCGCCGACAGCCCGCGGACCAGGGCCAGGCTGCTGGGGGAGGCGCTGGCGTTGTGGCGGGGACCCGCGTACGCCGACTTCGCCGACGAGGAGTACACCAGATCGGCCATCGTCCGGCTGGAGGAGCAGCGGCTGTCGGCGCTGGAGCAGCATGCCGAGGCGCGGCTGGAGCTGGGCGAGCACGGGCTGCTCGTGGGGGAGCTGGGCGACCTGGTGGCCCGCCATCCGCTCAGGGAACGGCTGCGGGCCGTGCACATGCGGGTGCTCTACCGGGCGGGACGCCAGAGCGAGGCGCTGGCCAGTTACGGCGAGCTGCGCGAGCGGCTGGCCGAGGAGCTCGGTCTCGACCCCGGGCCCGAGCTGGTCGCCCTCCACCAGGCGATACTCGGGCAGGACCCGTCGCTCAGCGTGCCCGCAGACCGGCCGCTCACCAACCTGCCGGCCGCGCTCAGCAAGCTGATCGGCAGGGACGACGCCCTGGCCGAGGTGTGCACGCTCGTCGGGGAGGAGCGGCTGGTGACGCTCACCGGCAGCGGCGGGGTCGGCAAGACCCGGCTCGCGCTGGAGGCGGCGAACCAGCTGCTGGACGGGTTCGCGGACGGCGCCTGGCTGGTCGAGCTCGACCAAGGGGTCCAGGCCGGGCTGGATCAGGCCTCGCGTACCCCGGCGGAGGCCGTCATGGCGGCGCTGGACATCAGGGAGGGCGCGGACGCCGCCGACGTGGCCGGGCAGCTTGCCGTCGCGCTCAGGCAGCGCCGCATGCTGCTCGTCCTCGACAACTGCGAGCACGTGGTCGAGCAGGTCGCCGAGCTGGCCGAGCTGCTCCTGCGGGGCTGCCCAGGCCTGCGGATCCTGGCCACCAGCAGGGAGCCGCTGGCCGTGGACGGCGAGGTGTTGTGGAGCGTGCCGCCGCTCGACGTGCCCGCGAGCGCCGACCTGACGGTCATGGCGCGTTCGGAGGCCGTCAGGTTGTTCGTGACCCGCGCTGCGGCCTCCGCCCGCGGCTTCGCGCTCGACGCGGGCAACGCGCAGGCGGTCGCCCAGCTGTGCCGGCGACTGGACGGCATCCCGCTGGCGCTGGAGCTCGCCGCGACCCGGGTACGAGCGCTCGGCGTGCACGGCGTGGTGGCCCGGCTGGACGACAGGTTCCGGCTGCTGGCGTCGGGGCAGCGCGGCGCGCCGGCCCGCCAGCAGACGCTGACCGCGGTGATCGACTGGAGCTGGGACCTGCTGTCCGACGAGGAGCGCCGCGTCCTGCGCCGGCTGGCGGCGCACGCCGAGGGCTGCACGCTGGAGGCCGCCGAGTCCGTCTGCGGGGAGCCGGGGCTCGACGTGCTCGACCTGCTGGCCCGGCTCGTCGACCGTTCGCTCGTGGTCGTGGCGGACGTCCCGGCGGGGGTCAGGTACCGGCTGCTGGAGTCGGTGTCGGCGTACTGTCTCGCCCGGCTGTCCGACGCGGGCGAGCTCGACCGGGTACGCCTCGCGCACCTGCGCCACTACCTGGCGCTGGCCGTACAGGCCGAGCCGGAGTTGTACGGGCACGAGCAGCGGGACTGGCTGCTGCGCCTGGACGCCGAGGCCGCGAACATGCGGACCGCGCTCGACACGGCCATCGCCACGAAGGACGCCGAAAGCGCGGCCCGGCTGGTGAACGCGCTGGCCTGGTACTGGTTCCTGCGCGGCAGGCTGGCCGAGGGCAGGCGGTCGCTGGCGGCGGCCCTGACCGTCGAGGTCGAGCCCTCCGCGCCCAGGGCCAGGGCGGCGGCCTGGCACGCCGGGTTCGCGCTCATTCTCGGCGAGCAGGTCGCATGGGGGCCCGTGCTGGAGGCCGTCGCGGACCCCGGAGAGCGGGCCAGGGCCGAGATGTTCCTCAGCCTGCATGTCGGGGACATGCCGACGGGGCAGGAGTTGATGCGCCGGGCGCTGACCACGTTCCGGTCCGTCGGCGACCGGTGGGGCGTGGCCGTCGCGCTCGCCAGGCAGGCCATGGACGCCTTCACCCAGCGCGACGTCGAGGCGCTGGAACGCCTCGCCGGGGAGAGCGTCCGGCTGTTCACCGAGCTCGGCGACCGCTGGGGTCTGCTGCAGGCCACGGAATGGCTGGCGTCGGTGGCCGAGATGGCCCACGACACCGAGCGGGCCAACCGGCTGTTCAGCGAGGGGCTGCAGATGGCCGAGGACCTCGGCCTATGGCCCGAGGTCGCCACGCGCACCGCCTGGCTCGGCTGGATCGCGATGCAGAGCGGCGACTACGACCGCGCCATCGAGATCAGCGAGCGGGCCAGAAAGCTGGCCGCCGACCAGGGCTACAAGGACGGCGAGACGCAGGCGGAGATGGGCCTCGCCTACGCCGCGCGCCGGGCGGGGCGGCTGGAGCTGGCCGAGAAACACCTGCTCCGCCTGCTGGAAGGGGTGCCACGCGGCCCGGACGTCGAGCCCGTCATGTTCCTGCCGGACGTGCTCACCGAGTTGGGCTACCTCGCGGAGCTGCGTGGCGACCCGGCCGCGGCACTGGCCCTGCACACGGAGGCGCTGGCGGCCGCGCAGCGGATCGGCGACCCCCGGTCTGCCGCGTCCGTGGTGGAGGCCGCGGCCTCGGCTTCGGGCGCGACCGAGAAGGCCGCCAGGCTGCTGGGGCTGGCGGCCGCGGCCAGGGAGCACCACCAGACGCCTCCCGGGCCCTGGGAGGTGTCCGAGATCGAGCGGATCACGGCGCGGGTGCGCGATGCGCTCGGGGAGGAGGCGTTCGCGGCCGCGTACGCCGAGGGCCTCGCGCTCAAGCTGGAGGACGCGCCGAAGCTGTTGTGAAATGCTCGGCCAGGCGGTCGAAGAACTCCATCCAGCCCGCCGGGTCGACGTTCACACCGTGCTGGTGGAAGCGCATCTCGGTCTTGCCGTCCACGTCCGCGAAGTCGATCGTCACCACGGACGCGGGCCCTTCGCCCGGACTGTCCGGGTCGCCGGTCGTGAACACCAGCCGCACAGGCTTACGCACCTCGCGGTACGTGCCGTCGAACGTCACCTCGAACCCTTCGTCCCCGGTCAGCGTGGCCCGCCAGACCCCGCCGGGCCACGCGTCCAGGGTGATCCGGCCGATCGGCGTGGCCATCCTCCGGGCGCTGAACCACCGGGAGAAGAGCTCGGGCTCGGTCCAGGCCGCCCACACCAGCTCGCGGGGGGCGTCCAAGAGACGGGTGATCTTGTATTCGACGGTAAGGGTCATCGCTGCCGCCCCTCGCGATCGGGTTCTCCACGCTGCAAGGGTGCCGGGACCCCCTTACGATCGCCTTCCCGCGGCCTTAAGACGCCGGGTCCGTGTGGCAGGCTGGGCTGCATGCAGATCATCCGGGCGGAAAGGGTGCTCACCGGGCGTTCCGGTGAGGTGATCGCGGACGGCGAGGTCGCCGTGGACGGCGACACGATCGTCTCCGTGGGGCCGCGCGGCAGCGCCGGCGACGCCGGTGACGTCCTCGACCTGCCCGGCCACACGGTCCTGCCGGGCCTGGTCGACGCGCACGTGCACCTGGGGTTCGACGCCGGCGTCGACCCGGTGACGCGGCGCAGCGCGGAGAGCGACAGGCACCTGCTGCTCCGCATGGCCGAGAACGCCCGCAAGCTCGTCTCCGCAGGCGTCACCACCGCCCGCGACCTCGGCGGGCGCGGCTTCCTCGACCTGGCGTTACGCGACGCGATCGAGGAGGGCCTGGCCGTCGGCCCGCACATCCTGGCCGCGACCAGGCCGATCACGATCACCGGCGGCCACTGCTGGTACATGGGCGGCGAGGCCGACGACGAGCCCGCCATCCGCCGCGTCGCCAGGGAGAACCTGCGTGCCGGCGCCGACTGCCTGAAGGTCATGGTCTCCGGCGGCCAGATGACGCCGGGCGCGCCGCCCAGCTGGGTATGCCAGTACGACACCGAGCAGATCCGCGCCGTCGTGGACGAGGCGGCCACCCGCGGCAAGGGCGTCGCCGCGCACGCCCACGCGCACGCCGCGATCCGCAGCGCGCTCGAGGCCGGTGTGGCCACCATCGAGCACTGCTCGTTCCTGACCGCCTCCGGACACCGCTACGACGCCGAGCTGGCCGACCTCATCGCGGCGAGCGGCACGTACGTCTGCCCCACCGTGCACGGCGTGTTCTGGCGGCTGCGGGACACGTTCGGCGCGGAGATGTTCGACGCCTGGCTGAGCGGGGTCGCGGCCATGCGGGAGGCCGGAGTGCGTCTCATCGCGGGCACCGACTCCGGGTTCGCCGCGGCCGGCGTGGCGAACCCCACCGACGCGTACGTCGCCGGCCTGGAGGTGTTCGCGCATGCCGGGTTCGGCAACGCGGAGATCGTCGAGATGGCCACCGTGCGGGCCGCCGACGCCTGCGGGGTGGGCGCGGTGACCGGCGCCCTGGAGGCCGGAAAGCGGGCCGACCTCATCGCGGTGCGCGGCGACCCGCTCGACCGCATCGCCGACCTGCGTAACCTCACACTCGTCCTCGTTTCCGGACGCGCCGTCACCCAGACGGGGGTGGACACGGTGACCTCGTCCGTCGGCTGAGCTCTGGAAGGAAATCCCATGCTGCCCTGGTCCGCTGATCTGGCCGGCCGTCTCGACCACCACGTGATCGACAGCGCTCTGCTGCGCGGCAACCCCTTGGAGGACCCGCACGAGCGGCCCCTGCTGGTGTACGTGCCGCCGGGGTACGACGACGCGCCCGGTCGCCGCTACCCCTCCGTCTACGTGCTGCTCGGCTACACCGGGCACGTCACGATGTGGCTGAACCGGGCGCCGTTCCGGCAGCCGTACCCGGAGCTGGCCGACGCCGTGTTCGCGAGGGGCGAGGCGCCGCCCGCGATCGTCGTGTACGTGGACGCGTGGACCGCGCTCGGCGGCAGCCAGTACCTGGACTCGCCGGCCACCGGCCGCTACCACTCGTACCTGCGGGACGAGGTCGTGCCGTGGGTGGACGCGCACTACCGCACCATCGCCGACCGCGACCACCGGGCGGTCACTGGCAAGTCGAGCGGCGGTTACGGCGCCATGGTGACCGCCATGCTGGCGCCGGACGTGTTCGGCGCGCTGGCCACGCACGCCGGTGACGCGTTGTTCGAGGTGAGCGCGCTGCCGTCGTTCCCCGGGCTGGTGCGCAGGCTGCGCGACATGTACGACGGCTCGTACGTCAAGTTCCTCGCCGACTTCCGCGGCCGGCTCGCCGGCACCAAGGAAGGCGACCTGGAGCTGCTGGAGATGTACGCCTACGCGGCCGCGTACTCGGCCGACGAGGACGGCACCGTGCACCTGCCGTTCGACGACACCGGCGCGGTGGTGCCGGAGGTCTGGCGGCGCTGGCTCGCCCATGATCCCGTCGTGATGGCGCGGGAGCCGCGCTACGCGGAGGCGTTGCGGTCGATGCGGGCCATCTGGGTGGACGCCGGCAACAAGGACGAGTACTTCCTGGACTTCGGCGCGGTCGCCTTTCGCCGGGCGCTGGAGGCGGCAGGCGTACCGAACGAGCGCGTGTACTTCGAGCTCTTCGACGCCGGCCACGGCGCCATCGAATACCGGTACCCGCTCGCCCTCGCCTGGCTCGCCCGCCGCCTGTCCGAGTGAGGGCCGGTGGTGGCTCGCTGCGCCGGTAGCTTTCGACTTCGCGGTCCTCGTCTTGTCCTGGACGGGAATCAAAGTGCCATCCACCACCACAACTCCCGCTTGTCGGTTGGGGCGGGCCGAGCAGCGCGGCCCGCCCTAGGCGACAGCGGTGGTGCCGCGGCAGCGCGCTGATGGGAGATGCTGGACAGTGCAGCCACTTGGAGCATGGTCAGGTTCGTGTGGCAAGCGAGCACGATCAGCAGAACCGGTCGGCGTACGGCAGCGCCCAGGGACGGCCGCGCTCTGAGCCCGGGCGGACCTGCCACAGCCGAATGATCAGGTGCTGGAGTTGGAGCCGGACAGACCTGTGACTTCAGCGCGCTAAATGGCCGGGATCTTCGGCGCTATCCGGCCCGGGCCCGCCTGATTGTGTGGCCCAGGCCTGGTCACGGCTTGATCACGTGTGTTGGAAGGTGCTCCGCGTCGAGCGGTGGAATGGGGGCATGTGAATCCTCTTCCGCTCTTCCCAACTGCCCGCTCGTCCACCCGAGCTGAGGCCGCCTCGTTCCATGCGGTGGACACGGAAAGGGCTCTATCGAGCGGGTTGGAGGAGTCGGGCCAGCTTGGTAGTGAGCGCGGGTTGTTTCGGGGCGTAGATGTGGATCACGAGGCGTCCCCGTACGACCACAGCGTTGTCGGCTGTTTCGTCGGCTGCGGCACCTCTGTATGGATTGCCGGGGAATTGGTAGCCGTTCGGGCCGACTGGCCGCACCTTGTCCGGGAACGGAAGCAGGCTCTGCGTGAGCGCAGTGGCCGTAGTACTGTCGGCGGCCACCAAGCCTCTGCTCAGCGAAGTGCCGGACCGTGCGATGCGCTGGCCCCGGATGAGACCCCTGCCCAGGGGACCACGCCGGACAGACGCATCTGCAACCCGGACTATCCCGATATAAGGGATAGCTCTTAAGCTGCCCCGGTGGACACAGCGGAATTGAAGAAGCAGGTACGCGAGCTGCGCGCCCAGGGCCGCTCCCCGAAGGAGATCGCTCGCGCGCTCAAGGTGCCGCCGTCCGTCGTGGCGCCGCTGGTACGGGAGATCGCTGCGGAGGCGACGGAGCCCGACGAGCCCGCGGTGGTCGGCTGCTGGATCAACGTCGGCTGGAGCGCCGGGCTCGGCCTGGACCCGGCACGCGGGTGGACCGACGAGGCGCCGGAAGCGGGCACCGAGGGCATGGTGAGCGTGCTGGTGGCCCGGCGGCACACCTGGAACAGGATGACGGTCTGCGGCTACCTGGCCGACGTCTTCTGCCTGGGCGTGAAGAACGCCATAGGCCCCGACGTGGTCGACGACCGCGAGCTGACGCGTTTCCGGGAGTTCTTCTTCGGCGAGTACGCCGGCTGGCAGGAGGCGCCGATCGAGCTGGCCAGGCACCTGGTGTTCGGGTCCGTGGACTACGCCCGTTCGCTCGGGTTCGAGCCGCACGAGGACTTCGCGCCGGCGGCCGAGGCGCTGGGCAAGTGGGAGGGCGACTCGGCGATCACGTTCGGGCGCAACGGCAAGCCCTTCTACATGGAGGGGCCGTACGACGACGCCGCCAAGGTGCTGCGGACCCTGCGGCGCACGCTCTCCGACGACGACTTCGACTTCGTCACCGGAGGTCGGTGACCTTCGACTTCGTCACCGGAGGTCGGTGACCTTCGACTTCGTCACCGGAGGTCGGTGACCTTTGACTTCGTCACCGGAGGCCGGTGACCCGCATCGTGATGTTGAGCCGGCCGGAGGCGAGCCCGGTGGCCGGGTCGCCCGTCCCCGGATGGACCTTGGGCACGCCGTGATAGGCGAGGCGCGACGGGCCGCCGAACACGAACAGGTCCCCTGAGGCCAGCTCCACATCCGTGTACGGCTTCCCGCGCGTCTCGGTGTTGCCGAAACGGAACAGGCAGGTGTCGCCGATGCTCAGCGACACCACCGGCGCGTCGGACTTCTCGTCCTTGTCCTGGTGCATGCCCATCTTGGCCTGGGCGTCATAGAAGTTGATCAGCGCGGTGTCCGGCGCGTAGTCGTCGCCGGGCCGGCCGTACGCGTCGGCCAGGGCCCGCCGGCCGAGCTCGCCCAGCCAGTCGGGGAAGTCGGCCACCTTACGGCCGTTCACGTCGTGGGCCAGCCGGGTGTAGCGGTACGGCTGCCAGTGCCAGCCCACGCAGACCGTCTGCACGGACATGACGCCGCCCCCGGGCAGCGCCGTGTGCCGGATCGGCACCGGGCCTCTGGCCCACTCGCGGCAGGCCCGGACCAGGTGCTGCTGCTCCTCCAGCGTGAGCCAGCCGGGCACGTGCACCGCTCCTGGCGCGATTTCCCTCATCGGCAGCGGGATCACCCGCCCAGCGTATGCGGTTGTCCGGTCGGCGGGCCGCGACGTACGCTCACCGCAATCTCGATCGAGGAGTGAGCATGGCCGATGCGCGAGAGCACACCTTCGCCGGCGTCCGAGGAGCCAACACGGTCCGCGAATGGCCCAACGAACGGCCGCGTTACGTGGTCATCCTGATCCACGGGTACGGCGAGCACATCGGCCGCTACGAGCACGTGGCCGACCGGCTCGTCCGGCACGGCGCCGCCGTCTACGGCCTCGACCACGTCGGCCACGGCAAGTCGGAGGGCGACCGGGTGCTGATCGAGGACTTCGAGGACGTGGTCACCGACGTGCACGCGGTCGAGGAACGCGCCAGGGCCGACCATCCCGGCGTGCCCGTCGTGGTGATCGGCCACTCCATGGGCGGCATGATCGCCGCCCGTTACGCCCAGCGGTACGCCGCTGGACTGGCCGCGCTCGTGCTGTCCGGTCCCGTGATCGGCGAGTGGGAGGTCCTGCCCGCGCTGCTGGCCCTGGACGAGATCCCCGACATCCCCATCGACCCGGCCACGCTGTCCCGCGATCCGGCCGTGGGCATCGCGTACGCCGCCGACCCGCTGGTGTGGCACGGGCCGTTCAAGCGGGCCACGCTGGAGGCGTTCGTCACCTCGCTGACCACGATCGCCAAGGGCGGCACGTTCGGGGCGCTGCCGACGTTGTGGGTGCACGGGGAAGACGATCAGCTGGTGCCGCTCAGGTCCAGCAGGGGCGGCATCGACACGGTGCGGGGGACCGACCTGACGGAGCGGATCTACCCGGGGGCCAGGCACGAGGTGTTCAACGAGATCAACAAGGACGAGGTCCTGGACGACGTCACCGCCTTCGTGGACCGCGCCCTGGCCGGCTGACCCGGCCCGGGACCGAAGAACCTCAGCGGGCTCGCCCTCCGCCGGGCGGGCCGTGGCACGCCTGCCCTTCGCTACCGCACGAGGAGCCAGACGTGCCCGGAGCCGCGCGTGCGGGTCAGCTCGACCTTCCAGCAGCCGCGTTTCGGGAACACGAAGCCGGTGCCCCACTCCTGGCCGGGCCGCCGCCAGCTCGACCCGCCGTGCTCCTCGGGCCCCCACGCGAGCTCGGCCCGTGTGCCGTCCGGGAGCTCGGCCTTGACCTGCAGCGGCCCTTCGCCGGTCATCCGCCACACGATCTTGACTTCCTCACCGTGGGGGAGCGGGGGCGGCCCCTTGGCGAACAGCAACCCCCACAACTCGGCGTCCGCGGCCGTTCCCCGCACCTCCGGGAACCCTTGTCCCAGGAACACCGAGGTCCCGTTGCACCCGGCACCCGTGACCACGGGACCGGCGCTCGCACTCTGGCCTGGGCCCGAACTCCGTGGCGAGCTCGGACTCGGACTCTGGCTCGGGTCCGGACTCGGGGGCAGGCTCGGACTCGGGCTCACGACCGACGGTGTCCGCGCCGCGGCCCCCGGGTCGCCTGCAGCCTGCTCGCCGCCCGCCGCGCACCCGGCCACCGCGATCCCGATCAGGAGCGGCGCCATCACCATCCGCTTCATCACACCTCCTCGCCCGTACTTACTCCGGTCGGCCCCATGAGGTTCCGCCCGTCCCCGCTGCCGAAGAAGTCACCACCCAGGCGATGACTTTCCGCCCGCGGCAGGGTCTCCACTTCCAGGAGGCGATGATGAACAGCGAGTCGAGACTGGCGCTGACGGCGGGCGTGGCGTTGCTGGAGAGGGCGATCGACTACACGCTCGGCAGCCTCCGCGTCGTGACCCCCGCCACCCTCTGCCGCGCCACACCGTGCGCAGGTTGGACCCTGGAGAAGCTCCTCGACCACGTGACCGACTCCCTCAGCACCCTGAACGAGGCGGCCGCCGGCCACATCGGCCCGTTCACCAGGAGGGCCGGTCGGCAGACCGAGGGCGGCAACCCGGCGCTCCTCCTCAGGGACAACGCCACGGAAGTCCTCGGCACCTGGGCGGGCGCCCTCACCAGCGACCTGATCTTCCTGCACGACCGCCATCTGACGACCCCGATGGTGGCCGTGGTGGGCGCGATCGAGATCACCGTACACGGCTGGGACGTGGCCAGAAGCTGTGGAGAGAACCGCCCGATCCCGCCCCTCATGGCCGAGGAGCTGCTCGATCTCGTGCCGCTGTTCGTCAGCCAGGCCGATCGCCCGGCCCGTTTCGCCGCGCAGGTGCCCGTCCCCGCGTACGCGCCCGCCCAGGACCACCTGCTCGCCTACCTCGGTCGCGACCCGAACTGGCAGTCCTGCACCTAACCAAACCGGTCAGTACGCCTATCCCGGTCCGGCACTTCTCCCGCGGACACCGTACGATCATCGTGTACCTGCTGCACGTCCGGCCGGTCGATCGGCGGCGCGGGGCATCGGACCGCCGCGACCAGGCCGACCATCGTGGTGGCGACGACCGTTCTTCGTGCGGCCGTCGCCACCACCAAGCCCGCGGCCGCCACCACCAAGCCCGCCGCCACCACCAGTCACCCTTCCGCGTCGGCCAGCGTCTCCAGGACCTGCTCGCCGTATTTCGCCAGTTTGTTCTCCCCGACCCCGTTCACCGTGCCGAGCTCCGCCAGCGTCGACGGCGCCCGGGAGGCGATCTCGCGCAGCGTGGCGTCGTGGAAGATGACGTACGCCGGAACCCCTTGCTCCTTCGCGACCCCGGCGCGCCACGCGCGGAGGCGTTCGAAGACAGGGGCGGCCTCCGCCGGCAGCTCCGCCGCGGCCGCTCGTGTCTTGGGAGACGCGGCCACCTTGGCGCGGGCCGGGCGCAGGGTGTCGCGGCGCAGCCGGACCTCGCGCTGCCCGCGCAGCACCGCCGCGCTGTCGTCGGTGAGCACCAACGCCCCGTGGTCGGGCTCCACCGCCAGCAACCCCTGCGCCAGCAGTTGCCGCACCACCCCGTGCCACTCCGCGTTGCCCAGGTCGGCCCCCACCCCGAACACGGTCAGCGTGTCGTGCCCGTGCTGCAGCACCTTGGCCGTCTTCTTGCCGAGCAGAATGTCGACCACCTGCCCCACCCCGAACTTCTGCCGCCGCTCACGCGCCAGCCGATACACCGTCGAGAGCACCTTCTGAGCGGGGACCGTGCCGTCCCACGACTCGGGCGCCGCCTGGCAGGTGTCGCAGTTGCCGCACGGCTCGGAGCCCTTCTGCCCGAAGTAGTCGAGCAACATCACCCGGCGGCAGCTCACGGTCTCGCACAGCGCCAGCATGGCGTCCAGGTGCAGGACCTGGCGGCGGCGGTGCGCGTCGTCCCCCTCCATCGCCATGCGCCGGTGCTGGACGACGTCCTGCAGTCCGTACGCCATCCACGCCGTCGCCGGCAGCCCGTCGCGCCCCGCCCGCCCGGTCTCCTGGTAGTAACCCTCCACGGACTTGGGCAGGTCGAGGTGGGCGACGAAACGCACGTCCGGCTTGTCGATGCCCATGCCGAACGCGATCGTGGCCACCACGATCAGCCCGTCCTCCCGCAGGAAGCGGGACTGGTGCGCGGCCCGGGTGCGGGCGTCGAGCCCCGCGTGGTACGGCACCGCCGCGATGCCGTTGTCCACCAGGAACTCGGCGATCTTGTCGACCGAGGAACGCGACAGGCAGTAGACGATGCCGGACTCGTCCGGATGCTCGGTGCGCAGGAACTCCAGCAGCTGCCGCTTGGGCTCGCTCTTGGACGTGATGCGGTAGTGGATGTTGGGCCGGTCGAAGCTGGCCACGAAGTGGCGGGCCTGGTCGAGGCCGAGCCTGGAGGAGATCTCCGCGTGGGTGTCCGGAGTGGCGGTCGCGGTCAACGCGATGCGCGGCACCTCCGGCCAGCGCTCATGCAGCTCGGAGAGCGCCAGATAGTCGGGGCGGAAGTCGTGGCCCCACTGAGACACGCAGTGCGCCTCGTCGATGGCGAACACCGAGATGTCGCCTTTGGCCAGCAGCCGCATCGTGGCCTCCACGCGCAGCCGCTCGGGGGCGAGGTAGAGCAGGTCGAGCTCGCCGGCCAGGAACTCGGCCTCCACCAGCTGGCGCTCGCCGAAGTCCTGCGTCGAGTTGAGGAACCCCGCCCGCACGCCGAGCGCCCGCAGCGCGTCGACCTGGTCCTGCATCAGCGCGATCAGGGGCGAGATGACCACTCCCACGCCGGGGCGCACCAGGGCCGGGATCTGATAGCAGAGCGATTTGCCGCCGCCGGTCGGCATGAGGACGAGCGCGTCGCCGCCGCCCACGACATGATCGATGATCTCCTGCTGACCCGCCCGGAACGAGTCGTAGCCGAACACGCGGTGCAGAGCCTCGGTGGGGGTATCCATGCGGCTACCTTACGTGTTCGGGGGAGAGCGGATTGTGAGTTCGCGCAGGGCGATCGGGCGCGGGGAAGCGCTTCGCTGAAACAGGCCGCATTCAGAGCACGCTACCTGCGGCAGGTCGCTGGACGCGACGGATCATGGGTGTCACCTGGCTTCAGGGTCGAGCCCCAGCACCGTACGCCCACCGTCCACCGGGATGGTCGCTCCGTTGACGAAGGCGGCGTCGTCCGACAGCAGGTACGCCACCACGGCGGCCACCTCGGCAGGCATGGCCACCCGGCCCAGGGGGTGGAGCGTGGCCAGCTGCTCTTCGACGGCCGCGGCCTCCTCCGGCGTGCGGGAGGCCAGGAAGGACTCGTAGCGCTCGGTGGCCACCGTGCCGGGGGCGACGGCGTTGGCCCTGATGCCGTGCCTGCCGTACTCGACGGCCAGCGCCCTGGTCAGCCCCTCGGTGGCGGCCTTCGCGGTCGCGTACGGGAGGCTGCCCGGCACGGCCCTGGCGGCCTGGTGCGAGGTGACGTTGACGATGGCTCCCGGGGTGCCTGCGGCGAGGAAGCAGCGCACGGCGGTGGCGCAGCCCACCACCGCCAGGTCCAGGTTGGCCGCGATCAGCGCCCTGACCTCGGCGATCGGTGACGTGTGGACGGAGGCGTCGCGGAACACGGCCGCGTTGTTGACCCACCCCCGCAGCGTGCCGGACTCCTGGGCGAGGTCGGCGGCCCAGGCGGCGACCTCCTCATCGGCCGCGTCGCCGATCACGGGTGTCACCCGGGGGCCGGCCCAGGCGAGGGCGTCGGGGTCGCGTTCGATGGCGACCACGGTGTTCTTCTCGCCGACGAGCCTTTCGACCACGGCCTTGCCGATGCCGCGCCCGCCGCCGGTGACCACATAGGAGGAACTCATAGGTCCATGGTCGCGGTCACGTGACCTTTGTCACCGTATTTCGGGCTGGTGAACGGGAACGATCCGTAAGGTGATCGCCGATCCCGGTCCGAAGTCGCCCGCGCGCATGATAGGCGCACTCGCGATCACGCAAACCGCCGGATATGGCGTGCTTTATTACGCGTTCTCGGTGTTCATTCCGCCGATGTCCCGCGATCTCGGCGCCGGGGTCGCCCAGCTCACCGGGGCGATCACCCTGGCCGTCCTCGTGTCGGGGGTGGTGGCGCCGGTCATCGGGCGCTGGCTGGACCGGCGCGGCGGGCGCGGGCTGATGACGGTGGGCTCCGCGCTGGGCGCCGCCGCGGTGCTGGCGTGGTCGCAGGTCCAGTCGGTGGCGCAGCTGTACGTCGTGTGCGCGGTGCTGGGCGTGGCGTCGGCGATGGTGTTGTACGAGGCCGCGTTCGCGGTGATCGTGGCCTGGTTCGACGCGGCGAGGCGGGCGCGGGCGTTGCTGGCGGTCACCGTGGTCGCCGGGTTCGCCTCCACCATCTTCCTGCCGCTGACCGGGTTCCTGGCCGACCGGTACGGGTGGCGGCAGGCGCTGGTCATCCTCGCCGCCGGATATGCGTTGACCGCCGTGCCCCTGCACGGGCTCGCCGTGCGCAGCCGCCGTGCGCCGCCCCACGTGAACCGGAGCGAGATAGTCGGGGCCGCGGTGCGGGAACGGCCCTTCTGGCTGCTGGCCGCCGGGTTCCTGACCCATACCGGGGCGGTGGGGGTCATGGGGGTGCTGCTGGTCACGTACCTGATCGTGCTCGGGCATCCGCCGGTGTTCGCGGCGAGCGTGGCGGGGTTGCTGGGGGTGTTGTCGGTGACAGGCCGGTTGGTCGCCACGGGGTTGCAGGCGCGCTGGCGGGTGGCGCTGATCACGGCGGTGATGTTCGCGCTGCAGGGGCTGGCGGCGGTGCTGCTGCCGCTGGTCGGGCGGAGCGTGGTGGGCGCCGTGGCGGCGGTCGTGCTGTTCGGGCTGGGGTTCGGGGTGGCGACGATCGCCCGGCCCGCGTTGCTCGCCGACCGGTACGGCACCGCGGCGTACGCGTCGTTGAGCGGGGCGCTCAACCTGCCGATCACCGTGGCCAAGGCGGTCGCGCCCTTGGTGGCGGCCGGGATCGCGCAGTTCGCCGGGTATCCGGCGGTCATGGGGGTGGTCGCCGCCGCCTGTGTGCTCGGCGCCCTGTCCCTGGTGGCCTACGACAGGTCGAACGATCGGCCAGTCGTGCGTAGCGACAGGAGGGAATGAAAACCGTTGTCATCTGGTTGAGCGGGGCATGAAGAAGAACCTGCACCCCGCGTACCGTCCCGTGGTCTTCCGCGACCCCAGCGTCGGCTTCGCCTTCCTCACCCGCTCGACCCTGTCCAGCGACAGGACGATCGAGTGGGAGGACGGCAGGACCTACCCGGTCGTCGACGTGGATGTGTCGTCGGCCAGCCACCCCTTCTACACCGGCAAGGGCCGCATCCTCGACTCGGCCGGTCGCGTCGAACGCTTCAAGCAGCGTTACGGCAAAATCTGACGCATGCTCGACTCGCCCCTGTCCGCCCGCCTCGAGGCCTCCGAAAGGGAACTCGTCGCCGGCGCGGGCGGGGGCTTCGACGTCTACATCGTCAACGGCTCGATCGCGGCCGTGGTGCGTGGTGAGTTCGGCGACGTGCGCTTCACTGCGCGGACGCGTGGCGGAGAGTTGTTCATCAATGGCCGGCGCCCGCACCCGATCTGCGGCCCGACGGCCTGGGTCAGTGGGTGGCTTCCGTCTTGACGAGGAGTTTCTTGAGCAGGCCGTCCAGGACGCCCTGATCGGCCGGGCTGAGGGCGTTCACCATGCTCGCCTCCACCTCCGCCCGGATCGTCATCGCGTCCGTCCACAACTCGTGGCCCTTGGGGGTGAGCTCGACGTCCACCCGCCGGCGGTCCTCCGTGCTGCGCACCCGTCGCACCAGGTCGGATCGCTCCAGCGTGTCCAGCCGGCCGGTCATCCCCGCCGGGGACAGCAGGAGGTCCGTGGCGAGCTCGGACGGGGTGGCCGCACCGCCGCGCGCCACCAGCCGGTGCAGCGTCTCGAACTCGAAGTCCTGAATGCCCACCTCCCTCAGCGCCGCCTCCTTGGTGTGGGCCAGGTGCTTGACGAGGACCTGCATCCTCGTGACGATCGCCTCCACCTGCTCGTCGAAGGGCGCTTTGCCGCGCCAGCGGGCCAGATGGCGATCGACCGAGTCCTCCATGCGACGGATCATACGGCAGTAAGTATTTTGTTGACGAAAGATTCGCTAGCGAAATACTGTCTTCGTCGTGATGTACCGACTGTTGATCGGGCGCTGCCTGTCCGCGCTCGCCACCGCTCTCATCCCCACCACCCTCACCCTCGCGGTGCTGCGGGCGACCGGGGACGGCGGCGCGCTTGGCATCGTGCTGGCGAGCGAGATGGTGCCGCTTCTGCTGTTCCTCCCGGTAGGTGGAGTGCTGGCCGACCGGATCCGGCCCGGACGGCTCGCGTTGCTCGCCGACCTGACCCGGTGCCTGTCGCAGGCGGCCATAGCCGTCGAGCTGCTGCTCGGGGTGAACCGTCTCCTCGATCTGGCGCTGCTGTCGGCGGTGGCCGGAGTGGCCATCGCGTTCGGCAGCCCGGCCGTGCCCAGGCTGGTGGTCGCGGTGGTGCCCGCGCCGGACCGGTTGCGGATGAACGCGCGGATCGGCGTGGCGACGAGCCTGTCTGCGGTGGTCGCCCCGGCACTGGCGGGCGCGATCACGCTGGCCGCCGGGCCGGGCTGGGCGGCCGCGCTCACGGCGGCTCTGTTCGCCTGCTCGGCGCTGACCCTTGGCGGTGTCCATGCGGCTTCCAGAGGTGTACCTCCGTCTGCCCCAGGTCGTACGCCGGCCGCGTCGGCGCGAGGTCTTGTCGAGCGGGGTGCGGCCTCCTCGTTCGGCAGGGATCTGGTCGAGGGATGGCGGGAGATCAGGGACCGTCCGTGGTTCCTGGCCTGCGTGCTGGGGCACGGCGTGTGGCACTTCATGGCCGGGTTGTTCCTCACGCTCGGCCCTGTGGCCGCCGTACGGGAGTTGGGTGGCGAGGCGAGCTGGATGATGATCGTGCAGGGCGGCACGGTCGGTCTGGTCCTGGGCGTGTTCGCGGCTCCTCGGCTGCCCGTCCGGAGGCCGCTGGCCATGGTGCAGCTCGGTGCCGCGTGTTACCTGCTGCCCATGGTGGCCCTCGCCGTGACGGCGCCCGCCCCGGTGATGGCGGCGGCGTACTTCGTGGCGATGTTCGGGCTGGGGGTGCTCAGCCCGCTGTGGGAGACGGTCGTGGCCGATGAGATTCCCGAGGCGGCGTTGGGGCGGGTGCGGTCGTTCGACCAGCTGATCTCGTTCGCGTCCAGGCCGTTCGGGCTGGCGGTGGCGGCGCCGCTGGCCGGCCTCACCGGGGTGACGGCGCTGGCGCTGACCGGCGGCGTGCTCGTCGCCGCCGCCAACCTGGTCGCGATCGTCCCGATGGCGCACTCCCGCAGGAGGCGCGCCGTCCGGACGGGTTCCGGCCATAGCACGAGTTAGAGGGGGCGGCGGGCATGCCGGGCCTACTCGTGGGTACATGGACTGCACCGGCGTGAGAGCAGCAGCAGTGGTGGTGTGATGGGTCTCTCCGGAAGGGAACGCCGTATCCTCGCCCAGATCGAGTACGCGCTCGAGCGGGACGATCCAGAGCTGGCCAAGCGCGTGGCGGCCATCAACAGGATCGAAGCGGGCGGGGACTTCTTCCCGCAGGCGTACGGTGACCGGCTGCGCATGTGGGCGCTCGCCCATGTTTGGGTGATCTTCGCGGTGGGGGCCCTGGTGATCCTGCTCCTACTGGTCGCGGTGCTGACCACCTGATCGGCGGCGCCGGAGCACGGCCAGGTCGACGGCCGCGATGACGGCCACCACGGCCGCGATGGCCGCCTCCCAGCGCCAGACCTGCTCTCCCGTGCTCATGGCGCGGGTCACGAAGAACACCGCCGCCACGACGCCGAGCACGAGCGCCACCATGGACAGGATCCGCCGGGCGCGCAACGGACTGCGCGCGCTCAGTGGCTCGGTGCCCTCGCGGTTACGCAGCCACATGATCAAGCTCCTCTCAGGCCAGGCACCTCAGGGCCGCGACGACGCGCGGATCGACCTCGTGCGAGCCGGGCAGCCGCCCGACCGTGGCCTCCACGAACTCCGGGAACGACAGCGACGCGGTGATGCCGTCCAGCGCCACCCACATGTACTCGGCCGTCTGCTCGACCTGCACCTTGGCGTCCTGCTCCGCCAGCACGAACCGCCCCACCGCCACCCGCCAGAACATCCTGTCCTCCTCCTCCTTCTCGGAGACGGGGGCGCCGACGTCGTCGGCGTGGGTGGCGTACTCGGAGTCGTAGTGGAAGGCCTGCAACCCGTTGGGGTACGGCCCGGCCATCGTGTCGAGCAGGGCGTCACGACCGAGCTCCCGCATCCGCCGGCGCGTCTCGCCGTTCTTGACCCGCCACTCCTCCAGCACCTCTTCGACCGGCAGGTCGCGGCGCTGCCGCACACACCACTCGTTGAAGTCGTTGAACCCGCTCACACCCTCGTCGGCCAGCCGCCCCATCAGCTCCTGCACGGTCCCTTCCAGGCAGGCGTGGTTGTACGCCTCCTCACCCGCCAGATGTGCCAGCACGTCGCGCACCGACCAGCCCACGCAGCGGGACGGGCGCAGCCAGCCGCGCTCGTCGAGCCCGCCGAAGAACCGGTCGAGCCGGGCCGCCTCGGTGTCGAAGATGTCGAACGGGTCATAGTCCCTGAGCAGCTCCTCAGCCATACTTGGGACGCTACCCCTTACGCGCCGGCTTTCACGGCGGCGTCCACGGCCTCACTGCGTGAGGCGGCTCGGTCGCCAGGCGCCGATGGCCGACTTGACGCGGTTGTATTCGCCGGCGCAGAGGGGGGCGCGTTCGGCGGGGACCCAGCCGCCCTGGGCGATGCGGGCGTGCTTGGCGGGGTCGGCGCCGTACAGCAGGCAGGCGAACGTGGCCGACTCATCCTGTCCGGAGAGGTGGTCGAGGTCGGTGTGCCCGGCGAGCAGGTGGCGGGCCTCGGCGGCGTGCGCCACGCGCTTCGGCGCGTCGGAGGCGAGCGTCAGCGCGGCGAACTGGTCGGCCTGGCCCTCGCTGTCAGGCAGGCCGTTCATGGCGCCCAGGGCGTGGCCGAGCTGATGGTGGAAGAGCACGGTCAGCGCGGCGTCGACACGGTGGTCCGTGGTGCGGGCGTCGGCCTCCTCGGTCTGCGAGATCCCGGTCAGCGTGCGGCGGATCTCGCCGACGAGGGAGTAGCAGATCGTGATCCGGCGTTCCTCGCCGTCCCACGTGGCCGACGGTTCATCGCAGTCGCGGGCGACGACCTCGACCGGCTTGGGCAGCTTGATCCCGGTCTTCAGCGCCTCGCTCTCCTTCAGCACCGTCATGGCCTGCTCGGCACGGGGTGAGCCGGCGGGCTCGTACCGCACGGTCAGGTCGGGCGAAGGGGCCGCTCCCAGCGTGCTCGTCAGGACGAGGGCGAGGAGGGAATGCGGCATACGAGGGGCTCCTTCCAGGGCGTTCACGACAATGGCACTGACCATGCGGCGATCGAGTGATCGATAAACGTGGGCGAAAGTAAAAGATTTAGGGAAGCCCCCGGGAGAGGCTTTCCCCTGCGGGCCCGGCGAGGCCAGGCCGGCCACGTACCATGAAATGCCTGCAAAACCAGAGGAAACGGATCTCCCCCCGAGACCACCATCGGCGATCCCCGGGACGGAGGGGAGATCATGACGACGTTGACCGTCAACGGCGTGGACCATCGGCTCGACCTGGACGACGCCCGCGTCACCCTGCTGGACGCGCTGCGTGACCGGCTGGGCCTGACCGGCACGAAAAAGGGCTGCGACCAGGGTGCCTGTGGCGCCTGCACGGTGATGGCGGACGGGAAGCGGATCCTGTCGTGCCTGACGCTCGCCGCCCAGTGCGAGGGCCGAGAGATCATCACGATCGAGGGACTGGGCGTCGACGGCGTGCTGCATCCGATGCAGGAGGCGTTCGTGCGGCACGACGCGTTCCAGTGCGGCTACTGCACCTCGGGCCAGATCATGTCCGCGGTGTGCCTGCTGGCCGAGGGGCGTGCCGGGTCCGACGCGGACATCAGGGAGTTCATGAGCGGCAACCTCTGCCGCTGCGGGGCCTATCCGAACATCGTCGCGGCGATCCGCGAGGTCGCGGGGGCCGGTGGTGGCCATGCGTGAGTTCGCGTACTTCAGAGCCGCCGACGTCGGACAGGCCGTGGCCACCGTGGCCGCCGACCCGGAGGCCTCCTACCTGGCGGGCGGCACGACGCAGCTCGACCTCATGAAGGACGGTGTCCTGGAGCCCGATCAGCTCGTCGACATCACTCGGCTGCCGTTGCGCGGCGTCGTCCGCGAGGGTGACACGCTGCGCGTCGGCGCGCTGACCACGATGGAGGAGCTGGCCGCCGACCCTACCGTGGCCGGGCGTCTGCCCTTCGTCCGCGAGGCGCTGCTGCTGGGCGCGTCGGTCCAGTTGCGCAACATGGCGACCATCGGCGGCAATCTGCTGCAGCGCACCCGCTGCCGCTATTTCCGCGATCCGACCGTGCCCGCCTGCAACAAGCGCCGCCCCGGCACCGGCTGCGCCGCCATCGCCGGCGCCGCCCGCATGCACGCGATCCTCGGCGCGAGCGAGCACTGCATCGCCCTGCACGCCTCCGACCTGGCCGTCCCGCTGGTCGCGCTCGACGCCATCGTGCGCGTGCGCGGCGCGGACGGTGAGCGGTCCATCCCGCTCACCGACTTCTACCTCCTCCCCGGCGACACGCCCGACCGGGAGAACGTGCTCGTCCACGGCGAGCTGATCACCGCCGTGGACGTCCCGCTCCCTGCGGAGGGCACCCGGTCGGGGTACCTGAAGGTCCGCGACCGCGCCTCCTACGAGTTCGCGCTCACCTCCGCGGGCGTGGCCCTGCTGCTGGACGGCGGCGTGATCGTCGAGGCGCGGGTCGCGCTCGGCGGGGTGGGCACCGTGCCCTGGCGTGCCCGCGAGGCGGAGGACATCCTGCGCGGGGCGCCGCCCGGTCCGGCGGCGTTCCGGGCCGCCGCGGAGGCGGCGCTGCGGGACCCGTTCACGGTGCCGGGCACCGCCTTCAAGGTCGAGCTGGCCAAGCGCACGCTCGAGCGCGCGCTTCGCACGGTCTCGGGGGTGACGTCATGACGATCCTCGAACGGCCCCGGCACGTCGGACCCGGAGTGGACAGGGTGGACGGTCCCCAGAAGGTGACCGGCGCCGCACGCTACCCGAACGACTTCAGCCACCCGGACATGGCGCACGCCGCGCTCGTGCGGGCCACGATCGCCGCCGGACGCGTCGCCCGGCTCGACACCGGCGCGGCTGAGAGCGCACCGGGCGTGCTGGCGGTGCTCACCCACCTCAACGCTCCGAGACTCGCTACGGGGCCGTCGGCCCTGCTCGCCACGCCACCGCCACCGCTGCGGGACGACCGGATCCTCTACTACGGCCAGTACGTCGCCGTGGTCGTGGCCGACACGCCCGAACGGGCGAGCGCCGCGGCCCGCAGGATCGAGGTCGGCTACGAGCCGGCCGAGCCCCTGCTGGACATCCACGACCCGCGGGCCGAACGGCTGCCGGACCCGTGGGGCAGCGACGCCTCTTGGGGTGACACCCGTGCCGCGCTCGACGACGCCCACGTCGTGATCGAGGCCTCGTACACGACCGCCGAGAACACCAACAACCCGCTCGGCCTGTTCAGCACGCTGGCCGAGTGGGACGGTGACACGCTGACCGTCCACGACTCCACCCAGTGGCCCACCCGGGTGCGGGCCACGCTGGCGCAGATGTTCGGCGTGCCCGAGGCGGGGGTGCGGGTGCTGGTCCTGTACGTCGGCGGCGGGTTCGGGGCCGGGCTGCGCGTCTGGCCGCACGTGATCCTCACGGCGATGGCGGCGCGCCAGACCGGAAGGCCGGTCAAGCTCGTGATGACCCGCCCGGAGATGTTCACCGGCATCGGCCACCGCCCGGCCACGGTGCAGCACATCAGGATCGGCGCCACCCGCGACGGCCGGTTGACCGCGATCGAGCACGAGAGCCGGTCCACCGTCGCGATCGAGGGAGACAACATCGAGCCGTGCGCGACGGTCTCCACGGCCGCGTACGCCTGCCCGAACGTCACCGCCCACGACGAGCAGGTCCGCCTGAACATCCCGTGGACCAACTCCATGCGCGCGCCGGGCGAGGCCCAGGGTAACTTCGTGCTCGAATCCGCGATCGACGAGCTGTCCCACGCCCTCGGCATCGACCCGCTGGAGCTGCGGCTGCGCAACTACGCCGAAGTGCACCCACGCTCGGGCCTGCCGTGGTCGAGCAAGGCGCTGCGCGAATGCTACGAGGTCGGCGCCGAGCGGTTCGGCTGGTCACGCCGCGTGCCGGAGCCCGGCTCCATGCGCGAGGGCGACTGGCTCGTCGGGTACGGCATGGCGGGCATCAGCTACTTCTGGTACCAGGCGCCCTGCCAGGCCAGGGCGACCGTGCGCGGCGACGGGACGGCGTACGTGCGCAGCGCCGTCACCGACATCGGCACCGGCACGTACACGATCATGACGCAACTGGCGGCCGAGCTCCTCGGGCTGGAGCAGGACCGCGTCACGTTCGGCCTCGGCGACACCAGCATGCCCCCGGGCCCGCAGGCGGGCGGTTCCGGCCTCACCGCGGCCCTCGGCAGCGCCGTGCACGCGGCCTGCCGCAACCTCGTGCGGGCCTTCCTCGACGCGGCCGCCGCCGACCCGGCCTCGCCTCTGGCCGGGTGCGATCTCGACGACGTCGCCGTCACGGGCGGACGCGTCCACCGCGTCGGGGAGCCTGAACGGGGCGAGTCCTACGCCGGCATCCTGGCCATGCGCGGCCTGGACGAGCTGAGCGCCGACGGCGACAGCACGCCGCGTACGCCGCAGGAGGCCGGGATGGCGCCGGCGGGCCCGTTCGGCGCCCGGTTCGTGGAGGTCCGCGTGGATCCCGAGCTGGGACGGCTGAGCGTGGCCCGGGTGGTCTCGGCGATCGACGGCGGCCGGATACTCAACGAGAAGCTCGCCAGGAGCCAGATCATCGGCGGCACGGTCGGCGGGATCGGCATGGCGATGTTCGAGGACACGGTCAGCGACCCGGGCACCGGCCGCATCGCGAACGCCACCTTGGGCGACTACCTGGTGCCGGTGAACGCCGACATCCCCGACATGGACGTGAGCTTCGTCGGAGGGCCGGACGCGTTCAACCCGATCGGAGTCAAAGGGGTGGGGGAGATCGGCCTGGTCGGGATGGCCGCAGCCATCGCCAACGCCGTCTTCCACGCCACCGGCAAACGTATCCGCTCCGTGCCGATCACCATCGACCGGCTGCTGCTCTGAGTGGTCGGAAATGCCAGAGGCCCGGCCCCCCGAGGGGGACCGGGCCTCAGCGTGGTGGATTAACGACGCCACCAGGAGCCGAAGACCCGCACGTAGTCCGAGCGGCTCACGGCCGGCTCGAGCTCGTTGTCGCCCGCGTACACGGCACGGAACGTGCCGCTGCGGTACGCCTTGGTCTTGGCGTAGAACTTGCCGCTCCGACCGGTCCAGTCGGAGGCGACCCACTTCCAGGCGCTGGAGCCGTTGGCGCGGTAGTAGATGTTCACCTTCTCGCCGCGGACTCCCTCCCAGCCGTCGTCGTTGACCAGGAGACGGCCGGAGAAGTAGATCGACTTGCCCTTGCGGACCTTGTAGGGGTCGGCGCTGAAGCGCGAGATGCGCGTGTCCGCCTTGCCCTTCTGGATCTCGACCGCGAAGAACGCCTCATCCTTGGCGATCTCCTTGCCGGCGCCGTCGAAGGCCACGGCTGTGGCCTTCCACTTGCCGGCCGGGTCGTTCTCGTTGAAGCCGATCGCGTAGCGCCAGCCTTCGAGGTCCTTGACGTCCTTGGTCCGCATGGTGCGGAAGCCGTCCTCGGCCGGAGCCACGCTCAGCTCGACCTTCTTCACGTCGGAGCTGGCCCCGACGTCGAAGTAAGCAGTCGTCTCCGCGCCGGCCTTCACCACGACCGGATTCGGCGTGATGTCGCGGATCCTGAGCTGCGTGTCTGTCTTGGTGGCGGAGGCGGCCCCCGCCCCCGACACAAGCATGGCCCCGCCCACCAGGGCGGAGATGATACCTAGTGCGATTTTCCTCATGAGGGTGCTGATTCCTCTCCCCGTATCGCGTTGAAGCCGGCCCCGGGGTGGCCGACTCCCTCTACTACTTTGAGGCACCGAATGGGGGAAAGGTTCGCTAAAGTTACAGAAAAAATTTGATCACGGTCTCAACCAGGCCTTATACGAAAAAATCCGTTTTGGGTTGACTTGACCTACTACAGTCTCGCTCATGACGGACGTCTATACGCTCGGCGAGCCGCTCGGGGTCGTCTCCAGCGGCCGGGTCCGCCACGAGAGCGAAGCCAGGCTGGACGTGTGCGGGCCGGAGCTCACGCTGGCCGTGGCGCTGGCCAGGCTCGGTCACCGGTGCGCGTACCTGGGCAAGGTCGGCGACGACGAGCTCGGCGCCAGAGCGCTCACCGTGCTCAGGGGCGAGGGCGTGGACGTGGCGGACATGCGGGTGTCCGAGGGGCTGCGCACCGGGCTGCTGCTCAGGGAGAGCCGCGTGGCCCGCGACCTCAAGGTCACGCACTACCGCACCGGCTCGGCCGGGTCCCGGCTCGCGCCCGGCAACGTCCCCGTCGACCGGATCGGCGCGTCGAAGATGTTGCACGTCACCGGCCTCACGGCCGGCCTCGGCATAGACGCGCTGGACGCCGTGCGCGCCGCCGTCAGCGCCGCCAGGAACGCCGACGTGATGATCTCCTTCTCCGTCGAGTACGTCCCCGAGTTGTGGCCGTCGGTACGCGAGGCCGAGGAGGTGCTCGGCGAACTGGCCTGTGCCGCGCACCTGCTCTTCCTCCGCCAGGACGAGCTCGACCTGGTCAAGCCCGCCCTCACGCCGGAGCGGGAGGTCGTCGTGGACCGCGGCGCCAAGGGGGCCAGCGTGCGGGCCGATCGTATGCGGTACGACGTGCAGGGCTGGCAGGTGCCGATCGTGGACACGGCGGGCGCGGGGGAGGCGTTCGCGGCGGGCTACATCAGCGCCGCCCTGGACGGCCTCACCCCGCAGGAACGCCTGCACCGCGGGGCACTGCTGAGCGCCGCCGCGGTGACCAGCGTGAGCGACTGGCAGGGATTGCCCACGAGGGCCGAACTCTAGTTACCGGCCCAGGGAACGGCGGATGGCTGAACCATAGGATGTGGAGCAGATGTCCGCAATAACGCGACGAGATTTCGCAAACATCGGACTGGCTGCGGTTGCGTCGAGCCCTCCATACCTGCTGGCCAACGAGCGAGGATGAGCAGGAAGACCGTTGTGGACGGACGCAAGGGATGACGTTCAGTCCACGTAAGCCATTGCAAGCGCTTGCGCTCCAGGCCGTATAGTTTGCGCATGACACGACGACTCGCAGAGGTGGCCAAGAAGGTCGGCGTGAGCGAGGCGACCGTCAGTCGCGTGCTCAACGGCAAGCCGGGCGTCTCCGACGCGACCCGCGAGGCCGTGCTCACCGCGCTCGACGTGCTCGGCTACGAACGCCCCACCCAACTGCGCGGTGACCGGGCCCGGCTGGTCGGTCTGGTGCTCCCCGAGTTGCAGAACCCGATCTTCCCCGCCTTCGCGGAGGTGGTCGGCGGCGCGCTGGCGCAGCAGGGCTTCACCTCGGTGCTCTGCACGCGCACGGTCGGCGGTGTCTCCGAGGCGGACTACGTGGATCTGCTGCTCCAGCAGCAGGTCAGCGGGGTGGTCTTCGCCGGCGGTCTGTACGCGCAGGCCGCCGCCGCGCACGGGCACTACGAGCTGCTGCACGAGCGCAAGTTGCCCACGGTCCTGGTCAACGCGGCCGTGCAGCACCTCGACTTCCCGCAGGTGTCGTGCGACGACGTGGTGGCCGCCGAGATGGCCGTCGCGCATCTGCGTGCGCTCGGCCACGAGCGGATCGGGATGGTGCTCGGGCCGAAGGACCACATGCCGTCGCGGCGCAAGCTGGAGACGTTCCTGGCCGGGAGCGGCGACCCCGGGCTGGTGGAGCACACGATGTTCTCGCTGGAGGGCGGGCACGCGGCGGCCGCCCGGCTGGTCAAGCGTGGGGTGACCGGCGTGGTGTGCGCCAGCGACCTGCTCGCGCTCGGCACCGTGCGCGCGGCCCGCCGCGCCGGGCTGGTCGTGCCCGGGGACATCTCGGTCATCGGCTTCGACGACTCGGCGCTGATGAACTGCACCGACCCGCCGCTGACCACGGTCCGCCAGCCGATCGACTCCATGGGCCGGGCCGCGGTCGACCTGCTGGTGGCCCAGATCGACAAGGCGGTGGTGCCGGCGGACGAGCTCCTGTTCGAGCCCGAGCTGGTCGTGCGCGCCTCCACCGCCCGAGTCCGCCCCTGACGTCTGCCCGCTTCCCACTCGCGGCCCGTCCCCTCCAAAAGGGCCTCAGCCCGTGTGGGGGCCAAGGCCACCACGACGGCCACGTAATGCAGTCGTTATCTTGCAATAGTCCGTCGTAATATTGCGCACTTCGGTCGACGATCCTATGGTGTGGGCACCTCGCATCAGAAGGGTCAGACCAATGCGGAGATCCACCGGCCTCTTACTCGTATCCGTGATCGGCGTCTCGGCCACAGCCTGCGGCTCCAGCGAAGCGCCATCGTCATCGGCCCCGAACTCCGTGACGATCACGGTGGCCTGCCAGCCCGCCAAATCCGCGCCCAAGGAACGGCAGGCCTGGGACGCCGACGTGGCCGAGTTCATGAAGGCGCACCCAGGCGTGACGGTCAAGAGCACGGACCAGCAGCCGTGCTTCGACCCCAAGACGTTCGGTCCCAAGCTGGCGGGCGGCCAGATGGAGACGGTCTTCGTGGTCCCCGTCACCAACTACAACGACGTCATCGCCCAGGGCCAGGCACTCGACGTCACCCCGTACACCAGCACGATCAAGAACTGGAACGACCTGCGCCCCGACGTACGCGAGCTGGTCACCAAGGACGGCAAGGTGTACGGCGTCCCCAACGTGCACTACAGCGTCGGCCTCGTCTACAACCGCGCCCTGTTCACCAAGGCCGGCCTCGACCCCGACACCCCGCCCAAGACGTGGGCCGAGGTCCGCGAGGCGGCCAAGAAGATCACCGCGCTCGGCCCCGGCTTCGTCGGGTACGGCGAGTACTCCGGCGGCAACACCGGCGGCTGGCACTTCACCCAGGCCATCTACGGCCGCGGCGGCGCCATCCTGACTCCGGACAACAAGAAGGCCGCGTTCAACTCGCCCGAGGGCAAGGCCGTGCTGCAGAACCTGCACGACATGCGCTGGACCGACAACAGCATGGGCAGCAAGCTCCTCGTCGGCTGGGAGTCGCTGATGATGGCGATGGGCAGCGGCAAGGTCGGCATGATGCTCGGCGCCCCCGACGTGGTCACGGACGTGGTCAACAAGTTCAAGGGCAACGTCGCCGACTACGGCATCACCGGGTTCCCGGAGGCCAAGGCGTCGCTGAGCGGCGGCGAGGCGTACATGATCAACCCGAAGGCCACGCCCGAGCAGGCCAAGGCCGGCATGGCGTGGATCGACTTCCGCTTCAACACGGTCGGCAAGGGCCGCTTCGACTTCGCTCGCGGCAAGGCCATCGGCAACCCGGTCGGCGTGCCCGACAACGACGTGTACGGGGACTCGGCCACCGGCAAGGCCCTCCAGGCCGAGCGGGTGAAGAACGCCTCGCTGCCGGTCACGAACTACGAGCCGTACGTGCAGGCCGCGGTCACCGTCCCGCCGAAGGCCGAGCCCGTGCACGCGCAGGAGTTGTACGCCATCCTCGACGTGGTCATGTCCGGCGTGCTGAGCCGCAAGGACGCGAGCATCGACGAGCTGCTGGCCGACGCCGAGACCAAGGCCAACACGATGCTGGCGGCCAAGGGCTGACCTTGAGGGAGATCGTGAGGCGCAATCTGACGGCCTACGGGTTCCTCTGCGCGGCGCTGTTCTGCTTCACGGTGTTCGCCTGGTATCCGATGGTCAGGGAGTTCATTCTGAGCTTCCAGAAGACCGACCTGATCAATCCGCCGACCTGGGTCGGACTGGACAACTTCAAGGCCGCCGTCCAGGACCCGGCCTTCGGTGAGGCCTGGCTGAACACCGTGGAGTTCACGGTGCTCGCGCTGCTGTGCGGCTATGCCGTGCCGTTCGTCGTCGCGCTCGTGCTCAACGAACTGCGCCACGCCCGGGCCTACCTCAGATTCGTGGTCTACCTGCCGGTCATGCTGCCGCCGATCGTGGCGGTGCTGCTGTTCCAGTGGTTCTACGATCCGGGGCCCGGGCTATTCAACCAGATACTCGGCTTCTTCCACCTGCCGCCGCTGGCCTGGCTGGACAGCTCGTCGACCGCGCTGATCTCGCTGGTCCTCGTCTCCACGTGGATGAACATGGGCAGCGCGACCCTGATCTACCTGGCCGCACTACAGAACATCCCACCCGAGTTGTACGAGGCCGCCGAGCTCGACGGCGCCGGCATCCTCAAACGCGTCAGGCACGTCACGATCCCGCAGACGCGGCTGATCCTGCTGCTCATGCTGATGTTGCAGATCGTGGCGACCATGCAGGTGTTCATCGAGCCGTACATGCTCACCGGCGGCGGACCCGAGAACGCGACCGTGAGCGTGGCGTACCTGATGTACCAGTTCGCCTTCTCGCAGATGAACTACGGCCAGGCAGGGGCGCTCGGCATGCTGCTCATGCTCGCGCTGCTGCTCTTCGCCGCCATCCAGCTCCGCGCCACCCGGGAGGACAGGGCATGATCTCCCGCGAAAAAGTGGGGACGGCGTATCGCGACCGAGCCGCCTCGCGCAGCGAGGCCATGGGCAAGGGCGCTCGCATCCCGATCAAGCGGGTGAGACGGAGACGGCCGAAGCCCATCCACGTCCAGTTCCGCACGATCGTCTCGCCGCACCAGCTCAACAGCCCGTGGGGACGGCGGATCTACTGGCTCGTGCTCGCCGCGGTCATCGTGCTGTTCACCCTGGCCTTCGTCTTCCCGTTCTACTGGATGATCACCGGCGCGCTGAAGACGCCGGAGGAGATCGCCGAGATGCCGCCGTCGCTCGTCCCCGCGGACCCGTCGCCGGCCGCGTTCTTCGAGGCATGGGACCTGTTCGACATCGGCACGCTGCTGGCCAACACCGCGTACTACGCGTTCGGGGCCTGGTTGTTCTCCATGGTGGTCGACGTGGCGGCCGCGTACGCGCTGTCGAAGCTGCGGCCGATGTTCGGCAACGTGATCCTCGGCGCGATGCTGGCCACGCTGATGATCCCGCCGATGGTGATCCTCATCCCGCTCTACGTCACGATCGTGGATCTGGGATTGCTCAACAATCCGTGGGGGTTGTGGTTCCCCGCGGCGGCCAACGGTTTCAACATCTTCCTGCTCAAGCGGTTCTTCGACTCCATACCGCGGGAGCTGGTCGAGGCGGCGCAGATCGACGGCGCGGGGCCGTTCAGGGTCCTGTGGTCGGTCGTGCTGCCGGTCTCCAGGCCGATCCTCGGCGTGGTGTCGATCTTCACGATCGTCGCCTCGTTCAAGGACTTCGTCCTGCCGCTGCTGGTCATGACCGACAGCGAGAAGATGACGATCAGCGTGGGCCTGTCGCAGACGGCTGGGGCGGTGACCCAGAACCAGGTCATGGGCGGCCTCGTCATCGCCGGCATCCCCATGATCATCGTTTTCTTCATCTTCCAACGGCACATCATGGCGGGACTCACCGCCGGAAGCATCAAGGGATGAGCGCATGTCGCAAACGTGGTGGCGGGGGGCCGCGATCTACCAGGTCTACCTGCGGAGCTTCGCCGACGGGAACGGTGACGGCGTGGGCGACCTCGCCGGCCTGCGCTCCCGCCTGCCGTACCTGAAGGATCTCGGGATCGACGCGATCTGGCTCAACCCGTGGTATCCGTCGCCGATGGCCGACGGCGGCTACGACGTGGCCGACTACCGGGACATCGAGCCGGTCTTCGGCACCCTCACCGAGGCCGAGCGGTTCATCGAGGAGGCGCACGAGCTCGACATCAAGGTCATCATCGACGTGGTGCCGAACCACAGCTCGACGCGGAGCGCCTGGTTCCAGGAGGCCCTGGCGAACCCGGCGGCGCGCGACCGGTTCTGGTTCGCCGACGAGCCGCTGAACGACTGGCAGTCGATCTTCGGCGGGCCGGCGTGGACGCAGGTGCCCGACGGGCAGTGGTACCTGCACCTGTTCGCCCCCGAGCAGCCGGACTTCAACTGGGCCAACCTGGAGGTGCACCGGGAGTTCGAGGACGTGCTGCGGTTCTGGTTCGGGCGCGGCGTGGACGGCTTCCGCATCGACTCGGCGGCCCTGCTGTTCAAGTCCGACACCGGCTTCGAAGACCTCGACGAGGTCCACGACGTCTACCGCCGGTGGCGCGAGGTGGCCGACGAGTACGGCGAGCGGGTCCTGATCGGAGAGGTCTGGCTCCCCGATCAGGAGCGCTTCGCCCGTTATCTCCGGCCCGACGAGCTGCACACGGCGTTCAACTTCGACTTCCTGTCCTGCCCGTGGGAGGCGGGCGAGCTACGCCGCGTGATCGACCTGACCCTGGCCACGCACACGCCCATCGGCGCCCCGCCGACCTGGGTGCTGTCCAACCACGACGTGACCAGGCCGGTCACCCGCTACGGCCGCGCCGACACCGCCTTCCAGCACGGCGGCCGCCTCCACGGCGCCCCGTCCGACCTGGAGCTCGGCTACCGGCGAGCCCGCGCGGCCGCGTTGGTGTCGATGGCGCTGCCCGGCTCGGTCTACGTCTACCAAGGGGAGGAGCTGGGCCTGCCGGAGGTGGAGGACCTTCCCGACGAGCTGCGCCAGGACCCGATGTACGCCAGGTCGGGCGGGGCGAACCCCGGACGGGACGGCTGCCGGGTCCCGCTGCCGTGGTCGGGGGAGGAGCCGCCGTTCGGGTTCGGCGCCGGCACGCCGTGGCTTCCTCAGCCCGAGGGCTGGCGCAAGCTGACGGCCGAGGCGCAGCGTACGGACCTGGGCTCGATGCTCAGCCTGTACCGCACGGCGTTGGGGATCCGCCGGGAGTCGCTGGGGGACGGGACCCTGACCTGGCTGCCGATGGGCGAGCAGGTCCTGGCCTTCCGCCGCGACTCGGGCCTGACCTGCGTCGCCAACCTGGGGCCCGATCCGGTGCGCCTGCCTGCGGGCGAGGTCGTCCTGGCGAGCGGCCCCCTGGAGGACGGCGCCCTGCCCGGCGACACCGCGGTCTGGCTCGCCGAGCGGTGACGGCGGGCGGGCTGGTCCCCGTCTGATCAACGGCGGACGCCGCTCGGGTCGCGGAGCCACGCCTCGAGCGCCGCGCGTCCCGCAGCGGCCTCCGAGGGGATGCCCAGCGCCCTCACCAGCATCCACAGCGTCCCCTGCAGGGCGCGCGCCGCCATGAAAGCCGGCAAGCAGGGGTCGTCGGGGTCGGCCCCGTAGGCTCGCAGGGCCGCCCGCCCGTCGAGCCTCGTCGTGCGGAGCAGGCACGCCAGATCCCAGCCGACGGGTGCGGCCATGCACTCCTCGAAGTCGTTCCACAGCAGCCCGGCTGGGGTGGCGAGCAGATTGCCCGGATGCGCGTCCCCGTGGACGGCCTGCACCGGTCCGCCCTCCAGCCGCGCCGCCAGCCCGGCGTGCGCCTCCCGCAGCCGCGCCAGCACGTCCGCCTCGACCTCGCCGTCGAGCAGCTCAAGCAGCCGCGCGGGCTCCTCGAGGACCGGCCCCAGGTACAGCAACCGGCCGGGAAACCCGCGCATGGCCTCGTGCAGCCCGGCGAGTCCTCGCCCGGCCTCCTCCGGCGTGACCCGATAGTCCGGATCATGCGCGACGTACGCCCAGAAGGAGACCACGACCCCGTCCCGCACGTGCGGCCCCGCCGGCAGCAGGTCGCTCGGCGGCACCACCGGCGCACCGGACTTGTGCAGGTACGACACGACCTCCAGCTCCCGCCGCAGCACCTCGTCGGGCCGCGCCCGCCCCAGCGCGGTGACCGTCGGCACCCGCGCCACGATCGGCGCGGGCCGCAGATGGATCCGCAGGTTGAACGAGTCCTGGAGCACCACGGGCCGCCGCACCCGGACACCGTGCTCCTCGGCGATGGAGACCGCGACGGCCGCGGCGGCGCTAGTGGAGATCATCCTCGGCAGGTCACCCGCAGAACCCGGCAGTGTTGCCCGGCAGTGTTGTACGTCACCGCATAACCTCCCGGGTCAGGCGGACTCGCGGATCACCAGCTCCGTGGGCAGGATCACCGGCTCCGCCGGGCCGCCCTCGAAGAGGCTGAGCAGCAGCCGGACCATGGCCGCGGCCTGCTCGATCACCGGGTGCCGGAGCGTCGTCAGCGGTGGCTCGGTGTATTTGGCGGCCTCGATGTCGTCGAAGCCCACCACGGCCACGTCGTCGGGCACCCGGCGGCCGGCCAGGCGCAGCGACTGCAGGGCCCCGACCGCCATCAGGTCGTTGGCCACGAAGACGGCGTCCAGCGACGGGTCGTCGCCGAGCAGCTGTCGCATCGCGATCGCCCCCGACTCGCGGGTGAAGTCCCCGACCGCGACGATCGAGCGAAGGTCGGAGTCACGCAGCACCTTGCGGTAGCCGGCCAGCCGGTCCTGGCCGGCGATCATGTCCTGGGGGCCCGCGATCGTGGCGATCCGGCGTCGTCCCTGCTCCACCAGGTGCCTGACGCCGGCCTCCGCGCCGCCCAGGTTGTCGTTGTCGACGTACGGGATGTTCACCGGCACGGCGGGCCGCCCGTACGAGACGACCGGGACGCGCAGACGTGACAGCGCCGACGGCAGCGGATCGGCGCCGTGCATGGAGATCAGCATGACCCCGTCCACGTGCCCACCAGCGATGTAACGCTCCACCCTGGCATGGCTCTTGGCGTTGGACGCCAGCATCAGCACGACCTGCTTGTTGGCCTCCTCCAGCTCCACCGACGCCGACCTGATCGCCATGGCGAACCACGGGTCGTCGGAGAAGACCCTGGTGCCGGGCTCGCTGATGACCAGCGCGATCGAGTCGGTGCGCTGGGTGACCAGGCTGCGCGCGGCCGAGTTGGGCACGTAGCCCAGCTCGTCGATCGCGCGCAGCACGGCGTCGCGGATGTCCGGCGCCACCGTCGTCTGCCCGTTGACCACACGGGAGGCGGTGGCACGCGAGACCCCCGCCCGGGCGGCGACCGCCTCCAGGGTCGGGCGTCTCATGAGGGAGTTCACGTGGAAAATCTACAGCGCGTTTCTGGCGATGACGTCGCGGTACCAGAGAGCGCTGTCCTTGAGCACCCTGGTCTGCGTCGCGTAGTCCACGTGCACGATGCCGAACCGCCGCCGGTAGCCCTCCGCCCACTCGAAGTTGTCCAGCAACGACCAGACCAGATAACCGCGCAGGTCCGCGCCCGCCTCGATGGCTCGCCACACCTCACGCAGATGCCCGTCCAGGTACGCCAGCCGATCGGCGTCATGCACCCGGCCGCCCTCCACGACGTCGTCGAAGGCCGCGCCGTTCTCCGTGACCATGAGGCCGACCTGGGGGTAGTCCTGGGAGAGCCGGACCAGCAGCCGGGACAGCCCGTCGGGGACGATCGGCCAGCCCATGGCGGTCGTCGGCGCGTCCGCGGCGGCGAACCGTACGTCCTCCGAGCCCGGCCAGGCCGCGTCGGCGGGCAGGCCGGGCCCGGACTCGACGACGCACGGGTTGTAGTAGTTGATGCCGATGAGATCGACCGGTGCGTTGATCAGCGCCAGGTCGCCGTCCCGGATGTGGCCGGTCCCGCCGTTGTGCGCCGCCGCCTCCAGAACCTCCTCCGGATACGTGCCGTGCACGGCCGGGTCCAGGAACTGCCTGGTCAGCAGCGTGTGGATGCGGTGGACGGCGGCCGCGTCCGCCGCGCTCGGCACCGCGGCAGGGTCGTTGACCTGGGCGGGCGTGAGCACCGGCGCCGAGTTGACCACCAGCATGACCGTGCCGGGACGCAGCCGGCGGGCGGCGAGCCCATGGCCGAGCAGCAGGTGGTGCGCCGAGCGCATGGCGTCGGCCGGATCACGGTGGCCCGGCGCGTGCACGCCGTTGCCGTAGCCCAGGTACGCCGAGACCCACGGCTCGTTCAGCGTGGCCCAGTTGCGGACGCGGTCGCCGAGCTGGTCGTGCACGGCCGCGGCGTAGTCCGCGAACCGATAGGCCGTATCCCGATTTGTCCAACCACCACGGTCTTCGAGGGCTTGCGGAAGATCCCAGTGATAAAGCGTGGCATAGGGCGAAATTTCGGCGGCAAGCAGCTCATCCACGAGCTTGTCGTAGAACGCCAGCCCGCGCGGGTTGATCGAGCCCGCGCCGTCGGGCTGGATGCGCGGCCACGCGATCGAGAACCGGTAGGCCCTCAGCCGCAGCTCGCGCATCAGCCCGACGTCGTCCTTGTAGCGGTGGTAGTGGTCGCACGCCACGTCGCCGGTGTCGCCGTCCACAACGTTCCCGGGGGTGTGGGAGAAGGTGTCCCAGATCGACTGGCCCCGCCCGTCCTCCTTGACCGCCCCCTCGATCTGATAGGAGGCCGTCGCGGCTCCCCAGACGAAGTCCTCGGGAAAGATCATCCCTTTACCGCTCCTTGCATGATTCCACCGATGATGTGTTTGCCGAACAGGGCGAAGACGGCCACGAGCGGCAGGGTCCCGATCGCGGTGCCGGCCAGTCCCAGCACGTAGTCGTTGACGTACCCGCTGGCCAGTGTCGACAGGGCCACCTGGACCGTCGGGTTGTCCGGGCTCAGGACGACCAGCGGCCAGAAGTAGTCGTTCCAGGCCGACATGAACGTCAGCATGCCGAGCACCGCCGCCGCGGGGCGCGCGGCCGGCAACACGACGTGCCAGAACAGTCCCCACGTCGAGCACCCGTCCACCCGCCCGGCCTCCAGCAGCTCGGTGGGCAGCGCGCGCGACAGGTACTGCGTCATGAAGAACACGCCGAACGCGTTGACCAGCGCGGGCACGATCAACGCGTAGTTGGTGCCGGTCCACTCCAGCTTCACCATGAGCATGTAGAGCGGGATGATGCCGAGCTGCGCCGGGACCATCATGGTGGCGACCGTGATCACGAGCATGATGTTCCTGCCCCTGAACTTCAGCTTGGCGAAGGCGAACCCGGCCAGCGTCGAGAAGAACATCACGGCGATCGAGATCGACCCCGCCACGATGACGGAGTTGGCCAGCGCGAGCCCGAACGGGACGGTGTCGAAGACCCGGGAGACGTTGGCGAAGAAGTTCCCGCCGGGGATCAGCGGCGGCGGCACCTGGGCCAGCGCCGAGTTGTGCCTGGAGGCCACCACGACGCTGTAGTAGAGCGGGAAGGCCGAGAAGAAGGCCACCGCGGTCAGGGTCAGATAACGCAGCCTCATACCAGCCCGCCCTTCACCCTGCGGGTGATCAGGAAGTTGATCCCGGCGACGACCACGACGGCCAGGAACATCAGCCAGGAGGCGGCCGAGGCGTAGCCGAAGTCGAACGTCGAGTTCGCGAAGCCCTGCTCGTACACGAACAACGCGAGCGTCTGGAACTGCCGGTCGGGGCCGCCGGTGGCGATGCCGCCCCCGGCGCCGCTGCTCTGCCCGAACAACATGGGCTCGGCGATGATCTGCATGGCGCCGATCGTGGAGACGATCACCACGAAGACGATCGTCGGCCGGATCATCGGGATCGTGATGCTGCGCAGTTGCTTGAAGGTGCTCGCGCCGTCCAGCGTGGCGGCCTCGTACAACTCGCGCGGGACGGCCTGCATGGCGGCCAGGAAGATCAGGGCGTTGTAGCCGGTCCAGCGCCACATGATCATCACGGACAGGGCGATGTGCGAGGTCGCGGTGCCCGCCGCCCAGTCGATGTTCCCGACGCCGAACCATGACAGAACCCAGTTGATCACCCCGAAGTCCCGGCCGAACAGCTGGCTGAAGATCACCACGACCGCCACCACGCTCGTGACGTTCGGCAGCAGCAAGGAGACCCGGAACAAGGTCTGGAACCGCAGCCGCCGGTTGAGCAGGTGCGCCAGCCAGATGGCCAGCGCCAGCTGTGGCACGGTCGAGAGCACGCCGATGGAGAGCGTGTTGAAGGTGGCGTTCCAGAAGTAACCGTCGGCCAGCAGCGTCGAGAAGTTGCCCAGCCCGACGAACTCCTGCGTCTCCGACAACAACGTCCACTCGTGCAGGCTCACCCAGGCCGTGTAGACCAGCGGGAACAGCCCGAAGGCACAGAACAGCAGGAAGAACGGCGCCACGTAGGCGTACGGCGACACCCTCACGTCGAGGGTGTGCCGCACGCTGCGCCTACGCCGTCGCGAGATCGCGAGGGGAAGGGTGCTCATTTGATCTTCTTGACGTCCTCGAGCACCTGCGCCCATGCCTCGTCCGGCGTCTGCTTGCCCTGCTCGACGCGGCCGAGCCCGTTGCCGATGGCCACGCGCACGTCGCCTTCCTTGGGGCCGAGGTGCTGCGGCTTGAGCGCCTTGGCGGCCTCGGAGTAGATCTTGCCGATGGGGGCGTCGCCGAAGAACGGCTTGGTGAAGTTCTGGATCGACGGGTCGTCGTACAGGGCCGGGATGGACGGGAACGTTCCCTCCTCCTTGAACACTTTCGCCTGGTTGTCCTTCGAGGTCAGGAAGTTGATCAGCTCGGCCGCCTCCTTCGGGTGCTTGCTCTGCTTGGGCACCATCAGGTGTGAGCCGCCGCTGTTGCCCGAACCGCCGGGCACGGTCGCGATGTCCCACTTGCCGGTCGCGTCCTTGGCCTGCTCCTGGATGAAGCCGGTCATCCAGGCCGGGCAGATGATCGTGGCGAACGAGCCCTTGGCGAAGCCGGTGTTCCACGGTGGCGAGAAGGCCGCGAGCTTGGCGGTCAGGCCCTCCTGGGTGAGCTGGTTGGACAGGTCCCAGGCCTTCTTCACGTCGGGGTTGGAGGCCACGATGATGTTGTCCTGGGCGTCGTACAGGCCGGTCGGCGCCTGGTTGACCATGGCGCGGAAGATCTCACCGGGGGAGTCCACGAACTTCGCGCCGGCCACGTCCGCGGCGGCGAACTTCTTGCCGGTCTCGATGTACTGCTCCCACGTCGGCCAGAGCGCCGCCACCTCGGTCCGGTCCGTCGGCAGCCCGGCCTTGTCGAACAGGTCCTTGCGGTAGCACATGGCCAGTCCGCCCACGTCGGTGCCGAGCCCGAGCACCTGCGTGCCGTCCTTGCTGAGGCCCTGCTGCCATTTCCAGTCCAGGTAGTCGGCCTTGCGCTGGTCCAGCCCGTACTGCTTGAGGTCGGCGAACTTGCCGGGCTGCGCCGTGAACGTGCTGACGTAGCCGACCTCGACCGCCTCGATGTCCCCCGCGCCCGCGTTCGTGGCCAGCCGCTTGACCAGGTTGTTGTGGTGGTCGTTGAACTGCGTGACGTTCTCGACGATCTCGATGTCGGGGTGCGTCTTCTTGTACTCCTCGTAGAGCGGCTTGAAGCCGAAGTCGCCGAAGAGGCCGATGGTCAGCTTGATCTTCTCGCCCGGCTTGGCGCTCGCCGGGGTGGCGGTGTTCCCACCGCCGCCGCACGCGGCCGTGAGCAGAGCCGCGGCGAGCAGGGGTACGGCGAGCCGGATTCGAGGGGTCATGGAACCCTCCTGTGCAGGAGTATGAGAATGGGGTGAGAGAGCGCTCTCTCAAGAGATTCGCGGGGTTCACATAGGCCTGTCAACGGGTGTTATATAACGATCGATGTTACGTGAGAGAGCGCGTTCACAGCTTCGGCAAGGCGTGCGCCGAGGAGGGGAGGGCCCGGGATTCGGGGCTTCAGCCGCTGAGGGCGCGGCCCGCCATGCGGGCGTACATGCGGCCGGGGCTCGGCGCCTTGGCCAGGAAACCGGGCAGCATGGGCAGCTCGACCGCGAACGGGTCGAGCCGCTCGTACAGCTCGTTCGCGTCCGCGGGCCGGTCGGCCGGCTGCTTCTCGAGCAGCTGCGCCAGCAGCGCGCTCAGCTCGCCGGGAATGCCCGGAACGGCCGGCGGACGCTCCTTGACCTGCTTCTCGAAGACCATGTAGTCGGTCTGCCCGGTGAACAGCTGACGTCCGGTCAACATCTCGTGCAGGACGCAGCCGAGCGAGTAGAGGTCGCTGCGCGGCTCGGCGATGCCGTGCTGGATCTGCTCGGGCGCCATGTACGCCGGCGTGCCCAGGATCTGCCCGATCCTCGTGAACGTGGTGACGTCCGTGTCACGCAGCATGGCCAGGCCGAAGTCCAGCACCTTCACGCTGCCGTCCGGGCAGAGCATCAGGTTCGTCGGCTTGAGGTCGCGATGGCAGATCGCCAGGGCGTGCGCCGCCGAGAGCACCGCGCACGCCTGGGCCGCGATGGCGGCCGCCCACGGCACCGGCAGCGGGCCGTGCTCGCTGACCACGTCGGCCACTGTCACGCCCTCGATGAACTGCATCACCTGGTAGAGCCGGTGCTCGTGGGTGCCGAAGTCGTAGAGGACCGGCGCGCCGGGATGCTCCAGCCTGGCCAGGATCCGCGCCTCGCGGATGAAACGGCGCTCCAGCTCGTGATCAGGGCCGCTGGGCAGCCTGAGCAGCTTCACCGCCACCCGGCGGTCCAGGTGGCGGTCGTGGCCCGCGTAGACCGCGCCCATTCCCCCCTGACCGAGGGGAAGGTCGTCGAGCTCATAGCGGTCGCCGATGACCATTCGCCCCTCCCCGCAGCCTTTCGGGAAAAAACTACACCGTCAGCCGAGGGAGTGCCGTCGCCTGGAGGAGCGACCAGAGCGGGGGAAGGCGGCGGCATTTGGCGACCGAGCCCGCCTCACGGAGTGAGGCCATGGGCAGGCGAGCGAGCCCCCTCATGGGGTGAGGCCATGGGCGGGTGGGTGCAGGTGGCCGTCGGCGAGGCCGTCGAGGCCCAGCCTGATCAGCGTCTGACCCAGCGTCGAGGTCTCGCGGATGGCGTCTTCGAGCACCGCCAGCTGGCGGAACGCCTCGCCGTACGCCTTCTGCTCCTTGAGCGACAGCCGCGGCAGGCGGGTACGGCGCACGTCGAACCTGCTGGAGCCGGTGGTGGCCCGGCCACCGGCGGCACGCAGATAGCCGGCCAGGAAGTCCGGGTCCAGCCGGCGCGCGTCCACCCGGTAGAGCGTCAGGTGCGGGCCCAGCACCGCGCCGCCGTCGGCCATCACGCGCACGCTGGAGTAGGAGGCCACCACGTCGCCGGGCCGGATCGCGATCAGGCCCTGCTGCATGGTCGTGGAGCCGGACGGCGGTGTGCCGTTGAGCACGTCGTCTGCGGTGAGGACCGGGACCTCGCCGCCGTCCGCGGCCATCCTGGGCGGGGCCTGCGACGTGGTCACCAGGCCCTCCTTGATCAGATCGCCCAGCGTGGTGGCGGGCTGGTCGAGCGGCTGCTCCAGGACCTTCAGGTCGGGCGGGACGGCCGCGGCCGCCAGGAACCGGTCGCGGGCCTCGGCGAAGGCCCGCCCGACGTCGTCGCGGCGCTGGTGACGGGCCGGGGTCATGTCGACCTCGTCGGCCAGCAGGTCGATGATGCGAACGGTCTGGTCGGAACGGTCCTCCAGGTAGGCCTGCCAGGCCGGCTCCACGCTCCCCAGGTCGGCGGTGGCGTCGAGGATGAGCACCTCGGACGGCGGCCGCTCGCCCGCGGCCGGCCGGCGCAGCAGCCACAGGTCCGAGCCCGGCAGCGCGACGACGGCACGCAGCGCGCCGGCACGCAGGAGGTTGGCGCGGATGCGGCGGCCCGCTTTGCGGCTCGCGGCGGCCGGGGGCATGAGGATGGCCACCAGCCCGCCCGGCTTGACGTGCGTGAGGCAGTGCTGCACCCAGGCCAGCTCGGGCTCGCCGCGGGGCGGCAGGCCGTACTCCCAGCGGGGGTCGCCGGTGAGCTCCTCGTAGCCCCAGGCGCGTTCGTTGAACGGCGGGTCGCACACCACCGCGTCGGCCCGCTGCCCGGCGAAGCCGTCGTGACGCATCGAGTCGCCGGCCACGATGTCGGCGTCGACGCCGCGCAGACGGAGTCTGGAGGCGGTGATGGCGGCCGAGGTCTCGCTGAGCTCCTGGCCCAGCACCCGTGTCGTCCCCTCGGGGGCCAGGAGCAGCGTGCCGACCCCGCAGGCGGGGTCGAGGACCGTCGAGCCTTCCGGGTGTACGAGCCGGACCATCAGCCGGGCCACGTCATCCCGGGTGACCGAGAGCTGCCGGGAGTGGGCCTCGAGGTAACGCTCGCACAGGAACTCGTACGCGGTCAGCGGGTCGTGCTGCCCGGCCAGCTCCATCAGCAGCTCGGCGAGCTCCGGCTCGAGCCCGTCCGCCGGGTCGTCGCCCTGGTGGCGGCTGGTCAGCAGCGCTCCTGCCTGGGCCACCAACTCACCGAGCCGCAAATCGCCGGCCGCTTTCAGGCGTTGCCACACCCGATCTCCCAGCGAGACCTGGTAGGACTTCCCATAGCGGCGCAGCCAGGACTCGACCTGGCGCAGTGAGAACAGCGGCTGGTTGGCGGTGCCGCCGGTGGGCTGGGGGAAGTCGTCGTGGCGGCGGCGCCAGTTGCTCACCGCGGCCCGCCCGACACCGGCGAGCCGGGCGATGTCCCCGGCGTTGACGGTCGGGTCGTGGCTCATGGAGCCCACAGTAGTTCACAAGAGTCTTCAGCGCATCTGCTTGTGAAGTCTTTCAACCAATGATTTACTGCAGGGTATGAAGCACAACATCCGCTATGCCGCCGGATCAGACGTGGGCCGCCGCAGGGAGCAGAACGAGGACTCCGGCTATGCGAGTGGCCGGTTGCTCGTGGTGGCCGACGGGATGGGCGGGCACGCGGCCGGCGAGTTGGCGAGCTCGGCCGCCATTTCCGTCATGCGCGAGCTGGATGCCACGCTTCCCGAGACGGGTGCCGACGTGGAGGCGGCGCTGGAGGGCGCCGTGCATGAGGCGGGGCGCAGGCTGGTCGAGCTGGCCGACATCGACCCCGCGCGCCGGGGGATGGGGACCACGGTGACCGCCATGTTGTGGGACGGCTACCGGTTCGCCCTGGCTCATCTTGGTGACTCCCGCGGATATCTGCTGCGCGATGGGGCTCTCTACCAGATGACCAAGGATCACACATTGGTGCAGTCGATGGTGGACGAGGGACGGATCACGGAGGACCAGGCCGCCGTGCATCCCCGGCGTTCGATGGTGTTGCGGGTGCTGGGCAGCGAGGGCAGGGCTGAGCCCGACATGGCGCTGCGCGAGGCCGAGCCTGATGATCGCTACCTCCTCTGCTCCGACGGGCTGACGACGGTCCTCGGGCCCGAGGTCCTGCACGAGGTGCTGACCACGGTGGCAGACCCGGGGGCGGCCGTCCAGCGGCTCATCGATCTGGCCAACGAAGGCGGGTCGCCCGACAACGTGACCGTGATCGTGGCCGACGTGGTCGCGCCGGGCGCGGGGGACGTGTCCGTCTATCGCGTGGGTGCCGGCTCCTAACGTGCGTCGTCACTAGTCCCATCTGTCTCATCAGTCACATAGCCGATATTTCGGCTCATTGCAAGACACTTTCCCGATCACCCGCGCAAATTCGCGACGGCGCTATTACAGTCCATCGTGATTTGTCGGTTTTCTGGGAGGAGTCACCCTGGACCCGATCGCTGACGAGCTGCTGGGAACGGTACGGCAGGAACTCGGCTATAAGGAGAAGGGCGGCCAGTTCACCAAGTTCGGCCAGTGGTACGCGGATCGCGTCCAAGACACCCAATACCGCAATGCGCCGTGGTGTGACATGTTCCTGGCCTGGGCCGCCAACAAGGCGGGGCTTTCCCAATATGTCGGCGAGTTCGCGTGGACGCCGTCGCATGCAGCCTGGTTCATCAAGCAGGAGGCCTGGACCCAGCAGCCCGAGCCCGGCGCCTTGGTCTTCTTCGACTGGCGCGGCGGCAAGAGCTACAAGGGCATCGACCACGTCGGGGTCGTGGAGCGCGTCGAAGGCAAGAAGATCCACACCATCGAGGCGAATGTTGACCGCATCTGGCTCAAGCGCAAGACCCGGGAGACCGACAAGGTCGTCGGGTACGGCGTGCCGCGGCTGGTCAAGGCCGGTGCCACGAAGCCCGAGGAGATCCTCTCCACCGAGCGGCCCTTCATCTCGACGCCACGGTCCGAGCCTGAGCCGGGCTCGCCGCTGGACGTGTTAGGCACGCCGCCCGCGTTACTGGCCGCCATGGTGCTCATGACCATCGTGCTCTCCTTACGCGTCACCGGCCGCCGCCGCGGCACCCACCGCCGCCTCACCTGGCCCCGGCCCTGGAACGCGCCAACCGGCCGGCGCACCGAGAAGTCTCACGAGGTGCTTCCGACCCCGGAAAAGCGAGAGCCCCGAGAAAAAGCACCGGCGGGCGCCACGAAGGCGTCCGCGAGGGCGACCAAGAGCTCCGTACAGGCGGCGAAGGCGTCAGGAAGCGCGACGACGCCGGGAGGCGCGTCGAAGACGTCGTCAGCAGTGGCGACCAAGGCGCAGACCGGAGCCGCCAAGGCACCATCACGGTCGGCCAAGGCCCGCGCCACCGCCACCGCCACGGAGCCCACCCAATCCGGCCGATCCACCAAGGCCCGCGTCCCGGCCGGCTCGGGGCAGGCGGCCACCCGGCACTCCAGCCCCACCCGCCGCAAGCCCTACGAACCCACCTGACCCTCGGGAGCCTCGGGCACGGTGGCCACAACCGCCGTCTGTCACGAGTACAGCTGATCGATGGTGACCAGTCGCACGTCCCTGTCTCCCGCGGCGATGAGCTCCTGGGCGAACTCGGTGCCCGAATAGCAGGTGAGTGTCGTGTCGCGTGTGTCGAACCCCTTGACGGCGAGCAGGTCACGGGCGCGCCGCAGCCGAGCCACGTGCCCCACCCCCATGGCCTTGTCCCACTTGGCTTCACCGAGCGAGACGATCCGTCGCGGTCGTCCGTGCTCCGCCGGTGCGAGGACCACGACGTCGACCTGGATCTGTGTGCGATTGGCGGGGTCCGCGACCGTTCCGCTGCCCACTTCTCCGGCCTCGGGGTCGGATCGGACGGCATGTTCGCGACACAGTCCCTCGTAGTGAGGGCCGGCGACCTGCGACAGGAATCTGCCCCTGCTGCCTCGCCAGACCGTGGCGGCGTCACCTCGCTCGAGGCGCGTCCATTCCCGCGCCATGATCGCTTGATAGAAGATGATCAGTGGCTCGGCTATGCGGTAGATCGTTCGCGTCGGCCGGAACAGGTCGCGATCCTTGACCAGAAGATGGCTGTCCTCGAGAACGCGGAGCGGATGGGCCACCTCGTTGGACTTCCGCCCGACGTATCCGGCGATCCCGCCCGATGTCGCGTTGCCATCGGCGACGGCCGCGAGGACGGAATGGTAGAGCAGGGGATCGCGGATCTCCGTCTCCTCGGCCAGCAGGTAGCGCGCCTCACGGAAGAGGGGAACCCGCGCGCTCAGTACGGTTCTGGTCACCCAATCGTTGAAGTCGGCCCGCGTGGCAGGGGCGTCATCGCGGACGAATTCGCGCCGGTAGGCGGGAGTGCCGCCGACGATCGAATGGACCAGGACGGCCAGCCGCGGGTCGGTGATCCCCCAGAAGTCGGCAGCCTCGCGGTATCCGAAGGGCCGCACGACGAGTTCGAGCCCAGCGCGCCCCCGAAGCGGGGCGCTGCCGGACAGCAGGCCGCCCATCACCGACATCGCCGAACCGCACAGCAGCAACCTTGCCGTGCTGGAAGCTCCCGAGCCGCCGGGACCGAGCTCTCGTTGTATGACCGAGGGAAGCTCGGGCGAGGCCTTCACCAGATAGGGGAACTCGTCGAACACGACCGGGACCGGTCGGTCACGAACGACCTCGAAGAGGTAGGGGATGGCCTCGATCCAATCGCGGAAGGCTGGAACGGGCGCTCCGGTGAAGCGGATGAGCTCGTCAGAAAAGAGCCGCAGCGCGACCGCCTCGGTGACCTCCAGAGCGGGAAAGTAGATGCCGCCCGAACTGGCCGCCAACGCTTGGAGGAGGTAGCTCTTCCCTTGTCGACGGCGGCCGCTCACCACCCCGAGTTGCGCTCCCGGCCGCCGATCCTGAGCAAAGGAGACCAGGGCCTCCCACTCGGCCTCGCGATCGTAGACATGCTGAGGTTTCTGCACATTTCGAAGTGTAGTTGACCGAAGTGCAGTTGACTCAACTATGCTTCGAGCTATCGCCAGAGGTCGATGACGACCTTGACGTCGTCGCCGGGCTCGAAGGCCTCCAGGGCGCGGTCCAGCGGCACCCGACGGGTGATGAGCCGCTCCAGCCACGCGGGATCCGCCTTGGCCAGCGCAGCGGCCGCATCCCTGTAGTGCCGCTGGTTGGCGTTGACGGTGCCGAAGACCACGTCGTTCTCCAGCACGATGTCCCGGTTGATGACGCCGGCGTCCACCCGGTGGGTCCGCCCGCCGGGCGCCAGGCCGGCCAGGCACACGATGCCGCCCGCGGCCGTGGTGATCATGGCGTCGATGACGAGCTCCCCCACACCCGTGCACTCGATGATGATGTCCGGCTTCGCGGAGTAGAACTCCGTCAGGGACGTCGCCGAGTGGTACGTCCCGCCCAGATCGCTCACCAGCCGCGACTTGAGCCCTTCCGGCGCCCGATCGAGCACGTGCACCTCCAGCCCCCGCTGGCGCCCCAGCAGCGCGGCCAGGAGTCCGATCGGCCCCGCCCCGGTGACGAGCAGCGTGCGCGGCTCGAACCAGGCCCGCGAGCCGATCCGCTCGATCTGCTCCCACGCCTTGGCCACCACCGATGCCGGCTCCATCAGCATGCCGACGCTCTCCAGTGACGGTTCCAGGCGCACCGCGTACCCGGCCTCGACGGTCCAGCGCTCGCTGCCGTACCCGTCCATCTCCTTGATGCCGCGCTCGGTGTAGCGCTCGTTGCGGCACATGTCGAACTCGCCGCGCGCGCATGCCCCGCATGGCACGGGATCGGGCCGGCGGACCACGCCGACCACCAGGTCGCCGGGGGAGAACGCGGAGCCTTCCGGCACTTCGAGCACCCGGCCGAGCGACTCGTGCCCGATGACCATCCGTTCCTTGCCCGGCGGCGGCCATCCGTACTCGGCATCCGCGAGTTCCCTGTCGGTCCCGCAGATGCCCAGTGCGAGCCCTTGGACGAGCAGCTCTCCCTTGCCCGGCTCAGGATCGGGCACGTCCTGCACGTCGAGCGTCCCCTTGTGGCCTGGCGCGAACGTCAGTGCACGCATTCGGCGTCACCCCCTCGCCGGGTCCTCTACCCCGCACGCCCTTGGGGAATAGTAGGACGTCCTAGTATCTTCGAAGAGAGAGCCCCTCACAAAGGAGTGATCAGGCGTGCACGTACCGGTGAACCCAGTCCGTTTCGTGACCGCCGCGGCCCTGTTCGACGGCCATGACGCGGCGATCAACATCATGCGGCGCATCCTCCAGTCGCAAGGCGCCGAGGTGATCCATCTCGGGCACAACCGCTCGGTCGACGAGATCGTCACGGCTGCCATCCAGGAGGACGTCCAGGGCGTGGCGATCAGCTCCTACCAGGGCGGGCACGTCGAGTTCTTCACGTACCTGGTGGAGCTGCTGCGTGAGCGCGGTGCGGGGCACGTGAAGGTGTACGGCGGCGGCGGTGGCGTGATCGTGCCCGAGGAGATCGAGCTGCTGCACTCGCGCGGTGTCGCCCGCATCTTCTCACCCGAGGACGGCCAGCGGTACGGCCTGCCCGGCATGATCAACAAGCTGATCGAGGACTGCGACGTCGAGCTGGGCGACCCGCCCGCGGTGGAGGCGGTGGTCGCGGGCGACCAGGCGGCGCTGGCCCGGGCGATCACGCTCATCGAGAGCGGCCGCGGGTTCGAGGGGCTGACCGCGGAGAGGCACGTGCCGGTGCTGGGCATCACGGGCACGGGCGGCTCGGGCAAGTCCTCCCTCACCGATGAGCTGGTACGCAGGTTCCGCGTCGACAACGACGACAAGCTGCGCATCGCGGTCATTGCCATCGACCCCACCCGCAGGCGCGGCGGCGGGGCGCTGCTCGGCGACCGCATCCGCATGAACAGCCTGGGCCCCCAGGTCTACTTCCGTTCCCTGGCCACCAGGGGCGCCGCCAACGAGGTGCCCGCCTGCCTGGACGACGTGATCACCGCCTGCCGGGCCGCCGGCTACGACCTGGTGATCGTGGAGACGCCGGGCATCGGCCAGGGCGACGCCGGGATCGTTCCCCACGTGGACGTGCCCATTTACGTGATGACCCCCGAGTTCGGCGCGGCCTCGCAGCTCGAGAAGATCGACATGCTGGACTTCGCCGAGGCGGTCGTGATCAACAAGTACGAGCGGCGCGGCGCGGAGGACGCCCTGCGTGACGTGCGCCGCCAGCTCGTACGCAACCGCGAGGCGTTCGGCGCCAGGCCGGAGGACATGCCGGTCTTCGGCACCATCGCCGCCCGCTACAACGACGCCGGCGTCACGGCCCTCTACCACCACCTCAAGGGCCTCCTACTGGAGGACGCGGGCCCGGGCCTGCTGCCGCAGGTATCGGGGCGCACTTCGCAGGTGTCGACGGCGATCGTGCCGCCCGCCAGGTCCCGCTACCTGGCCGAGATCGCCGAGACCGTCCACGCGTACCATGCCGAGACGCTGGCCCAGGCGGAGGTGGCGCGACGCCGCCAGCAGCTGGCCGCCGTCCAGCAGCTCATGGACGACGACCGGCTGAAGGACCTGCACGCCCAGGCCGAGCGGGAGCTCACCGACGAGAGCCGCACGCTGATCGACACCTGGCCGGCCGTCAAGGAGCGCTACACGGCCGACGAGCTGGTCGTGAAGGTACGCGACCGCGAGATCCACACCCCGCTCTGGCGGGAGACGCTCTCGGGCAACCGCGTGCCCCGCGTGGCCCTGCCGCGCTACACCGACCACGGCGACCTGCTGCGTTTCCTGCGTGCCGAGAACCTGCCGGGCATGTTCCCGTTCACGGCCGGCGTGTTCCCGTTCAAGCGTGACGACGAGGACCCGACCAGGATGTTCGCGGGGGAGGGCGACCCGTTCCGCACCAACCGGCGCTTCAAGCTGCTGTCGCAGGGCCAGCCCGCGACCCGGCTGTCGACGGCGTTCGACTCGGTGACGTTGTACGGCCACGATCCCGACCTCCGTCCCGACATTTATGGAAAAGTCGGCACCTCGGGGGTTTCGATCGCGACCCTCGACGACATGAAAGTGCTCTACGACGGGTTCGATCTGACGGCGCCCAACACGTCGGTGTCCATGACGATCAACGGTCCCGCCCCCACGATCCTGGCCTACTACCTCAACACCGCCGTGGACCAGGCACTCGACCGTTTCCGCGCCGAGCAGGGCCGCGAGCCGTCCGCCGAGGAGGCCGCCGAGGTGCGCGCCCGCACGCTGGCCACCGTCAGGGGCACCGTCCAGGCCGACATCCTCAAGGAGGACCAGGGCCAGAACACCTGCATCTTCTCCACCGAGTTCAGCCTGCGGATGATGGCCGACATCCAGGAGTGGTTCATCAAGAACGGCGTGCGCAACTTCTACTCGGTGTCGATCTCCGGCTACCACATCGCCGAGGCGGGCGCGAACCCGATCAGTCAGCTGGCCTTCACCCTGGCCAACGGGTTCACGTACGTGGAGGCTTACCTGGCCCGTGGCATGAAGATCGACGACTTCGCGCCGAACCTGTCGTTCTTCTTCTCCAACGGCATGGACCCCGAGTACAGCGTGCTGGGCCGGGTGGCGCGCCGCATCTGGGCGGTGGCCATGCGCGAGCGGTACGGAGCCGCCGAGCGCTCGCAGAAGCTGAAGTACCACATCCAGACCTCGGGCAGATCCCTGCACGCCCAGGAGATGAACTTCAACGACATCCGCACCACCCTGCAGGCCCTGATCGCCATCTACGACAACTGCAACAGCCTGCACACCAACGCCTTCGACGAGGCCGTCACCACCCCGTCCGCCGACTCGGTCCGCCGCGCCATGGCGATCCAGCTCATCATCAACCGCGAATGGGGCCTGGCCAGGAACGAGAACCCGCTGCAGGGCTCGTTCATCATCGAGGAGCTGACGGACCTGGTGGAGGAGGCGGTGCTCGCCGAGTTCGAGCGCCTGTCGGACCGGGGCGGCGTGCTGGGCGCGATGGAGACCGGCTACCAGCGCGGCAAGATCCAGGACGAGTCCATGTTGTACGAGATGCGCAAGCACGACGGCTCCCTGCCGATCGTCGGCGTGAACACGTTCCACAAGGAACACGCCGACGAGCCCCAGCCGCAGAAGCTGGAGCTCGCCAGGGGGACCGAGGAGGAGAAGCGGTCACAGCTCGACCGGCTGCGTGACTTCCATGAGCGGAACCGGGCCGAGGCTCCCGTGCAACTGGCCCGGTTGCGTGAGGTCGCCATGTCGGACGGCAACGCGTTCGACGTGCTGATGGAGGCGTCCCGCGTCTGCTCGCTCGGCCAGATCACCGATGCCCTGTTCGAGGCCGGCGGTCAGTATCGGCGCAACGTGTGACGTCAGCAGGTCTTCGCGCCGTCGAAGCGGTGGCCCCGGGCCTTCTGGCTCCAGATCTGCCGCCCGGGGTTCACGGTCGTGCACGCACCGTCGGGCGCCCACGCCCAGACGATCCTCATCCTCACCCGGTAGGTGCAGCCGTTGTACGCGTAGCCGGTCTTGGTGACCTTCCCGTTGGCCGACCAGACGCTGACGCAGCCGGGGACGTTGCCGAGCGTGGCAGCCTGCGCGGGCGCGGCGGCCAGACCCAGCGACGCGGCGCCGGCGACGGTCAGCACTGCCAGTGACGTGCGAAGGGACATGTCGTTGTTTCCTCTCTCCCTGTTTTCTCCGGACGAGAGGACGGTAGGGCCGGGCGAGTTGAGTTTCTGTTGAGCCCGTGTTGAAGCCGCATGAGCCCGCGCCGATAGGATCATCAGCCGGGGAACGAACGTTTATGGGAGGGCTCATGTCCGACGTCACCTTCAAGGGCAACCCGATCACCGTTGGGGGCACCTTCCCCAAGACCGGCGACAGCGCCGCCGACTTCCGCCTGGTCGCCACCGACCTGTCCGAGAAGACGCTGGCCGACTTCGCGGGCAAGACCAAGGTGCTCAACATCTTCCCGAGCGTGGACACCGGCGTGTGCGCGGCCTCGGTGCGGCGCTTCAACGAGGTGGCCGCCGAGCACCCCGGCGTGGAGGTGCTCTGCGTGTCGGCCGACCTGCCGTTCGCCCAGAAGCGCTTCTGCGGCGCGGAGGGGCTCGACAACGTGACCATGTTGTCGCTCATGCGCGGCCGTGAGTTCCTGGCCGACTACGGTGTGGCGCAGGAGTCCGGGCCGCTGGCCGGGCTGGCCGCGCGTGCGGTGGTGGTGCTCGACGGTGACGGCAAGGTGATCTACTCCGAGCTGGTGCCGGAGATCACCCAGGAGCCCGACTACGAGGGCGCGCTCCACGCGCTCAAGTAACTCTCATGAGCGCCCGGGGCGCCGCGCCCCGGGCGGCCAGACCTTCCTGCCCACGCCGCACACCATCAGCGACGCCTGCGGGCCGTCCGGGAAGTCGATGATGTCGGCCGGCTCGGGATGCCACTCGGGCAGCCAGACCGGGCCCGGGTCCACGATGGTCGTGGCGGTCCCGGAGACCTTGCTCGCTCGCACTGCCTGACGGGCTCCCGCCAGGGCGGGTTCCCGCCACGTGGATGACCTTCCCGGGGGCATGGCGGGAAGGGTGGAATCCACCCCATGCCCCTCAATTTCCCCGCCAGAACGCTGGCCGCCGCAGCGCTCGCGGCGACGGCGTTGGCCGCGCCGACGGCCGCGCACGCGGACTCCCGGGAGCCGACGCCCCGGGATCCCGCGCTCCAAGAGACGGAGATCACCCTCATCACCGGCGACCGGGTCCATTACGTGGACGGCCCCGGCGACCAGGACACCGTCACCGTGGACCGGCCGGACGGCGCGCAGGGCGGCGTCCAGGTGCTCCAGGCCGACGGGAAGGTCTACGTCCTGCCGGACGAGGCCGTGCCGCTGATCGCGGCCGAGCGGCTCGACCGGCGGCTGTTCGACGTCGCCGGCCTGGCGGCCATGGGCTACCGCGGTACGCCGCCGGTGATCGTCACGTATTCGGGTCCCACGCCGCGCTCGATGACCGGCGCCCAGGTCGTCAGGCCGCTGCCCAGCGTCAAGGGTGCGGCACTCCAGGTCGGGGCGGATCCGCGCCCGTTCTGGAACACGATCGCCGGCCCCGCCGCGAGGTCGGGCGGCATCGCCAAGGTCTGGCTCGACGGCAAGGCCAAGGTCTCGCTGAAGGAGAGTGTGCCGCAGGTCGGCGCCCCGCAGGCGTGGGCCGCCGGCTACGACGGCAAGGGCGTCAAGGTCGCCGTGCTCGACACCGGCGTCGACGGCACCCACCCCGACCTCCAGGGCCGCATCACGGAGTCCGCCAGCTTCGTGCCCGGCGAGGAGGTCAAGGACGTCAACGGCCACGGCACCCACGTCGCCTCCACGGTCGCGGGCACCGGCGCCGCCTCGGACGGCGTGAACAAGGGCGTCGCCCCCGGCGCGGACCTGCTCATCGGCAAGGTGCTCGCGGACAACGGCTACGGCCAGGACTCCTGGATCATCGCGGGCATGGAGTGGGCCGCGGCCAAGGCGAAGGTCGTCAGCATGAGCCTGGGCAGTGACGTGCCCGACGGCGGCGCCGACCCGATGGCCCAGGCGGTGGACAACCTGTCCAAGCAGCACGGCACGCTGTTCGTGATCGCGGCGGGCAACAGCTACGGCGCGGGCACGATAGGCGCGCCCGGCTCCGCGGCCTCGGCGCTGACCGTGGGCGCGGTGGACAAGGCAGACAAGCGGGCCGCTTTCTCCAGCATGGGACCGCTGGACCGGACATACGGCCTCAAGCCGGATATCTCCGCTCCTGGCGTGGGGATCAACGCGGCGCACTCGTCGTACAACGACGAGGCCAGCGGGCCGTACTGGAAGCTGGACGGCACCTCCATGGCGACCCCGCATGTCGCGGGCGCGGCGGCCATCCTGGCCCAGCGGCATCCGGACTGGACCGGGCAGCAGGTCAAGGACGCCCTGATGAGCTCGGCGAAGGCGCTGCCGTACACGCCGTTCGAGCAGGGGGCCGGGCGGCTCGACGTGGCCGCGGCCGTCGGCGCGGCGGTCACCGCGACGGGCTCGCTGCCCACGGCCTTCTACGACTGGCCGCACGCCGCCGAGGACCCCAAGACGGCCAGGACGATCGCCTACCGCAACGACGGCGACGCCGAGATCACCCTCGACCTGGCCGTCACCGGCTCCGACGCGGCGAGTCTGTCCGCGGCGAAGCTCACCGTCCCCGCGCACGGCACCGCCGAGGCCACGCTCACCATCGACCCGGCGAGGCTCGACTCCGGCACGACGGTCTCCGGCCTGGTGACCGCCACCTCGGGGCAGACCGTCGTCCGCACGTCGTTCGGCGCGGTCAAGGAACGCGAGCTGTACGACCTGACGCTCAAGCTGCGCGACAGGGCCGGCCGGCCCGCCACGGGACAGGTCGTGCTGGCCGATTCCGACGGCAGCATGATGGTCTACGCAGTGGGCGGCGAGCGGACGCTGCGCCTGCCGCCCTCCACGTACACGGCCTACTCGCTGCTGGAGGTGGCGGGCGAGCGGGCCGACGCGCGCGGCATGGCGCTGCTCACCGACCCTGAGATCACGCTCGACCGGAACACGGACGTCGTGCTCGACGCGAGCCGGGCCAACCCGGCGAGCGTCACGACCCCCGAACTCGCCGAACGCCGGCAGATGCAGCTCGACTTCCTCAGGGCCATCCCCGACAAGAGGCCGGTCAGGCTCGGCTACATCCTGCCCATCTGGTACGAGAGCGTGTACGTCTCCCCGACCGAGAAGGTGACCAAGGGCTCGTTCGACTACCTGACCCGGTGGCGGATGGGCGAGCCTTCGCTGACCATCGACTCGCTGATCACGACCGTGCAGGGCGGCACCACGCTCACCGACGGCCGCACGTCGCTCACGACGGTCGCCGCGGGCAAGGGCGCCGCGCAGGACTACGCGGGCATCGACGCCAAGGGCAAGGCCGTCATCGTCACCCGCAGCGCCGAGGTGAGTACCGAGGAACGGGCTCAGCAGGCGATCGCGGCGGGCGCGAAGCTGCTGGTCGTCGTGAACGACCAGCCGGGACTGCTCTATGAGTGGTATGGCGAGGAACTGCCCATCCCGGTCGTGCTGATCCCGCGCGACAGCGCCGCCGGCCTGGTGGGCAAGACAGTCGTGGTCACGCAGAAGCGCTACGCCTCCTACCTGTACGACCTGGTGGACCTGCACAAGGGCGGCGTCCCCGACCGGGAGCTGGCCTACCACCCGCGGCACCTGGCCCAGGTGCGCGGCGTCTACCACGGCGCCACCACCGGCCAGGAGGGCGGCGGCTTCCGCTACAACCTCCAGGACGGCTGGGGCCCGGCCATCGGGTTCAGGGAGCGCGAGTACTTCCCCGCCGAGCGCACGGAATGGGTGACGACCGGCAGCGGCTACCGCTGGTACGAGACCCATTCCATCGGCGACGACTGGGAGATGCGCCAGCAGCCCCAGGTCTACCGGCCGGAGCAGCGGGTCACGCACGAATGGTTCTCGCCTGTGGTGCGGCCCAGGCTGGGCACGGAGTACTGGGGGCCGTTCCGCGAGAACGGCGGCGGGATGCAGCTCAACATCCCACCGCTGAGCGACGGGACGCCCGGCCATTCGGGTGGCGGCGGTGACGAGTACGCCACCATGTCGATCGCGCTCTACCAGGGTGACAAGCTGATCAAGAAGTCGAAGGGTCGCGCGCTGGCGGCCTGGAGCGGCCTGCCTGACGAGGCGGCGCCCTACCGCGTCACGCTCGACGTGAACCGGGATCCGCAGCTCTGGCCGACGTCCACGCGCACCCACACCGAGTGGGGCTTCGTGTCGGCCAAGCCTCCGGCCGGCAGCGTCTACCGCACCGACATCCCCATGATGCAACTGGACTACGACGTCAAGCCGGCCGGGCCGACCGTCAAGATCGGCTTGTCGGCGACCACGCAGGAGTGGCTGGACGGGGCGAGCAAGGCCACGAAGGCCACGCTGTCGGTCTCCTACGACGACGGCGCGTCCTGGCAGCCCGCCACTCTGAGGCCGGACGGCGCGGGCGGGTGGAGCACCGTGGTCCGGGGCGGCTCGCTGTCGTTGAAGGCCACGGCCGCGGACGCCAAGGGCAACACGGTGAGCCAGGAGATCATCCGGGCGATCGTGAGCTAAATAACCGTGCAGTCACGATTGGGGGCCGAAGGGGGATTGATCTCCTTCGGCCCTGCTTTCTCTCCCATACTGATGGGCGTTTCCGGCGAGCAGAGGGAGACGGCTAGCGTGCTCGAGGCGCTGGGCCTCACCGCGGGTGAGGACGCGGTCTACCGCTTCCTCATCGACGGCCCCCGCGCCCCGGACGACCTCGCCGCCGCTCTCGACCGGCCACTCGCCTCCGTGCAGGAGGACCTCGCCGTGCTGATCGGCCGCGGCCTGGTCTCACGCTCGGCGGACCTGTCCGTCCGGTACGTCGCCGCACCACCCGCGGTCGCGCTCGGCGGCCTGCTGACGACACGCAGGGAGGAGCTCCGGACGGCGGAGCTCGCCATCGCGGCACTGGCCGAGCAGCACAGGACGGCCGCCACCGACCGCGTCGCCGGTGATCTCATCGAGGTGGTGACCGGCGTGGCCGCGGTACGGCAGCGTTTCCTGCAGATCCAGGCGGCGGCGCGCGAGCGGGTGCGCTCGTTCTCCACGGCGCCCTTCGTTGCGGTCCCTCCGGGTGACAACACGGGCGAGAACCAGGCCGTGGATCGCGGGGTGGAGTATTTCGTCGTGGTGGAGCGCGAGCTCCTGGCCGGTCCGGGGGCGGTGGCCGAGACGATCGACTCCCTGCGCAGGGGCGTACACGTCAGGGTGGCCGACAAACTGCCCATCAAGCTGATAATGGCCGACGGCGAGCTCGCTCTGGTACCGCTGACCACCGAGCCCGGCGGGGAGCCCGCCGCCGTCCTCCTGCACCGCAGCGGGCTGCTCGCCGCCGTCGAGGCCCTGTTCGACGCGGCGTGGCAGCAGGCGTACCCCTTGCGCCTGGACGCCGCGGGAGCCCTCGACGAGCAGCAGGAGTCCTCGGTCACGGAGCTGGACAGGAAGATCCTCGGGCTGGTGCTGTCGGGGCTGACCGACGAGGCGGTGGCGGGACAGCTGGACCTGTCGCTGCGCACGCTCCAGCGGCGGCTGCGGGCGCTGATGGACCTGGCGGGGGTTCGCACCCGCGCCCAGCTCGGCTGGCACGCCGCCCGGAACGACTGGGCCTGACCCGCGCGGATAAGATCCGTGATCTGGCGCATCGCTAACGAGGAGGCTTTCATGTCCGACGTCACTTTCAAGGGCAACCCCATCACCGTGGGCGGCTCCTTCCCGCAGGCCGGCGAAAGCGCGCCCGCGTTCCGCCTGGTGGGCAACGATCTGGCGGAGCGCTCCCTGGAGGACTTCGGCCAGGCGACCAAGGTGCTCAACATCTTCCCGAGCGTCGACACCGGCGTCTGCGCGGCCTCGGTGCGCCGCTTCAACCAGGTGGCCGCCGATCACCCCGGCGTCGAGGTGCTCTGCGTGTCCGCCGACCTGCCTTTCGCGCAGAAGCGGTTCTGCGGCGCCGAGGGCATCGACAACGTGACCATGTTGTCGCTCATGCGCGGCCGCGAGTTCCTGACCGACTACGGCGTGGCGCAGGAGTCCGGGCCGCTGGCGGGGCTGGCCGCGCGTGCGGTGGTGGTGGTCGACGGCGACAACAACGTGGTCTACTCCGAGCTGGTGCCGGAGATCACGCAGGAGCCCGACTACGAGGCCGCCCTCAGCGCGCTCAAGTAGCACTCACAGGCGGGATCTGATGTCCACGGCCAGCTTCAGCAGGTGCTGGTCGCTCGTGGCGGTGTGCTGGAGGTCCAGGATCAGCTCGTGGACCCCGGCCTCCGCCGCGGTGGCCAGATATGCCGCGATCTCGGCCACCGTGCCGCTCCTGGGCGGCCTGCCCTGGTCGGTCACGACCGGGTTGCAGCGCATGACCATACGCAGCGCCCCAGGGTCGCGGCCGGCCTCCTCGGCGGTCTCGCACACCGTCCGCCACATCGCCGTGAGCATGGGAACGGGCAGCGGGCCGGTCAGCCAGCCGTCGGCCCGGCGCCCGATGCGGCGGAGCGCCGGCTCGGAGAAGCCGGCCAGGTAGAGCGGCGGGCGGCGGGCCGGCTTGGGCTCGATGTGGCTGGGTGCGATCGTCCACAACTCGTGCTCGAACGACACCGGGTCGGTGGTCCAGATCGCTTCGAGCGCGTCCAGGGTGGCCTCGTACCGCTTCGCCCGGTCCTTCCATGGCACGCCGGCGGCGGCGTACTCGTCGGAGGACCAGCCGAGTCCCAGGCCGGCGGCGAGCCGGCCGCCGCTGAGGTGGTCGATCGTGGTGAGGGAGCGGGCCAGGACGGGCGGTGGATACCAGCAGGCGTTCAGCGCGCTGGTGCCCAGCCGTACGGTGGACGTCACCGAGGCGGCCACCGACAACACCGCGAAGGGGTCCAGGAACACCCGGTGCGCCTCCGGGATGCCGCCACCGCCCGGATAGCGGTCCCGGGGCCGCAGCGGCGTCATGAGCCGGTCGCCGGCCCACAGACCGGCGAACCCCATCTCCTCGGCCTTCCGTGCCACGTCGACCACGCTGCCCAGCGTGGCGAACCTGCCGAACTGCGGCACCGCCAGCCCGACGTCCACGCCTCAGTCCTTCCTGCCCACGCCGCACAGGATCAGCGACGACTCCGGGCCGTCGGTGAAGTCGACGGTGTCGGCCTGCTCGGGATGCCACTCGGGCAGCCAGACCAGGCCGGGGTCCAGCAGCTCGAACCCGTCGAAGAGCTCCATGATCCGCGTCCGGCGGCGCAGCGTGAGCGGGGCGCTGGCCCTCCTGTAGACGTCGGTGGTGGTGGCCACGGCGGCGGCACGGGCGTCGCTGGTGCCGTGGGACATGACCAGATAGCTGCCGGGCGCCATGGCCTCGCGCAGGGTGGCGATGATCTCCTGCGGCCGTTCGGACTCGGCGACGAAGTGCATGACCGCCACCAGCAGAACGCCCACGGGACGGCCGAAGTCGATCGCCCGCGCGACCTCCGGGTCGTCCAGGATCTCGTGAGGTTTGCGGAGATCGCCCCGGACCACCGTCGTGCCGCCCTGACCGGCCAGCAACGCCCGCGCGTGCACCATGACCACCGGGTCCACATCGGCGTAGACGACCTGGGAGCCGTCGCCCGCGATCTGGTGCACGTTCTCCCGCCGCGGCAGCCCCGTGCCGATGTCGAGGAACTGCCGCACACCGGTTCCGGCGAGGTGCCGCACGGCTCGCGTGAGGAACGCCCGGTTCGCCCGGGCGGCGGCCCGCACTTCGGGAGCCACTCTCAAGATCCGCTCCGCGGCCTCCCTGTCCGCAGGGAAGTGGTCCTTGCCCCCGAGGAAGTAGTCGTAGAGCCGGGCAACGTTAGGCGTGTCCGGATCGAATCCGCGTGACTCCCGTTCCACCGCATCCCCCCGATCACATGTTAATGATCTTTCGGGCGTGATTCTACGGATCTATACCGACATCAGGACGGTCTTATCCGCAGATCTAGGCTTCTGATATGGATGACCTCGGCATGCCCGTGGCGGTCCCCGAGACCGTGGGGCGAATCGTGTCCTTGGTGCCGTCGCTGACCGAATCGGTGGCGGCGACCGTGCCCGAGGCGCTGGTGGGGGCCACCGACTGGTGCTCACACCCCGCCGACCTCGACGTGACCAGGGTCAGGGGCACCAAGAACCCCGACCTGGAGGCGATCAGGAAGCTCAGGCCCGACGTCGTCCTGGCCAACGCCGAGGAGAACCGCGCGGCCGACCTCGAGGCGCTGCGCGCGGCCGGCCTCGCGGTCTGGGTCACCAGGATCGAAACTCTGGAGGACGCGTTCGCCTCGCTGGACCGGATGTTCAGGTACGCGTGCCGGACGGACCGCCCGGCCTGGCTGGACGCGGCGGAGGCGGCGTGGCGGGCGGCGGCGGCGGGTCCCCGACGGACCGCGATCATCCCGATCTGGCGGCGTCCGTGGATGGTCGTCGGCCGCGACACCTTCACCGGGGACGTGCTCAAGCACCTCGGCGTCGACAACCTGTACGCCGGCCACGCCGAGCGCTATCCCAAGATCCCGCTTCCGGAGCTGGTGGAGCTCCGGCCCGACCTCGTGGTCCTGCCCGACGAGCCCTACGCCTTCTCCGCGACGGACGGCCCCGAATGTTTCCCCGGCCGCACATGCGCCCTGGTCAGCGGGCGGCTGCTCACCTGGTACGGCCCCTCGCTGGTCGAGGCGGCCGCCTTGTTGCGGCGAGACCTCGGCTGAGCGGTCAGTTCACCGCGTCCGGCTCGGACTCGGCCAGCGCGGCGTCCACGGACGCGGGGGAGAGCACGTGCTCCATGACGATCACCGCCATGCCCACGATCCCCGCCCGGTCGCCCAGCGTCGAGGTGGCGATCTCCAGGTTCCTGGTCGTGTACGGCAGGCTGCGGCGATAGACGATCTCCCTGATCCCGGTCAGGTAGTGCTCCCTGGTCTCCGCCATGTCCCCGGCCAGCACCAGCACGCCGGGGTTGAGCAGGCTGACCGCGGTGGCCAGCACGATCCCCAAGGTCCGCCCCGCCTCCTGGGTGCGGGCGATGGCCGTGGGATCGCCGGCCTGCACGAGCCGGACCACGTCCCGGCTGGACTCCTGGCCGAGGTCGGTGGCGAGGGCGTTGCCGCTGGCCAGCGAGGCGACGCAGCCGCGCGAGCCGCAGGTGCAGACCCGGTCGTCGCCCTCGCGAATGCGTACGTGCCCGATGTTTCCCGCGGCCTCCTCGACGCCGCGGTAAATCTGCCCGTCGAGGATGATGCCGGTGCCTATCCCGGTCGAGACCTTGATGAGGATGAGCGCGTCGGTCTCCCGCCAGGACGACCACCACTCGCCCAGGGCCATCGCGTTGGCGTCGTTCTCCACCAGGATCGGCACGTCGTACACCGCCCCCATGGCCTCGCCCACCGGATGGTCGTCCCACCCTGGCATGAGGAACGACCTGATCACCCGCCCGTTGGTGTGGTCCACCGAGCCCGGCAGGTCGAGCCCGATGCCGCACACCTCGGCGGCGGGCCGCCCGTGCCGGTCGAGCATGCGCTGGAACGCCTGCCGCACCCACGACAGCACGGCCTCGGGCCCGAGGTCGATGCGCATCTCGGTCCTCTCCTCGGCCAGCGGCCGGGCGGCCAGGTCGGTGAGCGCCGCCCGGACGTGCGTGGCGCCCAGGTCCGCGACCAGCATCAGCCGCTTGGTGGCGTCCACGTCGAGCACCGAGGGCGGTCGCCCGCCCCCGGAGGCGCCGACGCCGGATTCGTGGATGTATCCGGCGTCGATGAGCCGGTCGACCCGGTCGGTGATCGTCGACCGGGACAGACCGGTGTACTCGATGAGTTCCTTGCGCGTACGGCAGGTGCCATGGCGGATGAGCTGGAGGATCTGCCCTGCCGTCAGCATGGTCTATCCCTTCTCGGCTCCTGCCGTGAGGCCCTCCGTCAGCAGTCGTTCACTGGCGAAGAACACGATCACGATCGGCAGCGTGAGCACCACCGACCCGGCCATCAGGACCGTCGTCGGGATCTCTATGCTTCCCGCGAGCTGTGAAAGCCCTAGGGAAACGGTCCAGCTGTCCCGCCGATCCACCAGGAAGAGCAGGGCGAACAGGAACTCGTTCCACGCGATCATGAAGGCGTAGAGGCCGGTGGCCATCAGCGCGGGCTTGGAGAGCGGCAGCACCACCCGCCAGATGGTCGACAGTCTCGTGCACCCGTCGATCGCGGCCGCTTCCTCTACGCTCTGCGGCACGGTCTCGAAGTAGTTGCGGAGCATGTATACCGTGACAGGCACCGTTTGCGCGATATACACGAGGATCAATCCGATCAGGGACCCTCGGAGCCCGAGCATCGTGAAGAGCACGAACAGCGGGATGGCCAGCACGATCGCCGGGAACAGGTACACCGCCAGGAACAGGAAGTGCACCTGCCGCCGCCCGAAGAAACGCAGCCGCGCCACCGCGTACGCGCCCGGGATCGAGATCAGCAGCGTGAACGCCACCGACGCGACCGCGATGATCGCGCTGTTCCGCATGAACGTCACGAAGCCCTGCCTGGTCAGGACGTTCACGTAGGTGTCGAGGGTGAAGCTCGTCGGCCAGAGCGAGCCGGGCTCCAGGATGAGCTCCTGGATGTCGCGGACCGACAACATCACCATGTAGAAGAACGGGAACGCGGTGACCACGAAGAGCGCCAGGATCACCAGCGGCTTCAGACACCGGAAGAGGATCCGTTCAAAGCTGTCCCTGCTCATTGGTCGCGTTCACCTCCGCCGAAGAACCGCAGGTAGATGATCAGGAACACGACGAGCACGACAGCCAGCACGATCGCCTGCGCGGCCGAGGCCCCGATGTCGTCGCGGGCGGTCAGGAAGTTGTAGACCCGCACGCTGACGACCTCGGTGCCGGCCCCGCCGCCGGTCAGCAGGTAGACGTCGTCGAACTTGGTGAACGTGAACACGAACCGCAGCACGGAGAGCAACGCGATGATGCGCCACAGCTGCGGCATGATCACGTACCGGAAACGCTGGGTGGGCGTGGCCCCGTCCATCACCGCGGCCTCGTCCAGCTCCTTGGGCAGCGCCTGCAGCCTGGCCAGGATGAACAGGAACGCGAACGGGAAATACCGCCACGCCTCGAACGCGATCACCGTCAGCAGCGCCACCGGCACCTGGATGCCCAGGAACTCGCCGTTGGCCTGGGTGAGGAACGCGATCGGCTCGTCCAGCCAGGTGTTGACGATGCCGTACTGGGGGTTGAGCATCGTCTCCCACAGGAAGGCCACGGCCACGACCGGCGCCACGTACGGGATCAGGATGGAGGCCCTGACGACCGTGCGGCCCGCGAACCTGTCCCGCAGCGCCAGCGCCGCCACCAGCCCGATCGCGATCGACAACGCCGTCCCCGCCACCGTGTAGACGAGGGTGTTGACCAGCGACGACCAGAAGCCCGGCTCGGAGATCACGTACGTGAAGTTCTCCAGCGTGTAGTTGCCGAAGATCCCCACGCGCCGGATATTGATCAACCGGGCGTCCTGGAACGCCAGCATGATCGCCCACAGCAGCGGCACCACCACCACGACCAGCGTGATGATCAGCGTCGGCGAGATCAGCACGAGCCCCGCGCGTCCCTCCTGCTGCCGCAGCGTCCGCACTCTGCTCATGGCCTCACCCCGTTCGTCGCGGTCTGTGCAGCGGAACCGCGGGTCTACTACGGGTGGTGGTCACTGGCGGATCCCGCGCTTGATCGTCTCCACGTCGGCCTTGGCCTGGGTGGCGGCGGCCTGCGGGGTGAGTGAGCCGTCGACGATCCCGCTCAGCGCCTTGGGCACGGGCAGCTCGCCCATGGTGGCGCCGACCAGTTTGCCCTGTCCCTGGGGGATCCCCCAGCGCGCGAACGTGTCCGGGCTCTTGCGCAGGGACTCCAGCACGTCCGCCGGGTAGATGTCGGCCAGTGGCTTCTTGGAGTCGACCCCGGCGGGCAGCTTGTTCCACTGCTCGGCGAGGTTGGTGCGGGTGGGGAACTTGCCCTCGGGCGCCATGCCGATCCAGCGCTCGTAGCCCTCGTTCATCATGTACGCGACGAACTTGGCGGCCGGGTCCTTGGCCGCGTCACGAGTGATCGCCCACGAGACGATCTCGCCGTACTGGGCGGGCGCGCTACCGTCGGGCCCCTTCAGCGCGGTCACCACGCCGGTGTTCTTGGCCAGCCACTCGGGGTCCTCGCGGCACTCCTGGCAGCTCGGCAGCGCGTCCTTACGCAGCCCCGCCATCTCGTCCAGGATGAACGACGACCAGATCATCATGGCCGCCTTGCCGGAGAAGTACGTGGCCCGGGTGGTGTCGACGTCCTGCTTGCCCTTGACCGAGTAGTTCTTGGCCAGGTTGGCGTAGAACTCGAAGGCCCGCACGCACGCCGGCGAGTCCAGGGCGACATTTCCGGAATTGTCGACCAGCTGACAGCCGTTCGCCTGCGCCACGTGCTCGAAGCTCTGCGCGGTGAACGAGTCCTTCGGCGCGATCGCCAGCGTGATGCCCGCGACCCCGCCCGTGTTGAGCTTCTGGGCCGCCGCCTGCAGCGCCTCGTACGTGTCCGGCGGCTGCAGCCCGGCCTTGTCGAACAGGTCCTTGCGGTAAAGGATCAGCTGCGCCCATCCGTCGCTGGGCACCGCGAGCAGCTGGCCTCCCGAGGTGTTGAGCTCCAGGGCCCGCGCCGAGAACGAGTCCCTGCCGAGCTGGTCCACGACCTTGCCCGGTGTCTCGGTGTCGAGCAGCTCGTTGGTCTCCAGCTCGCGGACGGCGGCAAGGGGCAGCGCGCCGATCACGTCGGGCAGGTCGTCCGCCGCGGCGGCGGCCGTGATCGCCTGGCTGAACTGGTCCTCGGCCATGGCGACCAGCTCCACCTGGACTCCGGTCTTCTGGGTGAACTCGGTGACGATCTGCCTCTGCACGGCCATCCGGTCCTCGAGGTTCTCCTCGGTCCAGACCCTGATCTTGTTGGCTGCGGCCGGCTGCTCGCCGCCGTCGTCACCGCAGGCCGTCAGCGTGGCGGCCACCAGCAGTGCGACGGAGAGGACGGCGGTTACCTTCTTCGGCATGGCACGCTCCTCTGGTTGGGGGCAATGAGAAACCTGCGAAACGGACTGCCGCTACGGTCTCGGCCAGGAACGACAGTGGGGCGGCAGTCTGGCGAGCAGGTTTCTCGTTGATATGCCGCCCCTACCCGGGATCAGATGGCGCAACGTGCGGTAGGCGATACCGAGACCGGTCTGTACCCTCTCTGTGGCTCCGTTGCCCCATCGGGTCGCCAGTTCTTCATCACGCGGTTCTCAACGACGATCCACGTTGCGCCGCCTGGCGTGCCTCGTGAGGGCGCCCCGATGTCGGTGGCGCGTTCCAGGTCATTGCGCAGGGTCCCTCCGGGGTCGCTCCCGCGAAGAGGTCCACCGTGCAGGAACGGAGTGCGGCGGCTACGCCAAAACGCCGTCCGACGTGCGCATTCACGTCCGGGCTGGCCGGAGGACGCACCTTGTTCTCGTAGTATGTGATCGAGAAAAGCGCTGGCCGGTTTCGGTGAGATGCCCCGAAATGGTGCACATTCAGCCGCGTCAAAACGATCTACCTGAATATGACCTTTGCCACCCGGCGGCATCCAATCCGCCGCTTTCAGGGCCCTGAGGTGCTGGTCGGAGGCCCAGGGTGCGACGTCGGTAAGGTCACTTTCCACAAGACACGCGGTCAGAAACCCCAATTGCATCAGCAGCCCCCGGCGGAAGACGTAGACTTAAGAGTGTTACGGGCGCAACTATCGTATGCAAACAAGCCATAAAGCTTTGTCTTTTGATTGATCATTAAGCGTAAGTGTTGGGGAATGCGCGTCATCACCTTTGAAGAGCCAGGCCAAGTCCGCGTCGGCCTGGAGTCGCCCGCCGAACTCGTCCCGGGCTCCGTCCGCGTTAGAACGCTCTACTCCGGCGTCTCGGCGGGCACCGAACTCACTGCCTATCGCGGGACCAACCCCTACCTCAGCCGTAAGTGGGACACCGAGCGCCGGCTGTTCGTCGAGGGTCAGACGCACGCCTACCCGCTGAGCGGCTGGGGATACCAGGAGGTCGGCGAGGTGGTGGAGGCGGCGCCCGACGTCGCGGATCCCCCCATCGGCGCGCTCGTGTGGGGCATCTGGGGCCACCGCGCCGAAGCCGTCGTGCCGGCGGAGAAGCTGGTCGGCCACGTGATGCCGCCCGGCGCCGATCCCATCAGCGGCGTCTTCGCCCGCGTGGGCGCCATCGCGCTCAACGCCGTCCACGCCGCCGACGTGCACCTCGGCGACCAGGTCGCGATCTTCGGGCAGGGCGTCATCGGACTGCTCGCCACCCGGCTCGCCGTGCTCAGCGGCGCCCGCGTGGTCGCCGCCGACGCCATCCCCGACCGGCTGGAGCTGGCCAGGAAGTTCGGCGCCGCCGAGACGTTCGACATCGCGTCGGGCTCGGTCGCCGAGTTCATGCGCAAGCGGGTCGAGGGCGCCGACACCGTCATCGAGCTGAGTGGCAGCCACCTCGGCCTGCACGAGGCCATCAGGACCGTGCGCAAGGGCGGCCGGGTCGTCGCCGCCGGCTTCTACCAGGGCGACGGCATCGGGCTGCGGCTGGGCGAGGAGTTCCACCACAACCAGGTCCAGCTCGTCTCCTCCCAGATCGGCGGTGTCGCCTCGTGGCTGGCGCACCGGTGGGACGTCGAGCGCCTGCAGCGCACGTTCATGGAGCTCGTGCACCGGGGCGAGATCGAGGTCGCCGAGCTCATCAGCCATGTCGTGCCCGTCGAACGGGCCGCCGAGGCCTTTGACCTCATCGACAAGCATCAGTCCGAAGTGCTCCAGCTCGTCTTCCAATTCGAGGAGTGAACCGTGAAGCTCGCCGTACAGGAGCAGCTTCTGCCCGGCCGCACGCTGCAGGAGAAGTTCGCGTTCGCGGTCGATGCCGGCTTCGACGCCATCGAGCTGCGTGGGAAGGGGGACTTCCACTTCGCGGGGCGGCTCACCGAGTTCAAGCGGGCGCTGGCGGACGGCGTGGTGATGCCGACCGTATGCGTGGACATGCCGCACTTCATCGGCGACTTCGACCCGGCCAAGCGTAAGGACGCCATCCAGCAGCTCCGCTCCCAGCTCACGGTGATCGGCGAGCTCGGCGGCATCGGTGTGATGACCCCGGCCTCGTGGGGGCAGTTCTCCCTGCGGCTGCCGCCGTTCGTGCCGCCGCGCAGTCCGGAGGAGGACCGCGAGGTGCTCGCCGAGGCGCTGGGCATCCTGGGCGAGCACGCACAGCGCAACGGTGTGCTGATCATGCTGGAGCCGCTCAACCGGTACGAGAACCACATGGTCAACACGCTCGCCGACGCGGTCTCCTACTGCGCCATGGACTCGATCAGGGTCGTCGGCGACACGTACCACATGAACATCGAGGAGGACGACCCCTGTCGCGCGCTGGCCGAGGCCGCCCCCCACATCGCGCACATGCAGATCAGTGAGTCCAACAGGAACCAGCCGGGCACCGGTCACCTCGACTGGGGCGCGCAGCTGGCCACGCTCGACGCCTTCGGCTACGACGGCTACCTGGCGCTCGAATGCCGCCTGCGCGGCGAGCCGGAGATCGTCCTGCCCCAGACCGCGGCCTTCGTGAGGAAGTTCCTGTGATGCTGCGCGACGCCATCCGTGTCCTCGTGGCGAACTGGGACGGCAGCTACACGGTGCCCTCCCGCCGGCTCTACCCGCATCAGTGGAGCTGGGACTCGGCCTTCATCGCGATCGGCCACGCCCGCTGGGCTCCTCGAAGGGCCCGGTCTGAGCTGCTGAGCCTGTTCGGCGCCCAGTGGCGCGACGGGCGGGTGCCGCACATCGTGTTCAACCCGAAGGTGCCCGACGGAGCGTACTTCCCCGGCCCCGACTTCTGGCAGACCCGGGCGCCCTCGGGGAGCGCGACCTCCGGGATCATCCAGCCGCCCGTCCACGCGCTGGCCGCGTGGAAGACACACCTGGCCGAGCCGGACCCCGCCTTCCTTCGCCGGATCTATCCGCGGCTGGTGGCCCAGCAGGAGTTCCTGCGCACGGCCAGGCGCTCGCCCGAGGGCCTCATCTCGATCGTGCACCCCTGGGAATCGGGCATGGACAACAGCCCCGCCTGGGATCTGCCGCTCCAGAGTGTGCAGGAACGCCCCACCGGGTTCGTGCGCAGGGACATCGACGCCGTCAGTGCCGACGAGCGGCCCACCGACCGCGACTACGAGTGCTACGTGGCCCTCGCCAAGGCCTACCGCGACTCCGGCTACCGGCGGGCCGGTGCGTTCCACGTCGAGGACCCGCTGTTCAACACCGCGTACGGCGTGGCCGAGCAGGCGCTCGCCATGATCGCCGAGGAGATCGGCCTCGACCCCGAGCCGCACGAGCGTGAGGCGTCCGCCATCACCGCGGCCATGGTCGAGCACCTCTACGACGGCGGCCTCTTCCAGCCCCGCGACGTGAACACCGGATACCTGATCCCCTCGGCCAGCGCGGCCGGGCTGACGCCGCTCCTGCTGACCGGGCTGCCGGGCGAGATCGCGGAGACGCTGATCGCGACCGCGCTGGACCGGTTCGCTCTGAAGGACGGCGTCCTGCCCAGCTTCTCGCCGTCGGCGCCGGAGTTCGACCCGGTCCGCTACTGGCGGGGCCCGAGCTGGATCAACCTCTGCTGGCTGGTCTGGCAGGGGCTCAAGGACCGCCGCCCCGACCTGGCCGGCCCGCTCGCCGACGGCATGATCACCATGGTGGCGCGTTCCGGGTTCCGCGAGTACTTCGACCCGTTCACGCTGCGCGGCCACGGCTGCTGGGACTTCAGCTGGTCAGCCGCTCTCCTCCTCGATGTCGTCGCAGAGCACGGCCTGGATGGTCTGGCGGTGGCCGGCGGCGAGATCGGCGAGGAATCCGGGGGCCTCGTGAAAGCCGACCATGTCAGTGATCAGGTGCTCGCGTAGCGCTCGGCTGTGCTGCCTGAGCAGGGCGATCGTCTCGTGCGAGAGCCGCTCCCTGTCCCAGGCGTGCGCCAGTCCGCGCGGCACCCGGCCGATCTGGGCGCAGCGCACCGTCAGCCCGTTGTGGTGGAACTCCTCGCCGAGCCGCACCTCCTGCGCGCCCTGCGTGTAGAAGGCCAGGTCGATCAGCGCGCCCTGCGGCCGTAGCAGTCGCAGGGCGAGCGCCAGGGCACGGGGCTGGCCGCGGCACTGGAACACCACGTCGGCGCCGCGGTCGCCCGGGCCGTGCCGCCAACGGCGCTTCAGCGCCACCGCCGGGTCGTCGCCGGTGGCCATCACGTTCATGCCGAGCTCCTCGGCGACCGCGAGCCTGGCGGGGGTCTCGTCCACGACGACGACCTCGGCCGCGCCGCCCGACCTGGCGAAGCAGGCGGTCAGCAAGCCCACCACGCCCGCGCCCATGACCACGACCCGGCGCCCGCGTACACCGTCGCCCAGTTGCTGCACGGCGGGTCCGTGCAGGTCGTGCGCCGCGTGCAACAGGCCGTTGGCGCAGATCGGGCCCATGTGGGCGACGTAGATGCCGAGCAAGGGGTCGAGGTCGTCGGGCAGCTCGACGAACCGGTCCTCCATCGGGTCGGCCACGTACGCCGTGCGGTGCCCGTAACACATCGCCACCAGCGCGCCCTCGCGCACGGCCCGCGTGCGTGTCTCCACGACCAGGCCCACCTGCATGTAGCCGATGCCGCGCACGGGATACTCGACCGAGGGGGTGCCCTCGGTGAACAGGCCCAGCGCCTGGTCCCAGGTCGAGGTCAGGTAGGGGTTGGTGCCCTTGACGTAGGTCAGCTCGGTCCCGGCGGAGACGCCGCTGTGCGTGGTCGCCACCATGAACCCGCCCTCGGGGATATCGGGCAGCTTCTCCTCGACCAGCGCCACCTCCCCGGGCGCCTCAATGCTCAGAACGGTGTTCATGGCCTCACTCCGTTCGGCGGCTCGGTCGCGAGGCACCGGCACTCCCTCACTCATCCAGCATCACCGGCCTCCGTTCGGCAGCGGACCGGGCGAGCGCCAGCGCCAGGCGGTGGGTCCGCAGAGCCTCACGGTACGGCACGCGCACGTCCGCGTCCTTGCCTTGGACGGCATCGATGAACTCCCGGTCCACCCGCATCTTGGCCTGGCCGTCGTCCTCGATCGCGCGCTGCCCGTCGACCAGCAGCCGGGTCTCGCTCAGCTCCAGGGCGATGCCGTCGGCGCAGACCTCGAGCCCCACCCGGTGCTTCTGGGTGAGCAGGCAGGAGGTGGCCAGCAGGCCGGCCGCGCCGCCGGCGAAGCGCATCACCGCGGCCGTGGCCCGGTCCACCTCGCCGTCATGAGTGTTGTCCTCGGGGACCGCGTGCACCATCGCGACCTCGCCCACCAGCACCCGGGCCAGATCCAGCACGTGGACGGCCTGCTCGACGATCTGGCCGCCGGACATGCTCCGGTTCAGCCACCAGGCGACCGGGGGGATCTTGTCGAGCCAGTGGCCGAGCGCGAGGCGTACCGGGCGGCCGTCGAGCAGCTCGCGGGCCCGCTCCACGATGTCCAGGTAGCGCCAGTGGTGGCCGACCGCGGACGGAAGAGATTTCCGGTCTATTTCGGATGCGATCAATTCAGCGGTCTGGAGATCGAGTGACAGTGGTTTTTCCACAAATATCGGGAGATCGCACGACAAAACATCAAGTTCAGGGTTACCGTGCGCGAAAGGAGGCACACAGACGTAGATCGCATCCAGACCGCCGGCACTGAGCAGGTCGGCATGGCCGCCATAGGCGGGGGAGCCATGCTTGGAGGCCAGAGCCTCGGCCCTGTGGTGATCTGTGTCGGCGATTCCAGCGATCGTGACATCGGGGAACCCGGACAAGACGTCTGCATGGCGAGCGGCGATATTTCCGGCACCTACGATGCCGACGCGGGTCATAGGGGACACAACCTCGCATATGCCACATCCAGTCGCGACCAAACAACATGTTCAAGTCCGGATAGATCGGGCAGGTGTCGTGACCTCATTGAGAACGGGGCTGACTGCATGGAGACAGATGTGCGAGCCTTGTCCAGGGTTCAGGAGTGGTACGGCCCACACTCGAGCACAGCAGCCGAGTGGCCCGCCGACGCCTTAATGCTGGCCAAGGGAACCACCACGGTGAGCGTCGTCCTGCCTGCTCGCGACGAGGAGCGCACGGTCGGCGACATCGTTACGACCATCCGCCGCGACCTCGTCGAGCGCATGCCGCTCGTCGACGAGATCCTCGTGGTCGACTCGAATTCCACCGACGCGACCGCCGAACGGGCACGTCAGGCGGGCGCGCGTGTGGTGGCGCAGAACGAGGTGCTCTCCCAACTGCCCAAACTGACGGGCAAGGGCGAAGCACTGTGGAAAGGACTCGCCGCCTCGAGCGGCGACATCGTCGTGTTCGTGGACGCCGACCTGCGCAGCTTCGGCGCGCACTACATATCCGGCCTGGTGGGACCGCTGTTGGTGGACGCCGACACCCATTTCGTCAAGGCCACGTACGAGCGGCCGTACATCGGCTCGGACGGCGCCGTCCAGCGGGGCGGTGGCGGGCGTGTCACCGAGCTGGTGGCCCGGCCGCTGATCAACATGTTCTGGCCGGAGCTGGCCGGATTCGCCCAGCCGCTCGGCGGTGAGTACGCCGCCCGGCGCGCGGTGCTGGAACAGGTACCGTTCGTCACCGAGTACGGCGTGGAGTTCGGGCTCCTCGTCGACCTGCTCGAGCTCGTCGGCCTGGACGCGATGGCCCAGGTGGACCTGGGACGCCGTACACACACCCACCAGTCGATGACCGCGCTCGGCCGGATGGCCGGGCAGATCATGCTCACCGCCTGGTCCCGCCTGGAACGCCAGGGCCGCGTGATGGCGTCGGAACCGCCGGCGCACACGTTGCTGCAGTTCGGGCTCGACGGCGACGCGGACCTGGCGGACGTGGCCGTGGCGGAGCGACCTCCGCTCGCCTCCCTCGTACTGGAGGAGGATGTGGCATGAAAGTCCTGATCAACGCGGGGCCGTGGCTCACGGTCCCGCCCCCGGGCTACGGCGGGATCGAGAACGTGGTGGCCACGCTGGTGCCCCCGCTGCGGGAGCGGGGCGTCCACGTGGTGCTGGCCTCCGTGGGGGCCAGCACGCTCGACGTGGACGAGCTGATCAGCGTCTACGACGAGGGCCAGTTCACGGAGCTGCAGAAGCCGTACAACCAGGTCATGGGCATCGCGCACGCGCACCAGGCGCGGCTGGTCGCCGAGCTGCGCGCCCGCGACGACATCGACCTCGTCCACGACCACCTGGAAGTGGTCGGGCCCGCGATCCTGGCCGCGCTCGGCGGGCCCCCGGTTCTCCACACCCTCCACTGGGACCTGCGTAAACACCCGGACTTCTACGGCGCGTTCCCCTCGTCGATCGCGGTCAACGGCGTCTCGGAATCGCAGCTCGCCCGCGCCCCTGATGCCCTGCGCGCGGCCTCGCTCGGCGCGATCCACCTGGCCACCCCGCTCACCGACCGCGAGCTGCGGGCCACGCGCGGGGATCATTTCGTGGTGATGGGCCGGATCTGCCAGCTCAAGGGCCAGCACGTGGCGGCCAGGCTCTGCCAGAAGCTGGGGCTGCCGCTGGTGCTGGCCGGACCGGTCAGCGGCCGCAACACCTCGGCGGAGCTGGACGTCGTCGCCCAGAACCCCTACCACCCGCTGTACGGCCACCCGGACGTCCGCTACCACCTCGACCAGGTGTCCCGCTACCTCGACGACGAACTGGTCAGATGGGTCGGCGCGGTGGCCGGCCCGGCCAGGGACTACCTGTACGCCTCGGCCAGGGCCGCGCTCTTCCCCATCCAGTGGGACGAGCCCGGCGGCACGGCCGTCGTCGAGGCGCTGGCGCTCGGGGTGCCGCCCATCGGGCTGCGCCGCGGTTGCCTCCCTGAGATCATCGACCACGGCCGCACGGGCTTCCTGGCCGACACCGAGGAGGAGCTGGCCGAGTGGGTGCTGAGGGTGGACGAGCTCGACCCTGAGGAGTGCCGCGCGGAGGCCCGCCGCCGCTTCTCGCCGTCGGTCATGGCCGATCGCTACCTGGAGCTGTACGAGAGGGTCGCTCGAACGTAACCTTCGCCGCTTCGGGTTGCGCCTCTGGACGAGGCGGCGACCGGCGAGCCGGCCGCGTCCACGGCCCATCTGGCGCACCTGCCCGGCCTGCACCAGGCCGGGCAGTTGCTCGTCGCCGGACGTTGCACCGGTGGGCCGAGACCACCACGGCCTGGACGCCCGGATGCCTTGGCGCTCAGGAGAAGCCTCGGGGCAGGACGGTGACCGGGCAGGGGGACGCCCGCAACATCTTCATGGCGAGCTCGCCGAGGAACACCCGGTGCGGCTGCGCGTCCTCACTCGCGGCGCAGATCAGCAACTCGCCGGGCAGCCATTCGACGTCGGCCATGGCGGCGGCCACGTCGTGCCCTTCGGCGACCTCCGACTCCGCCTCGATCCCCGTGCTCTCCCAGGCCAGCCGCACGGCCAGCGCGAGATCATCCCTGAGCTTGCCCTGATCCTCGGTACGCAGGTCGAAGGTGATCAGCCGGAGCGGCACCCCCAGCCGCAGCGCCGCCTGCGCCATCCGCTCGACCGCGGCATCACACTGCGGACGGTGCACATAGGCCAGCGTGAGGCGGCCAGGCCCGTCGGATGGCACGTACTGGGCAGGCGCCACCATGACCGCCTCCGACGACAGGTGGAGCAGGTGGTCGGAGGTGGCGCCGAGGGTGATGCGGCCGTGCTGCCCGCCGTCCGTCGAGCCGACCACGATCAGGTCGGCCCTGATCCTGCTGGCCAGCACCGACAGCCCGCGGCCCGCGCCCCTGCTCTCGTACGTGATGTACTCGGCCGGCGCCCGCCCGAGCTCCTCGGCCGCATGCGCCAGGTTGGCCTGCGCCTCGACCGCCAGCCCCGGGCTGCCCGGCGGGTAGATCGTCGCGACCGTGAGCTCGCCGCCGGTGACCCGCGTCATCGCGGCACCGAGGGCCAGGGCCTCCCGCCCGCCCGGTTCGCTGGTATAGCCGACGATCACGTGCTCACCGATCACGACAGCCCTCTTACCCGCTCTGAGCTGGGAATACGCGGCCTTGAATCGAACGTTGTAAACCTTCGGAGGAGCAAAACAGTGGAGATCACTCTTGACGTCCGCTTCAACGGGACCCGGGGCCCGATCACCCTTCGTGAAGCGGTTCAGCAGCTTCGTGAGCACGATCTGGCGTGCACGGTGGCTGCGGACGTCGTCGACCAGAAGGTCACCATTTTCGCCGACTGCGTAGAGCGCGGGTTCACGCCGCTCCGCAGCGAGATCATGGCGGCGTACTACGCGGCCGAGCGCGACGCCACCACAGAGGCGTTCGACCGCGGGCTCATCACCCGGGCGGAGCTGGAGAGCAAGCACGCGGCCCTGGTCCGCCAGCTGCCCGCCTGACTTTCGTCATATCGGGGGCATCGGCCGTCTGGCCGAGATATGACCCGACATTCCTCCATTAGAGGGAAGCATGTGACGGCTGTTGTTCGTAAGGTCGTGTCCATTGCCCGTTCACGGATTGGACACGTGTGTACAACGACATCATCGGCTTCGCTCTGACCACGCCCGACTGGCTCCACACGCTCGCCGAAGTGGGGACCGATGCCGGGTTATTCGTGTTCGTGGCGTTGTTCGGGGCGGCCGCCCTACGCGCGTGGCAGGCTCCTGCCCGCGACCTGGCCTTGGTGATCGCGGGTCCGGCCGGTGTGGTGTTCGCGTACGTGGTGAGCGAGATCATCAAGATCTTCGTCAGGGAGGACCGGCCGTGCCGGGGCGGGATCGCGACGATCGCCGACTGCCCGCCCGCGGACGACTGGTCCTTCCCCAGCAACCACACCGTGATCGCAGCCGGTGCGGCGGCCACGCTCGTGCTGGTCTGGCGTGCTCTGGCGTGGGTGGTGTTCCCGCTGGCGGCCGTCATGGCGTTCTCGCGGGTGTTCGTGGGCGTGCACTATCCACACGACGTGGCGGCGGGCTTCCTGATCGGGCTCACCCTGGCACCGCTGTTCGCGCTGCTGGTCGTGGGCGCCGTCACCCCCACCGTCCGCCACGCACGCCTTTATCTGACCGGCCTCCGCTCGGCACGCTGACGCGACTGCCGTGGCTACGCGCAAACCCGTCTGGGCACTTGGCAGGCGCGCTGGGCAGGACGCCGTGGCTGGGCCGCGGGATTCGGCTGTGCTTACCGGTGCCCTGGCTTGAAGGCGGGATCCCGCTGTGCTTACCGGTGCCCTGGCTTGAAGGCGGGATCCCGCTGTGCTTACCGGCGCCCTGGCATGAAGGTCGTGGTCACGCCGTGGATCCACCGAAGCGGTCGGTCGCGGTGATCAGCCGGTCCAGGATGCCGGGCTCGATGTAGGCGTGCCCGGCATCGTCCACCACGTGGAACTCCGCCTCCGGCCACGCCTTGTGCAGATCCCACGCGGTCGCCGCCGGCGTGCAGGTGTCGTATCGCCCCTGCACGATCACGGCGGGAATGTTCCGGATCCTGTCGACGTCCCTGATGAGCTGGTCGGGCGCGAACCAGCCACCGTGATGGAAGTAGTGGTTCTCGATCCGCGCGAAGCACACGGCCATCTTGTCCTCGCCGAACTCGGCGACCAGCGCGGGATCGGGCAACAACGTGATCGTGCCCGCCTCCCACTGCGCCCACGCCTTCGCCGCCGCCAGCCTGGCGTCCGCGTCGTCCCCTTCCAGCCGCTTACGGAACGCCGTGATCAGATCGCCCCGCTCCTCCTCCGGGATCGGCGCCACGTACCGCTCCCACAGGTCCGGGAACAGGTAGCACGCCCCTTCCTGGTAGAACCACCGCAACTCCTGCGGCCGCAACGTGAAGATCCCGCGCAACACGAGCTCGGTCGTCCGGTCGGGATGCTTCTGCGCGTACGCCAGCGCCAGCGCACTGCCCCACGACCCCCCGAACACCTGCCACCTGTCGATCCCCAGGTGCTCCCGCAGCCGCTCCATGTCCGCCACCAGGCTCCAGGTGGTGTTGGCGCTCAGATCGGTGGCCGGGTCACTGGCGTGCGGCAGGCTCCGCCCACAGTTGCGCTGGTCGAACAGCACGATCCGGTACAGCTCCGGATTCCACTGGCGGCGATGCTTGGCGGTGCACCCGCCGCCCGGCCCGCCGTGCAACATCACGGCCGGCTTGCCTTCGGGGTTGCCGCAGACCTCCCAGTAGATCTGGTTGCCGTCACCCACGTCGAGCAGGCCGGAGTCGTACGGATCGATGGGCGGATACAAAGCTCTCATGCTCTCCGATACTGCCGCATGCGCGCGGGTGGATCGTGACGCAGGGCGGCGTGGCGGCTTTGGAGGTGGCAGCTCTCGGCGTGGGCAAGGCGGTGGAGGCGGGCCGGAGGCGTCGTCGCTCGACATGCTCTGGCCCGTCTACGCCGCCAGGACCTGTGCCGGATCCGGGGTGTGGCAGCCGATCTCTGTCAGAGTGGCGTTGTGGGTTGCCTGGGTGGCGCAGAGCCAGTCGTTGAGTGAGCCGGTGAAGCCGGAGGGCGGGCCGACCTTGAGGCAGGTGATCTGACCCGTGCCGGGCGCGGGGCCGACTTTCAGGCGGCGGATGCTGCCGGTGCGGCCCAGCTCGCCCAGGTCGGCGTCGTACGGGGTCAGTTGCACGCCGAAGGACAGGCCGGTGCCGTCTGGCTGGTCCGATGGCTGGATGCGGAGGAAGTCGTCTATCTGGCGTTCGGTGGCGTGGGGGTGGGTCGCGACGTGGGCCAGGTGGTCCGTGACCAGGCGGTGGGCCACCGTGCGCAGAAGATTGGTCGCGCACAGGTTGTGGGCGCAGGCCGCGCCGTCGAGGGTGATCTCCGGCAGGGCGAAGCGGCGCAGGCCGCGTGAGGTGACGCGCAGGCAGTCGCACACGGCCGTGTCGGCCGGGTCCCAGGGCGGGCACGTGGCGGCGTCGTGGACCTGCACGTCCCAGGCCAGCCAGTCGTCGCCGAGGCTGAAGCCGGGTGGCTCGGCCGCGCATCTGCCGCACGTGAGAATGGTGGAGCCGATCAGCGGGTCGATCAGGACGCCGTCGCATTCGTGGGCCAAGGCCCGGGCGACCGCTCTCGCCGCCTGCACATTGACGGGGAGCTTGTGCGGAGGCGCCGTGGCGGACACCACGATGTGCTGCTTCGTACGGCGGAGGCGGCGCCTGTCGTCGTCCGTGAGAGCGGGGCCGACCGGCTTCCATGGCGCCGCGTGATGGGTCACGGTCAGGGATCTGCCGGCCATCGCGCTGATCGCGGCCCTCTTGTACGGTCCGCCGACGCGCCAGGGCACGAACGAGCCGAGATCGAGCTGCAGGTGCTCCATGGCGATGACGAACAGGGATGTCAGCGTGCGAGGCAACGGGAGGGTGATCTTCATGAGTGGCCTCCGTGATCGTGATTCGGATCCCGTCGGGTTGGTGAGGCACTCAGGATCGGAGATGTCGGATGGGGCGGGTGGAGGCGAATGGGATTCTGTGGAAAGGGTGACGGGTTGTGGCGTGCCTGTGGATGACTCGCCAGTGGACGCCGCGTACGTCCTGTGGCCCGACGGCCGCTGATCCGTCCTCACCTACCTGCGGCCCCGACGTGCGCCACCTGCCGACGGTGGCGCGGGCAGCGGGAGTACCGGCGCCGAAGGTAATCAGCTGGTCCATGCCGGCAGGTCGGACCGCCCTGCCAGCATGGTCTAGCTGGCAGGACGGTCCGACGTGCCGGGGCTCAGGCTCTTCCTGCGCGAGGACGGGCCGGGCTGCTGTTGGTGAGGTTCAGCGGGCCGGGCGGTAGATCACCATCGACTGGCCGGGCAGCCGCAGCCCGTCCTCGTCCGCCGCCACAGGCTCGTCCGACGTCAGCAGCACCGTCCCGGCGGGCACCGGCAACGCCACCAGCTCCTCCGCGAAGTTCACGCACACCGCCAACGTTCCGCGCCACATGAGCAGCCACTTCCCGAGCGGGTCCACCTCCACCCGCACCCGCTCCAGGCGCGGATCCGACAGCTCGGGCAGAGCCTTGCGGAGCGCGATCAGGTCGCGGTACCAGCACAGCAGCGACCAGTGCGCCTCCTCCTTCACCTCGCTCCAGTCCAGTTTCGAGCGCAGGAACGTCTCCTCCTCCGACGGGTCGGGCGCGTCCCACACGTACCCGAACCCGTCGAACTCCCGCTCCCGGCGCTCCGCCTCGCTCTCCCGCAAGGCGGGCTCCATGTGGTCGGAGAAGAACAGGAACGGCGTACGCGCCCCCCACTCCTCGCCCATGAACAACATCGGCGTGAACGGCGAGGTCAGCAGCAGCCCCGCCCCGAGCTTGAGCGCCGGGATCGGCAGCCGGTCGCCGACCGGCCGGTTGCCGATCTGGTCGTGGTTCTGCAGGCAGGCCACCAGCCGGTGCCCGGGCACGCCCGCGAAGGAACGACCATGCGAGCGGCCGCGGAAGGTCGAGTACGACCCGTCGTGCAGCACCCCGCCGGTCAGCACCTTGGCCAGCGCGGGCAGCCCGGCGAAGTCCCCGTAGTAGCCGTGGCTCTCGCCGCTCACCGCGCAGTGGAGAGCATGGTGCACGTCGTCGTTCCACTGCGCGGTCATGCCCAGCCCGCCGGCCTCCAGGGGCCGCACCATGCGCGGATCGTTGAGGTCGGACTCGGCGATCAGCGACAGCGGCCGGCCGACCGAGCAGGCCAGGGCGTCGACTTCCGCGGCCAGCTCGGCCAGGAGGTGGGTGGCGCGGTTGTCGTGCAGCGCGTGCACCGCGTCCAGCCGCAGCCCGTCAATGTGGTAGTCGCGCAGCCACTGCACCGCGTTGCCGATGAAGTAGCGCCGCACCTCGTCGGAGCCCGGCCCGTCCAGATTGACCGCGTCGCCCCAATAGCTCCCCTTGTAGTCCGCGAAGTACGGCCCGAACGGGTGCAGGAAGTTCCCGGACGGCCCGAGGTGGTTGTAGACCACGTCCAGGATCACGCCGATCCCGGCCCGGTGGCAGGCGTCCACGAACGACTTGAGCCCGTCGGGTCCCCCATAGGTCTCGTTCACGGCATACAGGTCGACCCCGTCGTACCCCCAGTTCCGCCCGCCGGGGACGGGCGCGACCGGCATGATCTCCACGAAGTCCACGCAGAGCTCGACGAGATGCTGGAGCCGCTCGATGGCCGCCTGGAACGTGCCCTCGGTCGTGAACGTCCCGATGTGCAGCTCGTAGATCACCGCCCCGCGCAGGTCCCGGCCCATCCATTCATGGTCGGACCAGGTGAAACGGGCGTGATCGTACACGGCGCTGGGTCCGAAGACGCCGTCCGGCTGACGCCGCGTGCGCGGGTCGGGGTACGGCCCGCCGCCGTCGACCATGAAGGCGTAACCGGCGCCGTGCTCCACCCCTTCGACCTCGGTCGACCACCACCCCTCCGCCCCGAGGGACATCGGGCGGCGCGCGCCCAGGACCATGAGCTCGACTGACGTGGCGTTCGGCGCCCAGACCTCAAAGATCATGTCTCTCCAGGAGTGAGACCGGGTACTGACCGAGCAGGTGCGCCAGCGGGATCCGGCCCGAGTGAAGACCGCCGGTGAGCAGGTCCCTCCAGGTGCCCGCGGGCAACGTCAACGTCGTGCCGCCCCAGCCGGTCCTGGCCAGGCGCACAGGAAGCCGGGTCGCCACCGCGACGGCCCGCGGGTGGTGATCGTCCCCGCGGGCGAACGC
>NZ_VCKY01000140.1 GCF_005889735.1 Nonomuraea turkmeniaca
ACCGAACAGGCCGCCGAACACACCCGCCCCACCCCCCTCATCGCCATCGGCGCCACATCCGTCCTGGGAATGGCCACCGATCTTCCCTCCAGAGAGGAGATCGCCGCCGGCATCAGCAGCGCATATGCCCGCCCGCTGGCGGAAGTCACCGACATCCCCCTCACCGGCCACCCGAAAGAGGCCGCGGCAAAACTGGCCGCATACCGAGACGCTGGAGCGACCATCGCGATCATCGGGATATCAGGCGGCGACTGGCGAGCCCAGGTCGACCTCCTGGCAGAGACCCGGCACCTGCTGCAGCACTAGACGCACCCAGTGCTCACGGTTCTTCCCCTGCGACGACGGCGAGCAGCACATCCGCGTGGCAGGCGAGATCGAGCGAACACCAGCACGCCAGATCCTTGCCCTTGAGCTCCGCGCGCGCCTGCCCGACCAACTCGGGATGCTCCCGCAGATGGACCCGGTAAAGCTCGATCACCTCACCCCGTTCATGCACCCGACCGCCACAAGCCCGGCACCCCTGCCGTCTCACGCTGTGCGGGCTGTTGTACGGACTCGCCCGCAGACCGGGCGCCGCCCGGCCGACGTAGACCGCGCCCTCAGGCACGCGCCCGTGGTACATGTCCCCCTCGACCTTGACTCGGCGTGGCATGCGGCATCCTCCCCTCTGACCTGGACCCTTATCCCAGGCCGCCATCAGGAAACTCGGGAGCGCCGCGCCGACGGTGTGGGCATGGCACCATCTGGCCGCCGCCGGTCCGACGCGGGCAGACCCGGCCGGTGGGCCACATCCGGATCTTCGGCAGGCTAACGTCTACCGTTCGGCAGATTTAACGTCTGGCCTTCGGCAGATTTGACCGCTGGCCTTCGGCAGATTTGACGCCGATGCAGTGCTCCTCGCCGTCGCCTGACTTGCCGCGGCGGCGCTGCTCCTGGCGCTCGACCGCGCCGTCCACAGGGAAGGGCGCGGAGGAGATCCCGTTCGGGCCCGCAACCGCCGTTCCGATCCTGATCCCGCAGCCGGGTGCGTGCGATCCTCGGAAGCGGCCGAACCCAGGAGGAGAAACACCCCGGATGGGGCCGCAGGAAAACCACACCCCGCCCGCCGGCGTGATCGCCAGCTTGATCATCCAGATCGCCGCAACGTCAACGACTGGAACCGGCGTTCGTCCAGCCCGACGGCGTGGAAGTCCACGATCTCGAAGGACGCGCGCGCGTACTCCTGAAGCTGCTCATCGCTACGGAAGGAGAAGAACCTGGGAGGATCATGGTCATCCTCTTCGAATGTGCCCTCTCCGTTCAGGCTGCCGCCGCCGTACACACCGAGAAAGAACAGACCGCCCGGCCGCATCACCGTGCGGATCGTGTCCATGACCGCCGGAAGGTCGCTGTTGGGCACATGCAGCAAGCAGTTCAACGCGTACACCGCGTCGAACGAACCGGGCGTGAATTCGAGAGCCAGAAAGTCCATGACATGGGCTTCAATGCCCTTCTCCCGGCAGAGAGCCACCATGGCCGGCGACAGATCGACGGCCACGACGTGCAATCCGTTCTCCTGGAAGTACGCACTGTCCTGGCCCGTCCCGGCGCCGACCTCCAGCAGCCGCGTGCACCCGTGATCCTTGAGCCGGCTCAGGAACGCCTCCCGCTCCGCCACCTTCCACGGCGCCTTGCCGCTGAGGTCACGTCGTTCGGCCCCACCGTCGTACGCGATGCGGAGGGGGCCGGTCACATCGTCATAACGCACGTTCATCACGTCATGATGCCCACACGAAGGATCTTCGACCACAGCCGTTGCCGTGAAGGGCTACGGAAGGAGGTTGCGTAGCCGGACGGTGCCGTCCTTGCTGCCCGACAGCACGATGGTTCTCCCACTCTGCCGATGTCCATGATCGTCCAGGGCTGTTGTCAGCAAGCCGCTAGCAGATCGTCCCTCAGCCATGGTGACAAGCCGACCTCGGCACAAGGCCGCCAAGCCCGAGCATCGGAAGCGGCTGGTCAGCATGACCTGGAGCCCGGCTTCACGTGTCCATCGCGATTGGTCTGAAGTGGGCTGCTGCCCCATCATTGGGTCAATCTGATTGGCGTCGCTGGATATCGTGCCAGCAACCCGGGTGTCCAAACGTAGGGCATCAAGCGGAGCGGCGGCTCAGCACAGGGTCGGCGACCAGCCGGGCGGCCTGGCAGAGAGTCTGGCCGTATAGGCGAAACAACTCGTCTCGTGAATCGAAGTAGCCCAGATCTGCCCGGACGTGGGCGGACAGGTCGCAGCTTGGTGAGGACGTGCCGTCCCAGTCCACGGCCGTCCGGGCCACGGCGTCGAAGAGGGTCTCGGTTCTTCTGTTGCTGAAGCCGGAGACCAAGCACAGGCCGTCGTAGAGCTCCGAGACAGGCACCCAACCCTCGTCGATCCAGAACTCTGGCCAGGCCAGGACGACGTCAGTGGGAACCACGGCACACAGGCATGGGAAACGCGGGTACCAGAAGGCACCGTCGATCATGCGCCCTCTGACGCGGGTGGCGATGCCGCGGGCGCGGGCTACTGCCTCCAGCACCGCCATGCGCTGGCTGCACGAGCCCCTCCCACGGGCGATCGTCACCGAGACGGGCTGCTCATCGTTCATCGCGTACACCGGGTGGATGCACTCGCCGATCAGCCGATGTGCGATTCTCACCAACTCGCGCTGAGGCGAGCGTGCAACCATCTGATCGAAAACCTGGAGAGTCATCTCAGCGCGCGTCGCCAACTCGACAACGCTCGGGTGATGCCAGTCGAGGATCGGAGTGGCGGCGGTGCCACCGAGGGCCGGAATCGAGGCCGGCACCACGGCACGCGACCGGCGTCGGGGGCTGAGTAACCGCGAGGTCATCTGGACAGCCTACGAAACGTACCGCTGCCTTGATCGCATCGGCCGGACCCCGAGAACATATGACCTCCAGGCCGAGATGAACGCGGAGTAGGTCAGCGTGACCACGCCAGTGCCGCTGCGGTTGTCGGCGCGAGGCTGTCGAGGGTGGTCACCGCCTGTTCCTGTGACGGGCTGTTGATCTCGACGACTGGGGCAAGGGCTTCGTCCTTGCCCTCTCCCGGCGCTGGCCACAGCCGGAAGCCGACTATCGAGCCTGGCACCGCTCTGGTAACGACTTCCAGCTGGGTGCAATCCGGCTGGTGCAGGTCGAGCCCGAGCTATGGGTCGCGAACATGATCGGCCAGCACGGCATCAGGCCCACTCCCAAAGGCGTCCGTCAATACACCAGGATTGCGCAATTCCTTGAGCTGCACGGCAAGGGACTTGCCCCTCTCGGCACCTGGGGGACTTCGGGGGACATGCGGCTACATTCTCCGAGCGGACGAGATCAACCGCCTCGAAGAAATGGGACTATTGGTACGGCGAGCCGTCCGCGCGGACACTCCGCCGCGCTCCCGAGAACTGAAAGTGGACCTCCAGCATGCCCCTGTCTGTAAGGGTTGCGCGGAACCTGATCTGGTTCCAGGCGACACTCACCCTGCTCGGCATCGTTCTGCTCATCGTGGGGCTGGTTCTCGACCCCAACGACGTCCTGGAGGAACTGCTCTACGCCCCCTTCTATCTTCCGCCGCTCGCCACCGGCTGGTTAGCGAACCAGTGGCGCACCCGTCGCCCGCGGGTCCATCACGCCACCATCGCCGTCCAGCTCGCCATCCCCCTGCTCGACTTCTTCCATTTCCTGATCGAAGACACCCTTTCGTGGGTCCTCACCGCACCCTGGTCCGCGCTCATCGTGGCTCTGCTCCTGCTTCCTCCAGCGAGAACCTGGTTCGCCCCTACGCTCCAGACCCCATGCACCCCGTCGCAGCCAGCACCGCCCGCCACCACCTGACAGTCCTCGACCGCCAGCGGCTTCCCCCCGAACCTGCCGCCCTGTGCCCCTGGCTCATCGCGTCCGTCATACTCCACGACGATGAGGGGAAGCCCACGGACCAGCCGGCCATTTCATTGGCTACGGGCATGGCAGAGGATCTCATAGGACATACAAGGGCCCAGCACAGTGCGCCTGTAATCAAGAGTGTTAGCAAAAGGCCCCTCGCGATCATCGCGAGGGGCCTTTGAGCTGGGAGCCGCCTTGGGGATTCGAACCCCAGACCCCTTCATTACGAGTGAAGTGCTCTGGCCGACTGAGCTAAGGCGGCGTGCCGTGCAGCGTGAAAGAGTCTACAGGAGCCCGAGGGGTTCTCGCTCCCACCGATCATCCGATGCCCGGACAGATCGCCCCGTCCTCCGGCCCATCCCGGTGACCTACCGCGGGTATTCACCGGCTCGCGCCCCCGTAGTACTGTGACCGTACTGTCTGGACTTGCTTTGTCCGGCTGCTCGGGGTTCCTCCAAGAGAAGACGATCGCCGAACACTCTGCGACGGGTTCCACAACCAGACGGAGGGATGTCTTGACCCGTATCGTGGTCGCACCGGACGGCAGAAGACTGGCGGTCGAGGAGCGGGGGAAGCCTGAGGGCACGCCGATCTTCCTCCTGCACGGCACGCCCGGCAGCCGGCTCGGACCGGCCCCGCGCGCGCAGGTGCTCTACAGGCTGGGGGTCAGGCTGATCACGTTCGATCGGCCTGGGTATGGGCTGTCGGACAGGATGCCGCAGCGGAAGGTCGCCAGTATCGCCGCTGACATTGAGGCGATCGCGGATGCGCTCGGGGTGGACAGGTTCGCGGTGGTGGGGCGGTCGGGGGGTGCGCCGCACGCGCTCGCCTGCGCGGCGTTGTTGCCGGAGCGTACGACGAGGGCGGCGGCGCTGGTGAGCATCGCGCCGCACGGCGCCGAAGGGCTCGACTGGTTCGCGGGCATGACGGAGTCGAACGTCTTCGAGTACCTCGTGGCCCGGGCCGGGCCGCATCTGGCGGCCACTCGCCTGGCCTCGCTGGCCGCGCAGATCCGGGCGGATCCCGAGAGCAAGGTGCTCTCACTCGGCCGGGAGGGGTCGGAGTCGGATCGCCGGATCGTCTCCGACCACGGCCTGCGGCAGATGATGGTTCGTAACTTCACCGAGGCGCTGCGCCACTCGGCGGACGGCTGGGTGGATGACGTGCTGGCGTTCAGCTCGGGGTGGGGGTTCGATCCGGCGGTCATCCGGGTGCCCACGCTGGTGTGGCACGGCGAGAATGACGTGTTCGCCCCGGTGGGGCATTCTCGCTGGCTGGGCCAGCGCATTCCGAACGCCGTCGTGCGCATCCAGCAAGGGGTCGCGCATCTCGACGCCCTCAGCGTGTTGCCCAGGGTGTTGCCCTGGCTCACTCGAGAGCTGAGCCAGCAGGCCGGCTGAGGCCTCAGACCGGCTGGGGTCACGGTCGGCTGCGGTCACGGTCGGCTGCGGTCACGGTCGGCTGGGGCTCAGGTCGGCTGGGGTTCGAGGTCGCGGTTGACGCGGCGCCACTCGTGGAGGGCAACGGTGCACGGGTGCGCCTCGCCCAGCTTGGCGGACACGCTGACCAGCGTTGCGGCGCGCAGGTCCGCGGCCTCGTCGTCCCTGCCCAGCGAACGCAACGTGATCGCCAGGTTGGCCTGGCACGCCAGGGTGTCGGGGTGGTCGGCGCCCAAGGCCGCGGACAGCGTGGCCAGCGTGCTCCGCCCCATGCGCTCCGCCGCGTCGAGGTCGCCCAGGTCGGCGGCGCAGTTGGCCACGTTGATGGCGCACGACAGCGTGAACGGATGGGTGTCGCCGAGGTGGTTACGGAGCGCAGCGAGCGTGCGTTCGCCCAGTTCGCGGGCTTCGTCCAGGGCGCCGAGCGCGCGGAGGTACGTGCACAGGTTGTTGGCGGCGGCGGCCGCGTAGGGATGCTCAGGGCCCAGTTGTTTGCTGTAGTCCTTCATGACGTCGCGGGCCAGATCCCTGGCCGCGGCCTTGTCTCCGGTGGAGGACATGCAAGAGGCGAGTTCGAGGGCGGCGGCGTTCGCTTCCGGACTCGATGGATACAGGCGCCGGTACCGACCGTAAACGTCGCGGGCGAGCTCCAGCGCCTCCGTACGCTGGCCCGCTCGGCGCAGTGACACGGCGAGGCTCTTGGTCGCCCACAACGCCTCGGGATAATCCTCGAACGCCAGGTCCGTGTAGTGCTTCAGGGTCTGCCGCAACAAATCGATGGAGGGCTCGAACTCGCCGGCCTCGCGCATGTCCCTGGCCAGGTTCTGTGCCATGGCCAGCGTGTTGAGGTGCAGCGGCCCGAGCACGCCCAGCATGCGGTGGTAAATGTGCCCGTCGAGCTCGCCCGCATGGCGCCAGTCACCGACGAGGCGGTAGGAAACGGCGAGATTGTTGGCCGACCGCAGCGTACGCGGGTGGTCCTCGCCGTAATTCTCCTTCCATTGGTCGTACACTTTCCTGTCCTGGTCGAGCGCGGCGGAGAATTGGCCGAGCGCGCGCAGGTCGGCGGCGATCCCGCCGGCGGTCATCAGCGTGTGCGGGTGGTTCTCGCCGAGGGTGTCCCGTTGGCGGGCCCACACCCACTGCTCCAGTTCGTACGCTTCCTGTGCCTGGCCCAGGGAACGCTGCACGTTCGCGATGTTCGACAGCAGGTGCAGCCGCTGCCTTTCCAGCTGCCCGAACACCTGCTCCCAGTAGTCGGCCAGCCGCTGGCCGAGCCGCAGGGCGTTCTGGTATTCGCCGCGTTTCCACCAGTACCGCACGCGTTCGGTGAGGAGTTGCCGGGTATCGTCCTCCCCGCAGTTCTCCGCGTCCGAGGGCAGGAGGTGCGGCCAGATCAGGTCGTACCGCGACCAGTTCTCGGGGTCGTCGACTTCGCCCTGCCGCGGCCGGGCGCCGACGAGGATGCGGTGCACCTGGTGACAGACCTCGTCTCGTTCCTCCCTGGTCATCTGGCCGCGGATCACCGCCTGGACGAGCCGGTGCACCTGCAGGGTGTTGCCGCCTTGGTCGATCTTGGCCAGTGCGAAGCGGCTGATCTCCCTGATGACCTGGCCCAGGACGAGCTTCTCGCCGCGTAGCGACTCGTCGAACGGCACGAGCACGTCCATCATCTCGTCGCTGTAGATCAACGATTGTGAGATGGGCTCGGGCGAGAAGAAGGCGCACAGCTGGAGCAACCGCTCGGCCGCCGGCGAGCGCCTCCTGAGCTGGTCCAGCGAGACGTTCCAGGTACGGGCCACCGGGTCGGGGTAGTCCGCGGGCTGGTTGGCCGACAACACCGCGGAGGCCTGGCTCTTCAGGAGTTCCGCGTAGACGGCGGCCGATTGACCGGTCTGGCTCAGCCACGCCGCGGCCTGCGCGATGGCGAGCGGCAGATATCCGAGTGCCTCCGCGACCCGCAGAGCGTCTTCCGGGGCGAGTCCCGGCACCGTGCGCAGCAGGTGCTCCAAGCTCTCCTCGCGGCTGAAGACGTCCACCTCCAGCGGTTCGGCGATGTTGACCCAGGTGGGGTTGCGCGAGGTGACGATGACGTGTCCGGAGCCGGTGGGGATGTAGTGCCGTAGGTCGTCCGGCTCGCCGGCGTTGTCGAAGATCAGTAACCACCGGCGCTGCCGATCGCCGCGCCGCAGCGCCTCGCGGGCCGCTTCTGCCGCCTCCACGATGCTGTCGCCGACCGGCAGGCCCAGGCGGCGGGCGAGTTCCGCGAGGGCGGGGTTGATCAGGTCCGCCTGCTCGGCGGCGACCCACCAGACGACGTCGTAGTCGGCCCTGAACCGGTAGGCGTACTCCAGTGCCACGGCCGTCTTGCCGACACCGCCCAAACCGTACAACGCCTGGGGGAGCACGACCGCCTGGTTGCCGCCGACGAGCTGATCGCGGAGCGTTTCGAGCGTCTTGTCCCGTCCGGTGAACGCGGCATTTCGGGTGGGGACGTTCCAGACGGCCGGCTCGGTGCCGGGGAAACGTGCGCCCAGCAGGGCCGGGTCTTCAAAGGTGACGCCCTGTTTGCCGACAGCACGCAGCACCGCCTCGGCGGCCTGCGCCGGAGTGAGCCTGGAGAGGTCGATGGCCGGCTGCTCGGAGAAGGGCGGGGTCACCCGCAGATCGCCGGACACGCGCAGGGCCGTCACGGTCCGCTGCAGGGTGAGGTCGTCGCCGTGCGGCATCGCCCAGTCCGCCGCCTGGAAATCCTGCAGGTACGAAGGAGACAGCACGACGACGACGCTGGCGACCTCACCGATCCTGCTCCCGCCGCCGTCACCGGCCGCCGACAACGCTTGTGGAATGACCCGGAAGTTCGCGTGCCGGAGAACGACCGCTATCCAGTCGGCCCACATCCGATCCTCGGGCGCGTAGCTGAGCAGGATCTCCTGGCGCTGGAGCGCCTCCTTGCGGGTGAACGCCTCCAGCCAGCGCTGGCGGACCCGGTCTTCCATCGGGGGGAGCGTGGTGACCGCACCGGACGTGATCGCGCTGGTCAGACGCTCGAAAGAGGCGAGCAGGGAACCGGGCGCTCCTGGCGCGTCCCCGAAGATCGCCAGCGTCTCCTCGAACGCGTAGAACCGCTTGTACGGGATTTCCACCGCCCCCCAGTACCGGTCCCGCTCGTCGAGCGACAGGTGCCGCAGATAACGCTCGAATTTGGCACGGGCATAAGCGCGTCCGGCATCGGCCTTCTTCTTCTCGCCATCGTCCACGCGCATGGGGACCGGCAGGATCCGGCGTTCCCGGTCGTGCCGCTCGCTGATCGCCCGGGCCACCCGCGCGGCGCCGTCGATGCCCTGGTCGCTCATCGTGAAGCAGTCCACGAGGATATCCGGCATGTCGATGGTGCAGATGTCCGCGATATCGCTGAAACCGGTTCTGCTGTCGATCAAGCAATAGTCGTAATGACGTTTGATGTCGGCGCGTAAGGCTTCGAGGAAGCGGCCGCCGGCCAGCCGTTCGTAGAACGTGTCCCAATCGAAGGCCGCGACCAGCGAGGAGTAGTCCCGATTCTGCTGGCCCGCGGAAAGGAAGTCGAGCGTGCCTTTTCCGGGGAACGCCCACTCCAGCGAAACCGCGTGCGGCACCACGGTGGCGTACTCCAAATGCCAGTTGTCGCTGTGCTCGCGCGGGCGCGTCGCCGCCCAGCGGTACTCGTTGACGATGTCGATGACGCCGGTCGTCGCGCTCATCACGCTGTCGTCGAGGAACGGGCGGAAGAATCGGTGCAGACCCGGGGATTCCAGGTCCCAGTCCATGGCCAGGACCCGCAGGCCGTTGCCGGCCAGCAACCAGGCGACGTTGGCCACGGCCATCGTGCGCCCGGTGCCGCCCTTGTACGAGTAGAACGTGACGATCCGGCCGTTACTGTCGTCGCTCATCGTCGTCATTCCCTGGTTCCATCAATCGGGGCCTCTTGGCGGAAGGTCCGGGTGGTGGATAGACCCGGGCCGTCCGCAGATATCGGTTGAACACGCGGGCCAGCATCTTGGGCATGTCTCGCCGCAGGTCCTCGAGGGACCGGACGTTGTGTACGGCCGGTTCCCCCTGTTCGCCGGGGATCGCCTCGCCCAGTTTGCGGCGGAGCCTGGGCTCGGCGGCGGTGGTCTCTCCGTCGTCGTTGTTCCACGGCACCACGACCGGGAACCATCGGGTGCTCCGCCGGCCGAACCGCCGCAGTGTCTCGTAGGTGTCCGGAATGTCGGTGGCCCATGGGTCCACCAGCATCATCTCCGGCGCGTCAGGGCCACGGCGACCGTCCTCAAGAGGCGTGAGCGGCCCGACCTCGGCGCCGTACCCGCGTACCCGCACGAAGGCGGTCACCTGATGGGCCAGCGACCTCTGATCGGTCTCATGCCGGTACGGGTTCCACTCGTGCGGCGTCCTGCCGTAGTAATACGGGTTTCGCCCTTCGGGCAGATTGCCGAGATGAGGGGCCACCACGGTCACCGTCATCTTCTGCGCGGCCCGATAACCGGCGAACGCATTGGGCAGCTTGGAGTATCGGGGCAGATCCTGCGCCTCCAGCAGCGGCGACAGCTCAGCGACCTGCTTGATCCGGCGGGCGAGCTCGGAGGTGGCCCGCTGGAAGGTGCGGCGGCTGAAGGAGATCTTGATCACGCCGTACAGCCCGGTGCTGCGGTAGCCCGGCCACAGGCCGTCCTCGTAAAACGGAATGGCCCTCGCACAGGCCGGCAGATCATTGAAATCAACGGGAGACCATACGATGGGAATGATGACCGGGGGCGGTTCGGGCGCATGGGCTCTCAGCCGTCGCTGAATGGCCGACCATTCCCGGCCGCATTGCTCGTTGTCGAAGTAGCGGGGCGAGTAGAGCGGGACGAAGAGCCGGCATGTCGCGAGCGCCCGGGCCACGTCGTCCGGCCACTCGTCACCGGCACGCGGGTGACGACTCAGGAAACCCGCTTGCGCGCCCTTCCTTAAGCTGGTGATCTGGAGGAGTTCGGTACAGAGGCTGTCGAATAGCCGATGCACCCATCTGTTCGGGTCACCGCCTCCCGTACTCTCGTCGACCGGCGTGTGCGCGTAACTCATGAAGAAATACGGCACCTGCCCATTTCCCCCGGAAGCCGACATTCCCGACATCGACCTCCCTCTCTCCGGAATGATTCACTATACCCTCGAAGAACCACATAAGGCTTGCCCGAGATCACGGATGCCCGCCACAGTCAAAGGGATAGACCTTTATATTTTCGGTCATTTCGGATTAGGCCCTGGTATAGCGGCATATCCGCATGGCGAACGAGACCGGTTGCACCATCCGGTTATCGGGTCCGCGTCCGAAATCCGTCACGCAGAGAGACGAATCCGAGGCGGCGGCGACCCGCCGGCCGTATTCGGCTGGTCACGGATGAGCACAAGGGCCGTCCCTTACGCGGGGAGCGGCCTTCCGAGGCCTCGGCAGGGCCGAAAGTCCAGTCAGGCGTCGTGCTGCCAGGACGTGACCGTCTCGCGCATCCGCGCCACGAATCTCTCGCCCACCGACGTCAGCGCTCGGGAGGCGAGCAGCGTTTCCGTGGCGGCGACCGTGTGACCGCACCAGCGGGCGAACTCCTCCTCCGCCTTGTCCCGCGCGGCGCCCTCCACAGCGTGACGGCGTGTCCTCCAGAAGTCCGTCACCCCGATATGCGCGTACGTGCCCTGCAACAGGCCCTCCAGCGGCCTGAGATCCTCCCGCCAGGGAGCGTGATAGAGCCCGGTGTGGGATCGGTCGTACAGATCCAGGAGGTCGAACACCGCACCCAGCTTCACGTGCTGGAACTCGTGAATGAGCAGCATCGCGAGCATCGCGGGGTCGGCCGGCCGGGCCATGGCGACGGCTCCGAAGGCGTGGCGGGCGGCGGAGCTCACGTCGTGGCCGGCCGAAGCGAGAGGTGTGAGGGTGGTCAGGCCGCTGCGCAGACCGTCCGCGTACTGCGGGTACTCCTTCTCGATGAGCAGCCAGGCCCGCTCGAACGCATCCTGCCACGCGGCCGCCTCGTCGTCGCTCAGCGTCCCCGCCGCCGGCCACTGGTGAGAATCGCGGTACGGGTCGGCGTCCTCGAGGACTAGCGAGAAATCACCGCACGTGACCGTGCGGACAGCGTGCCATTCCGGCGCCCCTTCCCGCATCACCGTGACCCGGCCTTGCTGAGCGACCAGCGTCACGGTTTCCCCGTCGACGCCGCGGAGCGTGCCGACCGTGGGCAGATAGACGGCGCCGCCGGCGACCGCCACCGGCAGCGTGACGTCCTGACCCGCGCGGATCATCGCCGCCGCCGCCACGTTCGCCAGATACGTCGTCTCGCCATCGGCCTGCAGGCATTCCACTGCCCACACCCGGACGTACGGGTGCGCGAGCACGGCCTCGAGCGCGTCGCGATGGTGCTGGTCGAGCCTGGTGAACATGTCCCATACCCGGTCGGGGGTCTTCGGGCGCAGCGCCGCGAGCAGCGCGCGCCGCAGACTGCGCTGGGCATTGGCCAGCAGCTCGATCTCGGCCGCACCGCCGAAGCCGGCCGCGAGCGAGTCCAGCGAGGAGAACGAGACAGTGTGCGGGGATATCTTCGTCTGATCGTTGATGTGAGACACCAGCTTGAAGAGGTCAGCGCAGAAAACGCTGGGGTGGTCGAACGAACCCGCCCGGAACCTGTGGGTGTACAGCCCGCCGCCGCAACTCGCGACGATCGGGCACTCCTGGCACGTGGCCGACAGCGTCTCCACACCGCCCTGCCTGGCGAGGACCCCGGGGTGCGAGCCCACTTCGTCGAGTGCGTGGTGGAAGACGTCGTGACCCGTGGCCGGGGCGCCGTCGTACGCCACTTTGAGCGAGTCCACCAGCTCGTACGAGCCGTCGGTGTCGATCACGATCATCGTGCTCGGCTCGAGCCCCACCGCCTCCGTGAGGCTGGGCTCGCCCCGGCCGGTCCGAATGATCGATTCGAACAGCCGGACGGACGTGGGCCGCCCATCGGCCTGCCAGCGCTCGAAGATCGCGATCAGCCAGTCGGCGTAGGCGGTCTCAGAGGGACGATCGGGAGGGTTGTCCCACGTCGCATACGGAAGCAGGAAATCGATCCGGGGTGGCCGCAGGTCACGCAGTGCCTCGTACACCGCGATCGGGTCGTTTGCCACGTCGACCGTGCACAGAAGGCCGGCATAGAGCTCGGGCCGATTCCTTAACCGCTCGACGGCTCGGACGGCCTGGTCATGGCTGCTCCTGCCCGAGGCGAACAGGCGATGCCGGTCGTTGGCCGCCCTGTCGCCGTCCAGCGAGACGCCCACCCGGATTCCGTGCTCGGCGAACACCTCGCAGAACCGGTCGTCGAGGCGTACGCCATTGGTCTGGAGGTGCAGGCCGAGCCGGCACAGGCCGTCGAGCGCCGTGCGCAGCGCCGTCGAGATCGCGGCCAGGCGTTCATGCCCGGCCAGCAGCGGCTCCCCGCCATGCAGCACCACGTCGATCTGTTCGAGGTCGTGCTGCTTGACATGCTCCGCTATCCGCGACGCGACGCGTTCGACCGTGTGGAGAGATATGACTTTGGGACGGCCACGCCAGCTCTGATCTGCGTGTTCGTAGACGTAGCAGTGATTGCAGGCTAGATCACATCGACTATGTACTTTTAGCACAAACTGCCGAAAAGGAGTGATCACCCCGGTCAGCCGCCCCTGCGTCACAACAACTAGATGGAGTTCTGGAAGGCCGCAACGGACACAGCGGGCATTTCTCTACAATTAGGAACAATCCGCTGCAAAATCTCGTCGACCACTTTCTCCCCTGGACCGCCCATTCCCGCAAGAGGAACCTCACGAAGATCACCGACCTTCGAAGCCAGCTCCTCATCCTCCACCACGATCATTTCCACCGATCCAAAAGGGCGCACGTCAAGCAGAGCCGGTGAAGCGTCTGCACGGAAAATGTGCTCGCAGCGCCGCATGAGAGCGTGACGCCCACGATGGGGAGCGGAGCGTTTCATTGTGACTGCTCAGAGGATGGTCTGACCATCCATGCACGCGGCAAAGTTACTTCATTGTGACGTCCATTTAAGGCTGAATATGCGGTAGGCTTCGTTTCTTTGGCTATGACGGCCCGTCACCATACATGGCATCGTGTTGTTTACGCGGCGCGCACACGCTCGCCTTGGAGCACGCACACCGTCGGCCTCCGTCATTGAGCCGCACCACAACGGAGTCGGACGGCACGTTGTGCCCGACCACGGTCCCGGCCCCCTGCGGGGTCTCCACACTCGCCCCCACCCGCGGAGCCGACGCCCGGAACTCTTGGTACAGCGGATGCTCGTACTTCAGGCAGCACATGAGCCGCCCGCACGCGCCCGCGATCCGCAGCGGGTTGACCGGCAGGTCCTGGTCCTTGGCCATGCGGACCGAGACCGGCTCGAAGTCCTTCAAGAACGTGGCGCAACACAGGTCGCGGCCGCAGGGGCCGATGCCGCCCTGGAGTCGCGCCTCGTCCCTGGGGCCGATCTGGCGCAACTCGACCCGGGCACGGAGGTTGCGGGCCAGGTCACGGACCAGGGCGCGGAAGTCCACCCGATGGGGCGCAGAGAAATAGACGGTATAGATGTTGTCCTCGTCGAGGTAGTCGATCCCGACCACCTTCATCGGCAGCGAATGCCGCTTGATCAGGCGCTTGGACACGCTGCGCGCCTCGGCCCTGCGGCGCTTGTTGGACTCGTCGCGCGAAAGGTGCTCGTCGCCCGCCAGCCCCGCGCACACCGGCAGCCCGTCGATGTCCTCGCTCGAATATTGCGGCGCCCACACGCACTCCGCCACCTCGGGACCAGAGTCGGTCGGCACGAGCACCTTGTCGCCCACCTTCGGGCTGTGCTCGCCGGGATCGAGGTAGTAGAGCCTCCCGTAGCGGGTGAAGCTCACAGCCATGATCATTCCCATGGGCTAGAGCTCGCCTCCTGACGACCTAGGGGTCCTTTCGGCCTTCCATGCCACAGTACGTTGGTCCACGCGAGGAAGGTCAGAGGTGACGGGTGCATTCCCGGGTTATCCGCCGATCCGGCACACCTTGCTGTCCGGCGGGCGCAGTCCACAGTCGGCGCTCGGCACGCGGTCACCGGGGCTGTCTTCCGCCTATCCCGTACCGGGAGCGCACGCCTTCTCGTCGACCACGCCGGCCCCGGGCACGTCGTCGAATCCGTACTCCTCGACCAGCTTCACCTTGGTGTCCGCGCACCTCTGGTTGTACGCCTGCGACACACCCGGCATCCGCGCCAGCCTGGCGGTCAGGGCGTTCCAGTCGGCTTCGGGCCGCAGCCTCAGCCGGTACGACTCCGGCATGTCCGCGACCTTGGTGGCGTCGACGAGCTCCTGCTTGTGCGAGAAGTCCTCGGCGAACTTCCGGTAGGCCGTCTTCTGATCCTCGAAGACGTACGACACCACCTCGGGTGTCCGGTCGAGGGCCGCGACGATCGCCTTCTTCTCGCCAGGCGTCGCGGCCTTCTTGTTCTTCCTGCCTCGGCCGGACGCGCAGGCAGGCATGGCCGTCCCCGTCACGCAGATGAAGACGACCGCGTCCCACTCCGGCGACACGGCCATGGGGTCGCCATGGACCTCTGCGAGATCCGCGACATAGCCGACCCCAGGTCTCCCGAAGATGTCGCTTCTCACCCGGTCCCGGTCCGTCCCCTGCTTGACCTTGAAGCGGAACGACTCAGAAAGATCCGTGCGCTTGACCTTCTTCAGCAAGGGCGCGTGCCCGGCGAAATCGCGGCGGAAGGCCGCGTACATGGCGGCGCGATCGAGAAACTGGAGCCCGGTCAGCTCCGGCATGGCCTCCAGGTGCGTCTGGAGCGCCTCCCGCTGCCTGTCCGTGGCACCGCGCTTACGGCAGTACGCCGAGGACGGCGTGCACAGGAAGACGACGAACTCCCACTGATCGACCGCCGTGGCCGCAGGACCGGGCGTCACCGCCGCTCCCGGCGCACCTTCTGATCCGGCGACGACCGCCGCCGCTCGGGGCTCATCTCCCGATCTGGCAACGACCGCCGCCGCCACGAGCACCGCGACGGACGCCACCGCGCCGCTCCACAACCACGAACGCCGGGACTTCGCCCGGACCACGCCGCCGCCCACCCTGTTCACGCCTTCATTCACCTGCTGAAATGTCAGCCACGCAGGGCCAGCATCATCGCCTCGACCGCGATCTGCGGGTTGACGTTGGCCGCGAGCCGTTCCCTGCACTGCATGATCGCGTCAACCCGCCGCAGTGTTTCCTCAGGCGTCGACCGCTTGGCCAGTTGATCGAGATCGAACCTGATGTCGTCGTTCGCCAGCTCCACCGGGGCCTCGAACTGCATGGACAGCACGTCCCGGTAGAACGACACCAGCTCGAGCAGCGCCGAGTCCAGCGAGTCACGCTTGATCCGGGTGGCCCGTGACTTCTGCCGGTCCTCCAGCTCCTTCAGCGCCCCGGCCCCGCCCCGCACCAGCCCGCGGTTGAGTCCCTTGCCCGTGGAGCCCTCGCCGTACAGCTTGCGCAGCTCCGTGGTCTCGTTCTCGTTGAGTGCGGCCGTGGCCGCGGCCGCTTCCTCCTCCGCCGTCTTCACCAGACGCTCTGCGGCGGTCACGCACTCCCCCACCCCCGTGAGCGAGCGTGGAATGCTCAGCACGGCCTCGCGGCGCCGCCTGGCGCCCTCGTCCAGCGCCAGCGCCCGCGCCCTGCTGATGTGCCCCTGAGCGGCCCTGGCGGCGAACCTGGCGTCCTCCCACGGCACGCTCTCCCGCGTGGCCAGCACGTGGGCGACCGCCTCGGTGCTGGGCGTGGTCAGGGTGACCAGCCGGCACCGCGACCTGATGGTGATCATCAGGTCGTCGAGGCCGGGCGCGCACAACAGCCACACCGTACGGGGTGGAGGCTCTTCGATGGCCTTGAGCAGGGCGTTCGCGGCGGACTCCGTGGCCCGGTCGGCGTCTTCGAACAGGATGACCCGCCACCGCCCCTGCGTCGGCGCTCCGGCGGCGCGCAGGATGAGCTCGCGGGTCTGCTTGACGCTGTAGGACAGGCCTTCTGGGCGTACGGACTCCAGGTCGGGGTGGGAGCCGATCAGCACCTGGTGGCACTGGTCGCAGTGGCCGCAGCCGCCGTCGGGGCACATGAGCGCGGCGGCGAAGGCACGGGCGGCGTCCTCCCGCCCTGAGCCCGGCGGGCCGGTGAACAACCAGGCATGCGTCATGCCGGCGCCCCGCCCGCCGCCGACGACCTCTCCGGCCGCTGCTGCGGCCCGCGACAGCACGGCCACCGCTTTGTCCTGCCCGACGAGGTCATCGAAAACTGTCACGAGGTAAGGGTATGGACTGTCGCCGGCGCTCGCTATGCGAGCCTGCGGTTCACAGGTGGAACTGTGCGTCTCGGTTGTGACGTGTCCGGCTTGCCGGACGGACGCGGCTTCGGCTTCCATCGGATCGTTTCCTGGCCACCGCCGGCAGGCGACGAGGCCACGCCGGTGTGCGTTTACCGCGCGAAGGATCGGTGGGGGACGGTCGGGCAGCGTGGCCGTGGGTCAATCGCGGATGGCCGGCATCGTGCCTGTCGCGTCCTCCGACTCCCTCGGCACCGGGTCGGGCAGGATGTCGCGGATGCGGTCCTGGATCTGCCGGGTGATCGCCTCGAGCGGCTGCGTGCCGTCGACCACCAGGTAACGCTCGGGCGCGGCCGCCGCCAGCGCGCGGAACTCCTTGCGCACCCGCTCGTGGAACTCCAGCGGCTCCGCCTCGATCCGGTCCACCGCCCCACCCAGCCGGGTCAGCCCCACCTGGGGTGGCGTGTCGATGAGCACGGTCAGATGCGGCACGAGCCCACCCGTCGCCCAGGCGTTGATCTTGGACACGTCCTTGGGCTCGAGTGACCGCCCCGCCCCCTGGTAGGCCAGCGACGAGTCCACGTACCGGTCGGTGATCACCAGCGAGCCCCGGTAGAGCGCCGGCCTGATCACCTTCTCGACGTGCTCGGCCCGGTCGGCGGCGTACAGCAGCGCCTCGGCCCGCGCCGTCAGCCCGCGCTCGGCCGCGTCGAGCAGGATGGCCCGCAGCCGCATGCCGACCTTGGTCGAGCCGGGCTCGCGCGTCTGCACGACGTCGTATCCCTGGTCGCGCAGCCAGATGGCGATCAGCCGCGACTGGGTCGTCTTGCCCGACCCCTCGCCGCCCTCGAACGCCACGAACAGCCCGGGCACGTGCTCGGCCGCCTCGGCGGGGAACCGCTCGCCGCGTACGGCGGCGATGAGGTCCGCGGCCAGGGGGACGCCCTTCCTGTCGTCCATGTGTCGCAGCGCGAGCAGGCCGACGGTCATCGCGAGCGCGCCGCCGACCACCAGCACCAGGTTGGTCCCGTCGAACCGGTAGGCGATCTCGCCCACCCGCAGCTGGTGCACGCCGAACAGGGCCGCCAGCGGGCTGGCCACGGCCACCACGAGCAGCAGCGTCACACGCGCGGTCGACTGCAGGAACGCGAAGGTACGGCCCCGCAGCGCGTCCTCGACCTCCAGCCCGATCAACGTGTAGCCGATGATCCAGGCGATCCCCGCGCATGCCCCGAGCAGCACGGTCAGCATGACCACGATCACCAGGTTGTGCACCAGCGCGATCGCGATCAGCACCAGCCCCGCCACCGTGATGGCCAGCCCGAACAGCCGTCGCCGCGACAACTCGCGCAGCAGCCGGAGCCCGAAGAACATGCCCAGCGCCATGCCGACGAAGACCGCGGCGAACACGACACCGTAGGCTGCGTCGCCGCCGCCGAGCGTCAGCACGTAGATCTTGGCCACGCCGACCACGGCTCCGCCGGCGGCGAACGCCCCGAGCATGCCGATGATCAGGCCCCGCACCAGCCGGTTGCGCCCGACGAACCGCCAGCCCTCGACGATCTGCTTGAGCACGGAAGGCGTCGAGATCGCGCCGTCCCGCTTGGGGATGCCGCGCAACGTGAAGATCAGGAACGCCGACACGAGGTAGGCACACGCGTTGACGACCAGCGCCAGCCCGGTGGCGTCCCGGCCGGCCGGGAACGGCACGATGGTGCTGATCAGGTCGCCCGCCACGGAGAGCGCCGCGAAGAGCATGGCCGCGACCGGCGCGCTGCCGTACGTGACCAGCAGATTGAGCCGGTTGGCGGACTCCAGCTGCTCCTTCGGCACCAAGTTGGGCACCGTGGCGTCCTTGGCCGGGACCCAGAACAGGTTGACGCACTCGACCAGGACGGTCGCCACGATGACCCACTGGTAGCTGTTGACGATGGGGATCGACAACACCACGGCGAACCTGGCCAGGTCCGCCGTGAACATCGTCAGCCGCCGGTCGAAGCGGTCGGCGAACACGCCCGCGAGCGGCCCGAGCAGCACGGCCGGCAACATCTTGGCGACGAAGACGCCGCCGACGGCCAGCGACTGCACACGGTAGTCGTCGCCCTGGGTGAGATTCGCGGCCAGCGCGGTCAGCGCGAGGATGTTGAGCCAGTCACCCAGACTGCACACCGACATGGCCGTCCAGAGCCGTCGGAACGGCGCGTTGGCCAGCACGTGGGTGGGGCGGCGTCGGCCAGGGGCTGTCATCGGACCTCTCCGTGGATACTCCGGCCTTCAGGCCGGAGAGGAACCGTACTACCGCAAAGCGGGACAGGGAAAGGACGGCCCCCCGGCAAGGGCGCCGTCGTCAGGAGCCGTTGGACACCCCGCTGCCCATAGGCGTCCGCGTCCCGTTTCGTCCCCGTTCGGGGGTTGTCTGCCGGCGCGGACTTCGCGGTCCGCCGCTGAGGAAGCACGGCGAAGTGGATCTGCTGACGTGTGTCCAACGTAGCCACCAAGGTCACCTCCCCATGGGTGGTGGGTCGGGTCACTCCGGCCCGCCCGTTCGGCGGGGCAGGCCCCAGCCTTTCAGACCGGGGAAGCGAGCGACGATTTCAGCGTATCCAGGTGTCAGGCGAAAGCGGTCGGGGCACGAGACGCCCCGGTATTTCCCGGCGGCTCGTGGCGAGAGTATTACGTGCGCACCCTCGCGCGCAGGTTACACACCTCGAAGAGTCCCCCGAAAACACCGTCAATTGATAACTCCCGCCCCATGTCGAGCCTGTTCCACCAATGGCTCCCACGCGCCACGGATATCAAGCGGTAGATCCAGCTCCTCCCAGAGGTCGGCCAGCAGCACCCCGTCCACGTGATCGAGCAACTCCTGGGGGCTGCCCTCCCGCAGCAGGAGCGCGTAGGCCGCTCGCCGCTCGTCCCGGTCAGCCAGGTCGTAATCTCGATCGCGCACCCGCGCGACCCCCAGCGCCGCGGCGACCGGCGGCCGCGGCAGCCGGCTCGGCACGTGGAACGGGCGACCGTCGCCGCTCGCCCGGGTGGCGAACTCCACCTTGGGCTCCAGCACCAGCCGGAATCCCGCCGCGTCCAGGATGCGTCCCGCGGTCTCCAGCGTCGGCGACTTCCTGCCGTGTTCGTAGGCCGACAGCGTGGTCCTGGACGTGCCGCTCACTCTGGCCAGCGCCTTCTGGTTCATGCTCGCGGCGTGTCTTGCCTGCCTGAACAGAAGCCCACCACGCTCGGCCCAGGTGGCGACGTCGGACGCCAGCACCGTCTCCATCGGCGAAAACACCATGCCCACCTCCGGGGGTATCCGAAGGGATACTACGGCACGATGGCGTATCGTAGCCACTCAATTACGCTAAGCCAGCTCCAGCATCGTGATCTCGGGCGGGGCGCCGACGCGTACGGGCGGCCCCCAGAACCCGGCCCCCCTGGTGACGTAGACCTGCACCCCGTCCACCGTGGCCAGGCCGGAGACCACGGGCTGCTGCAACCCCACGACCAGGTTGAACGGCGCCATCTGGCCGCCGTGCGTGTGCCCGGACAGTTGCAGGTCCACGCCATGGCGGGCGGCCTGGTCCACCTGGACCGGCTGATGGGCGAGCAGCACCGTGGACCGGCTGGTGTCGCGGTTGCCGAGCGCCTTGTCGAAGTCGGGGCCGTCGCCCTGGGAGATCCCGTTGAGGTCGTTCACTCCGGCCAGGTCTAGCACGGCGCCCTGATGCCTGATCTCCACGCGCTCGTTTCGCAACGGGCGTACGCCGAGCTGCCCCAGCTCCTCGATCCACTCGGCGAACCCGCCTGGGGAGAAGTATTCGTGGTTGCCGGTCACGAAATATGCCCCGTAGCGGGATTCGAGGCTCTTCAGCGGCTGCGCCAGCGCGCCCAGCTCCGCGACCGACCCGTCCACCAGGTCGCCCACGATCGCCACGACGTCGGCCTGGAGCCCGTTGATCATGCGGACGATGCGCTCGGTGTGTGCCTTGCCCGTGAGCGGCCCCAAGTGGATGTCGCTGACCACGGCGAATCGCAGGCCGCCGAGCCGCTGGTCCAGGTTCGGCAGCGTGACCTTGACCCGCTCGATCACGGGATCGCCGAGGGCGTTCGGGACGCCGTACCCGACCGCGCTCAGCGCACCGGCCCCGGCGATGGCGGCGGTGGCGCGCCCGAGGAACACCCGCCTGGTCAGCGGAGCAGGCGGCGGGGCCGCACCCGGCGGGACCGTCTCGACGGGCGAAACCGCCTCGACCGGCGCGGCGTCCTCGACCGCCGCCGCGGTGCTCACCCGGACCGCGACGGGCTCGGGCTCCGGCGTCCGCTCGGCCCCGAGCTCGGGCTCCCGTGCCCGTTTCCGCTCCGCCCGGCGCAGGAACGCTCCCGCAACGGCCCGCGGGATCTCCAGCAGCACGAAGAACAGGAACAGGTAGAACAGCAACGCCAGCCAGATGTACCCCGGCCAGGCCAGCAAGTGCCCGAGCTCCATCCGCGTGCTGACGAACGTCCCCACCACCAGCACGAACAGACCCACCATGCCCCAGGTCAGCGCCTTGCGCAGCCGCCCGGGGCCCGTGGTCGAACGCACCAACCGGTGCCAGAGGTAATAGTGCGCCAGCAGGACGAGGCCGACGAAGATCAGGACCACCACGTATTCGATGCTACTTACGATTTGGCCGCTGGCTTCTTCGCGGGAGCCTTTTTCGCAGGAGCCTTCCTGGTGGTGGTGGCCTTCTTCGGCGCGGGCGCCCGCTCACGCCGCTCGGCCAGCAGCTCGGCCGCCCGCTCGATCGTGATGTCCTCGACCGTGTCTCCCTTGCGGAGGGAGGCGTTGGTCTCGCCGTCGGTCACGTACGGGCCGAACCGCCCCTCCTTGACCACGACCGGCTTCTTGGAGTTGGGGTCGTCGCCCAGCTCGCGCAGCGGCGCCGCGGCCGCGGCCCGCCGCCCGCGCTGCTTGGGCTGCGCGAACAACTCCTTCGCCTGGTCGATGGTGACCGTGAGCAGGTCCTCCTCGGAGGCCAGCGAACGCGAGTCCGTCCCCTTCTTCAGGTAGGGGCCGAACTTCCCGTTGTACGCCACGACCTCCTCGCCCTCCAGCTCGCCCACGAGCCTGGGGATCGACATCAGCTTGAGCGCGTCCTCGAGCGTGATCGTGTCCAGCGACATCGTCTTGAACAGCGAGCTCGTACGGGGCTTCGGCGCGTCGGCCTTCTTCGTCCGCCGCTTGGGAGCCTCCTCGTCCACGGTCGGCTCGGGCAGGACCTCCGTCACATAAGGCCCGTAGCGGCCGTCCTTGGCCACGATCATGTGCCCGGTCACCGGGTCGTGTCCCAGCTCCCGGTCGCCCGTCGGCCGCGAGAACAGCTCCTCGGCCTTGTCCGCGGTCAGCTCGTCAGGCGTCATGTCCTCGGGCACGTTGACCCGGGCGCCGTCCCTGTCCAGGTATGGCCCGTAGCGCCCGACCCGCAGGACGATGTCCGATCCCCTGACCGGGAACGAGCTGATCTCCTTGGCGTCGATGTCACCGAGGTCGGTGACCATCTCCTTCAGACCCTCGTCGCCGTCGGAGCCGTAGTAGAACCGCTGCAGCTCCGGCACCCGCTCCGCCCGGTCGTTGGCGATGTCGTCGAGCACCTTCTCCATCTCGGCCGTGAAGTCGTAGTCGACCAGGTTGCCGAAATGTTGCTCCAGCAGGTTGACCACCGCGAACGCCAGGAACGACGGCACCAGCGCCGTGCCCTTCTTGAACACGTAGCCGCGGTCGAGGATCGTCCCGATGATCGAGGCGTACGTCGACGGCCGCCCGATCTCCCGATCCTCCAGCTCCTTGACCAGCGACGCCTCGGTGTAACGCGCGGGCGGCTTGGTCGAGTGCCCGGCCACGTCGAGCCTGGTCACGCTGAGCGGGTCGCCTTCGGCCAGGTTCGGCAGCCGCTTCTCGGAGTCGTCGCGGTCGGTGGACGGGTCGTCCGCCCCCTCGACGTACGCCTTGAGGAACCCGTAGAACGTGATCGTCCGGCCGGACGCGCTGAACTCGACGTCCTCGCCGGCCGCCGACCTGCCGCCGACCTTCACCGTGACCGACTCGCCGACCGCGTCCTTCATCTGCGAGGACACCGTACGCTGCCAGATCAGCTCGTACAGGCGGAACATGTCGCCCGACAGCCCGGTCTCGCCGGGCGTCCGGAACGCCTCGCCCGAGGGCCGGATGGCCTCGTGCGCCTCCTGCGCGCTCTTGACCTTGCTGCTGTAGACGCGGGGCTTGTCCGGGACGTACTCGCGGCCGTACAGCTTGATCGCCTGTGACCGCGCGGCTGCCACCGCCGTCTCCGACAGCGTGATGCTGTCGGTACGCATGTACGTGATGAAGCCGTTCTCGTAGAGCCGCTGGGCGACCTGCATCGTGTACTTCGCGGAGAACCCCAGCTTCCGGCTGGCCTCCTGCTGCAATGTGGTCGTCCGGAACGGCGCGTACGGCTTACGCGTGTACGGCCTGCGCTCGACCGACCTGACCGCGAACGACACCCCTTGGAGCCGGCCGGCGAGCTCGCCCGCGGCCGCCTCCGACAGGTGCAGCACGTCGGCGTTCTTGAGCTGCCCGGTGCTGGCGAAGTCGCGGCCCTGCGCCACCCGCTTGCCGTTGACCTGGGTCAGCGTCGCGGTGAAGTCGCGCGGCCGCTCCTCCGGCTTGTTGGTGTCGAACAGCGCCTGCAGGTCCCAGTAGTGGGCAGGCGTGAACGCCATGCGCTCCCGCTCACGCTCCACCACCAGCCTGGTGGCCACGGACTGGACGCGGCCGGCCGACAGCCGGGGCTTGACCTTCTTCCACAGGACGGGGCTGACCTCGTAGCCGTAGAGCCGGTCGAGGATGCGCCGGGTCTCCTGGGCGTCCACGAGGCGGAGGTTGAGGTCGCGCGGATTGGCCACGGCGTCCTGGATGGCCTGCGGGGTGATCTCGTGGAACACCATGCGGTGCACCGGCACCTTGGGCTTGAGCACCTCCCGCAGGTGCCAGGCGATGGCCTCGCCCTCGCGGTCCTCGTCAGTGGCCAGATAGAGCTCGTCGGCGTCCTTCAGCAGCTGCCGCAGCTTGGCGACCTGCGACCTCTTGTCGGGGTTGACGACGTACAGCGGCTCGAATTCGTGCTCGACATTCACCCCGAGACGCGCCCATGGCGCCCCCTTGTACTTCTCGGGGATGTCGTCGGCTTTCTCCGGCAGGTCGCGGATGTGGCCGATGCTCGATTCGACGATGTAGCCGCGCCCGAGGTACCCGGCGATCGTCTTCGCCTTGGCGGGCGACTCGACGATCACCAGGCGTGTTCCGCCGGCGCTGCCGTTCTTGGCTGGCACGCTGCTTCCTACCTCGCTGTTCGCTTGCAAAATCCCCCTGCCGGGAGTCGGCACAGACTGAAAGGTAACCCGACTCGCGGAAATTTCCTTCCCCCGGGCTACCCACTACCTTCCGGGTCCACCCACAAGCACGCAGAATAAGCCCCATCGAGCGGCATGGCGCCCTGACTCACCCTGGAGACTAATCGTTGTGCTCGACTACTCCTACATGGACATCTTCATACCGCGCGACCTCACTCGCGAAGCAGCACGTCAACTGCTGACCGAACACGCAGAGTACGGTCAGTGGGAGCTCGCGCGCGTACGCGTACACCCTGACGGGAGCCGGCACGTACGGCTGCGCCGCAAGGTCATGCGGGTACGCCGCACGCTTTGAGCGCGGACATGGCTTTGCCCGCCCCGGGCCGCGCCCCCGGAACGGGCAAAGCATCTATCGCTGACTGCTCACAGGCTGTGAGCAGCAGCCGTATCTGTATACGTACTCGCCGATTCCCTCACTTCCGGGCAGGCCGGAAGAGGCTACTTGCGGACGAGCCGGATACGGCGGGCCGACGCGAACAGCGTCGCCGAGGCGGCGAACATGGCGCCGAGCGCGAGGGCCAGCAGCGAGCCAGGGTTCATCCCGGTGAAGCCGGCAGGCTGCTCGGCGCTCATGAGGCCGATGTCGCCGACGGGCAGGCCGCGCGTGACGGAGTTCACCGCGCCGCCGACCGGGGTGGAGGAGACCAGGTCGGTCGCCGGGCTGAGCGGGGAGGACGAGCGGGCCGACGAGCCGCGGTCGGCGCGGCCGGTGTGCGCGGTCTTCGCCGCCTTGGCCGGCGCCTGCGCCTGGCCGGGCAGGCCGGGCAGCTCGGGCAGCTGCGGCAGGCCGAACGTCCTCGCGGCGTCCTCGACCAGCGGCACCTGCTGCGTCAGCCCGGCGACGTCCTGCAGCTGGGCACCGCCCGCCAGGTCGTGCACGTGCCTAGTGACACCGTTGACGTCCTGCAGCGACCCGATCGCCGGCGCGCTCTCCAGCGCCCCCACGGCCGGAACGCCCTGGAGACCGCCGACAGCCGGGACGGCGGCCAGCGTGGGCAGCAGACCGCTCTTCGCGGCGGTGGCCTTGCCTGCGCCGGCGTGGGAGAACCGGTACGGGCCGTCGTGCCCGGGCTTGCCGACGTGGGCCCCGCCCAGGCACCCGGCCGCGGCGTCGCCCAGGACGGCGACGGCGTTGCCGCAGACGTTCACCGGCGCGGCGATCGGCGCCACGATCTGGTTGCCGGCCAGCACCCCGCCCCTGCCGGACGTCCAGTTGCCGCCGCCGCCACGCTGCGAGACGCCGGCTCCGCCCTTGCAGTGGGCCTCGGACGCTCCGAGCACCGCGGCCGCGTTGCCGCAGATGTTGATGGGCGCGGCGATCGGCGCGACCGCCTGGTTACCGCTCAGCACCCCGCCCTGCCCTGACGTACGGTTGCCGCCCGCGCCGGAGTTGTGGACCTTCGCGCCGCCCTTGCAGCCGGCGAAGGCGTGCCCGAGCAGGGCGGCCGCGTTGCCGCAGATGTTGACCGGCGCGGCGATCGGCGCGACCGCCTGGTTACCGCTCAGCACCCCGCCGCGCCCCGACGTGCGGTTGCCGCCGGCGCCCGCCTTGCGAACCGAGGCGCCGCCGTCGCAGCCCGCGGTCGCGTTGCCCACGGCGTTGCCGCAGACGTCGACCGGCACGCTGATCGGGGCCACGACCTGGTTGCCGCTGCCCACCCCGAAGCGCCCGTCGGTGTCGTTGCCCGCGCTCATGTGGTGCTTGCGGTAGCCCGGCCCGCCGTTGTTCACGGAAGAGCCGCCCTTGCAGCCCGAGAACGCCCGCCCGAACACGGCCACCGAGTTCCCGCAGATGTTGACCGGCGCGCTGATCGGCGCGACGACCTGGTTGCCGCCCAGCACGCTTCCGTCACCGGAGGTGCGGTTGCCGCCGGCGCCCGTACCGGTGTTGTGGACGTTCGCGCCGCCCTTGCAGCCCGCCGTGGCGTCGCCGAAGATCGCCACCGCGTTGCCGCAGGCGTTCAGCGGAGCGGAGATGGGCGCGACGACCTGGTTGCCGCCGAGCACGCTCCCCTTCCCGGAGGTACGGTTGCCGCCCGCGCCGCCCTTGCCCTGGTTGCGAACGGTCGCGCCGCCCTTGCAGCCGGCGTCGGAGCTGCCGAACAGCGAGACCGCGTTGCCGCAGGCGTTGACCGGGGCGCTGATCGGAGCGTTGACCTGGTTGCCACCGCCGACCGAACCGTCGCCAGAGGTCCTGCTGGAAATGCCGCTCCTGCCGTCGTTGACGACCTCCGCGCCGCCCTGCGAGGAGGCCTCTGCCGAGCCGGCCGCCGCGACGGCGTTGCCGCTGATGTCGATGGGGAGGGAGATCGGCAGGTCGACCTGGTTGCCGCCGCCGACGGAACCGTCGCCTGAGGTGTCGGCGAGGGCGGTGCCGCCGCCGAACGACATGACCGCCACCGCGAGAAGGGCGGCAGGGGTCGATGCCTTGGCCCACGTACGCATGATGAATGCTCCTAGTGGTTCTTGGGGGGATACCTGAACGGATCGCGGGCAGCCCGAGACCGGGTGAGGTTCACGCACAGCGGAGACCTCGGATCCGCGAACCGGTTTGACTGACGTGTCATCCGCCGGCGGAGGGGATCAAGCCGCGCTCCGCCGCTGTCGCATGAAAGATGCGACCAGTGTGATGTGAAGGCGGGGGTCAGTCAGGTGAGAAAGAAGGGTCGTCCGCCGCTGTGCGGACGACCGGGGGCGGCACGTACGCCGGAACAGCACGCCGCGCCTGGAGCCGCGGGTCGAAGACTGACCTCGCGATGTCCCCCGTGGCGGACCCGAACGGGCCGCTGCCACCGCCGTTGGGCACCAAGCCGTTGGTGTCCAGGATCTTTCCGGCGGTGGACGGTGATGGAAGGCCAGGATCCCGCTGGCTGTTGAGCCCGTCGACCGTGCGCCCGGCCATGGCCTCGGCGTTGTCCGACGCCGAGCCGTCGTCCGAGCCCACAAGGGCATGGGGTGCGAACTCCTGAGGCGAGTCGCCGGCCACCGCCGCACCGGCATCCGGGGCTGCCGCGGCAGCGGAATTCGCTGTCGCGGTGGCGTCCGCGGCGGAATTCGCCGTCGCGGCGGCTTCTGCAGCCGCCGGAGCAGCGGTGAGCATGCCGAACAGAACAGCGAGCAGCCAGCCGGCGACCGCAAGGGCACCGATCGTGGCTGCCCGCACGACGACCCGACGGGCACCGGCCGCGAACCGCGCCATCCGGTGAGCCCGATCGTCAGTCGCGTCCTGCCCCGGGACGGCCATGGGCGGACGGCACACGGCGAGGGACATCTCCCTCAACCGCCGCACCGTCGCGCGCACCACTTGACCTCCCGAATTCCCGAACCGGTCCCACGATGGTGGGGCCGGTCCATGGACTCACCCCTCAACGGTCCGTAACCGTAGCAGCACCCAAGGTTGCCGCAACCGCTTTTCACGTACGCCCCAGAAATTCACCAACACCCCATGCCGCAAACCCACCTCAACCACCCCATCACCCCGGCACCCACGCCAAGAGACCGCCATCGAAGCCCCCCGCCC
>NZ_VCKY01000141.1 GCF_005889735.1 Nonomuraea turkmeniaca
CGTACACCACACTGCCCAACTCCCCGCCGACCCCGTCGAAGACGACGGTCACGGAGCCGAACGCCTCCCGCACCAGCTTGTCCCAGCCGGGCTGCCGGTAGTCCACGGCCAGGTCCGCCCCGAGCTCCTTCACCCGCTCGACCTTGGCGGGCCCGCCGGCCGCCCCGACGACCCGGGCGCCGGCGGCGCGCGCGTACTGCACGAGCAGCGTCCCGATGCCCCCGGCCGCCGCGGTGGCCAGCACCACGTCGTCCGCGCTCAACGGCGCGAGCTCCAGCAGTCCCAACGTGGTGGCCCCCGTGGTGTTCATGGCCGCCGCCACGCCGAAGTCCACCTGGCCGGGAAGCGGGATCAAGGAGTCGGCGGGCGCCACGGCGAGTGCGGCGTAACCTCCCGAGACCACGTCGTTCGTCACCACGCGGCGACCCACGAGATCGGCGGGCACCCCCTCACCCGCCGACTCCACCACCCCGGCGACCTCCCCGCCCAAGATCGCCGGGAGCTCCGGCGCGGGATGCGGCCCGACCGGCCGCCCCTGCCGCAAGAGGGTCTCGATGAAGTGCAGCCCGGAGGCGTGCACGGCGATGCGCACCTCACCGGCCCCGGGTGCGGGATCGGGCACGGTTTCCAGGCGGAGGTTCGCGGCGGGCCCGTATTCATACAGTCTGATGGCTTCCATGCGACCAACCCTGCTGCCTCAAGCATGGTTGAGGTCAAGCGTGCCGGATGATGGAGTCCATGGACGAGATGCTGCTGCTCCGGCACGGTGAAACCGAATGGAGCAAGGCGGGCAAGCACACCGGACGTACGGACCTGCCTTTGACGGAGCACGGCGAGGACCAGGCCAGGGCGCTGACGCCCCTGGTCAAGGAGCGGTCGTTCGACCTCGTGCTGGTCTCCCCCGCCCAGCGCGCCCGGCGCACGGCCGAGCTGGCCGGGCTGACGGACTACGAGGTAGATCCTGATCTGTGGGAGTGGGACTACGGCGGGTACGAGGGCATCACGACGCCGGTGATCCGGGAGAGCCACCCCGGCTGGTATCTGTGGCGCGACGGCGTGATCCCCGGCGACGCCGAGCACCCCGGCGAGAGCGCCGCCCAGGTGGCCGCCCGCGCCGACCGGGTGATCGCGCGGGCCCGGGCGGCCGAGGGTCGGGTGGCGCTGATCGCGCACGGGCACTTCCTGCGGGTCCTGGCCGCCCGCTGGCTGGGCCTGGGGCCCGCGGAGGGCCGGCTGCTCAAGCTGGACACCGGCACCTACTCGCGGCTCGGGTTCGAGCACGCCGAGCCTGTGCTCCTGACCTGGAACGCGCCCGTCAACTCACCTTAGAGCGCAGCGCCGACTCGTGCAGGGCCCGGCTGACCAGCCAGCCGCGTAACGAGCCGAGGCTCGGGTCGTACGCCAGGGGCTGCTCCCACAGGGCGACGAACACGCTCTGGGTGATCTCCTCGGCGTACTGCTGGCTACCGGTGATCTTGGCGGCGACCCCGTACACGTGCGGACCGTGCTCGTCGTAGGCGTCGGCCAGCGCGTCCAGGTCCCCAGCGGTCAGCCGCGCGCACAACTCCATGTCAGCGCTCATGGGCCTCACCCTGTGAGGTCTCCAGGCGACGGCACTCCCTCGCCATCAGTCACACCCCAGCGTCGCGGCGGCACGGATCAGGTCACGGGCGAGGACGGGGTCGCCCTCGGCGGCGTACGGGAACGAGTCTGGCGGCCATCGGTTGGCCAGCAACCGGCAGAAGCCCACCGGGTCGGCCGAGATGAGCACGGCGACGTGGTCGGAGGTCGGCGAGAGCGGGATCGTCCAGGTGCCGCCGCCGGGCCCGGTCAGCACGACGGTCGCCGACACGTCGCGGCGCGGCCCCTTCAGCGCGCGCGGCAGCAGCGCCAGGCCGAACTCGGCGATCATGTGCACGTGCTCGTCGCGGGGCGGGGACCAGGCGCGGTCGGTGGCGGCCCTGATGTCGTCGGTGTGCGTCCAGGTCTCGAACGTGCGCTGGATCATGGCCTGCCGCAGCGGCGCGCGGGCCGGCCGCGCCCCCGCCAGGGCCACCTCGACGCCGAGCAGCACCTCGCTGCTGGAGGAGACGCGTTCGAGCAGGTTGCCCGCCTGCTCGCGCCAGCGCCGGTGCACGGTCACACCCCTCGCCGCCGCCGCGCCGCTCGCCGGCACGCCCATGAACTGGGCGATGGTGGCGTCATTGGCCGCCAGATGCTCGACCATGCCCCTGACCGTGCCGTGTTTGGCGACCGGGGCGTCCCATTGGTCCCGGCTCAGCTCGCCCAGCAGGTCGTCCATGATCGCTACCTGCTCGGCGTACGGCACCACCACGGTCGCCACCCCCACCAGCGCCGGGCTGCGGCGGCGGCGCGCCCTGGACAACACCGCCTCGCGCAGCGTCGGCGGGGGCGTGAGCGCCGCCTCCGGATGGTCGAGGAGCGCGAGAGCCGCGCTGCAGTCCGGGCAGGAGGCGACGTGATCGTCGGGGCCCTGCCCGTTGTAGAGGTACGGATCCGTCATGGCCACCTCCGCAGCCGACGCTAACCCGGCAGGGCTCCTGGCGCCAGGCGACAGCCGGGGAACGGTGCGAGAAGCGTCTCACGCCACGGGCCGTCAAGGTAGTCGCGGGCGCGTTTTCCCCAGTCCAGTAGCCGGGAATCGGGCGCGACCTCGTCGTCCAGGCCGAGCGCGGCATCGCGGGCGCGCTGAGTGGAGAGGTGGTCGTCGAGCGAGACGGCCCACAAGGTGACCGCCTCGGTGTCGCTGAACAGCACCTCGTACAGGCCGACCAGGGTGTGGCCATGCTCGGCGAGCAGCGGGGCGCGCTCGGCGCCTACGGCGGCGAGGTAGTCGAGCGCGGCCCCGGGACGCACCCGGGCGCTCTCGAAGAGGTAGAGCTCGGCGGCGGGGGCCTCGGCCAGCGGAGGGCAGCCGGGCGCGGCGCCGAGCGGCCGCGAGAACGCGGAAAAGCGCAGATCGTCGATGTCGGACAGGAACAGCTTGGCGTCGACGCCTCGGTAGATCTCCATCATCTGCCGCCAGCCGCCTTCCCAGCCGCCGTGGCAGTCCCAGAGCGTGACGGCCTTGAACTGCGGGTGGCCGGTGATGCCGACGGCGTAGAAGGCTCCGACGAGGTCGATCTCGCGGGATCTGATGGATTTCCCCGCGGTGAGCTCTGGATCGGTGCGGGTCTCGTCCTCGCGTTTGTAGTCGGTCAGCCAGGTCAGGTACTCCAGCGGCCGCCTGGAGTTCATCGGCCTGAAGTCGACCTCCTCGAGCAGGTGGATCGCGCGCCGCACCACGCCTCCTCTACCAAGCGGTTGCTTGGCATGAGGATAGCGATCAGGCCAGCGCTTGGGAAGGTTGGGGTCCCCGGCCGGTGAGCCACTCGAGCACCCTGCGGTGTCCCGAGGTGGCGTCCTCGAAGTGGCCCCAGTGCCAGTACCGGGGTTGGTCGCGGATGCCGGTCACCCACGTCCGATAGGAGACGGAGGCGCCCGTGGTCGCCGGCGCCACGCCATAAGTGCGAATCACGACCTTGCCGCCCGGCGCGAACAGCACGTCGTCGGCGATCGGATACAGGGTCATCTGGTCGAGCATGACCTGAATCCTGTCCTGAGCACGAGGCCGGGCGGTTACGCCTCCGGCGCGCCCCCGTTAAGCAGGCGCGCCGGAGGTTAACACGGCGTTACACGAGGAGGCCGTCGAATTCTCCGTCCTTCACCCCGAGCACCAGAGCCCGGATCTCGTCGCGGGTGTAGATGAGGGCAGGGCCGTCGGGGAAGCGCGAGTTGCGGACCGCGATCCCGCCGTCAGGCAGCTGCGCGAGCTCCACGCAGTTGCCCTGCGAGTTGCTGTAGCGGCTCTTACGCCACGCGACCTGCGTCAGATCGGTCGCAGGCATGCCGTTGTAGGTCTGGTTCATCTAAATCTTTCTGAGAAGACCGCCGATGAGCTCGACGGTGCCTCCTGGCGTGGTGCTCTCCACGCACAACTGCTCCATGGCCGTGAGGTACGGATCGATGTCCTCACGCTTGTCCAGGTACAGGGCACCCCAAAGCTGCTCGACGTAGACAACGTCCGACAAGTCGGACTCGGGAAACCGCAAGATGCTGAACGCACCCCCTTCGGCGGCGTGCTTGCCGAACCTGAAGGGCATCACCTGGATGGTGATGTTGGGCAGGGCAGCGACCTCCAGCAGATGCTGGAGCTGCTCGCGCATCACCTCACGCCCGCCGATGGTCCGCATGAGCGCCGCCTCGTCGATGACGGCCCACAGCCGGGGTCCGTCCTTCTGGCTGAAGCGCTCCTGACGCTGCATGCGCATATGCACACGGCGATCGATTCTGTCCGGACCCGCATCGGGGTGGCCCAGCTGGAAGACCGATCGCGCGTACGAGGCCGTCTGCAGCAGGCCCGGCACGAACTGCACCTCATAGGTGCGGATCACGCTCGCGGCCTCCTCCAGGCCCACGTAAGTCGTGAACCACGAGGGCAGCTCGGCCGAGTACTTGTGCCACCACCCGGGGGTGTTGGCCTCGCGAACCATCTCCAGCAAGGCCCGGCGCTCGGCATCGTCCACGACGCCGTACAGGGTGAGAAGATCTTCCACGTCACGTGTCTTGAATCCGACGCGGCCGAGCTCCATACGACTGATCTTGGACTCGGACGCACGGATGTGGAATCCGGCCTGTGCCCGGTCGAGTCCGCTGGCTTCACGCAGGCGCCTCAGACTCGCCCCCAGCATGATGCGCCGAACGGTCGAACCGGAACCGGGCGGATCAATGGACACGTGCTGCTCCTTGGTCGTTTCCTTGCGACACAGTCTGTCACTTCACGGCCGAAAGATCATGGGCCGCGGACAAGATCCCCTTTCCCCCATATTGACCATTTGATGGCCAACCGTAGCGCGTGCATAGGTTGTCTGCACGTGCATTCGCTCTTGCACCTGCACGCGAGTTTGCCGCAGAATGATCAACGTGCAATCCACCACGGCGCCGCCCAGCCAATGGACCACGTTCGATTGGTGGCCCCCGGTCGGCTGGTGGCCGGAGGCGGCACGCGATCTGCTGGTTCCCGGGCCTTGCGCGAGCGCCACGTTCGTGCTCCCGCCCACGCCGTCCTCGGTCCACTCCGCCCGCAGCTTCACCGCCGGCGCCCTGACGGGATGGGGCCTCGGCGAGCTGGTCGAGAACATGGAGCTGGTGGTCTCGGAGCTGGCGACCAACGCGCTGCGCCACGGCCTGCGCCTGACCGAGCCGCACCGCGACTGCCCCGTCCACATGTCCCTCGTCCGCCACGGACCGCTGGTGACGTGCGCCTTCACCGATCCAGGAGCGTCGGTGCCGGTGCTGCGATACCCTGGCCCCCTGGACACCGGTGGCCTCGGACTCCACATCGTCGGATCACTCAGCCACCGCTGGGGCTGGTCGGCGCTGGCGCCTCACGGGAAGATCGTCTGGGCAGTCCTCTCCTGACCGTGGGTGATCTGCATTACCGTGGATGGTCATGGCTCACGGTGAGTCCCGCGCGCGACCCCATGAGAGTGCTGACGGATGGAAGATCACCTGCTCGGCTGGCTGCGAACACTAGACGAAGACAGGCTTGCCCGCATCCTGGCGAACAGGCCCGACGCCATCGCCGCGCCGTGGCCGCGGCGGCTCGACACGCTCGCCCAGCGCCTCGGCAACGGCTTCGCCGTGATGGAGACGCTGCAGCGGCTGCCGCTGCCCTGCCTGCAGCTGGCCGAGGCGGCGCTGGCCCTGCGCGACCCCACCGCCGAGCGGCTCGCGGCCTTCGTCGACGCGCCGGCCGATGACGTGATCGCCTGGCTCGAGCACCTCTACGACCACGCGCTGGCCTGGCCGGGCGAGAACGGCGTGATCCATCTGGCGGAGGGCGTCGCGCGCTGGTGGGCCGCGCCGCTCGGCCTCGGTGAGCCCCTCGACCACTACCTCAACTCCTGGACGATCAGCAACGACGCGCTGCGCACGCTCGCCCGCAACCTCGGCCTGCCCGCGCAGACCCACAAACGCCGCACGATCGCCCGCGTCGCCGAGGCGCTCGCCGACGCCGAGCGCATCAGGGCGCTGACCCAGGGCGCTCCCCCCGGCACCGCCGCGCTGCTCGACCGGTTCGCTGAGGAAGGGCCGGCGCTGCCCGTGGACGGAGGCCGGTTCGTCACCCCCGGCACACCGGAGAAGTGGTGCGCCGACCACGGGCTGCTCTTCCGGCCCAGCTGGCACATGGCGGAGATTCCCCGGGAGGTGGCGATCTGCCTGCGCGGCCCGGGCTACCACCCGCCTTTCATACCCGCGGCGCCCGAGGTCGCCACGATCCCGGTCGACCCCGAAGAGGTCGACCATCTGATGACGCTGGCCGCGCCGCACGTGGTCGAGCGGTGCGCGGCGCTCCTCGACAACACCTCCAAGACGCCCCTGCCGCTGCTGAAGACCGGCGGCGTGGGCGTGCGCGAGGTACGCAGGGTGGCCAAGGAGACCGGCTGCGACGAGGACGAGACCCGCCTGCTGCTGGAGATCTGCGCGGTGGCCAGGCTGCTGGCCTGGGACGAGCCCTCCGGGGGGCTCGTGCCCACGGAGCGGTTCGACCGGTGGCGACTGGACGAGGGCTCGGCCCGGCTGCGGGTGCTGCTGTCGGCGTGGTGGCGCATGGAGCGCTCATCGCTCCGCAAGATCGACGGCAAGTACGGCACCGTACTCGGCGACGACCCCGCGGGCAGCGCCGTGGCCCGGGTGCGCAGGTCGGTGTTGTCGGTGCTGGCCTACCTGCCCGCCGGGGCGGCGTTCGCCGATCGCGACAGCCTCATCGCGAGCGTCCAATGGCACGCGCCGCTGATCGACCGGCAGCTGCTGCTGGACTGCGCGCCCCCCGTGCTGGACGAGGCCAGGCTGCTCGGCCTGGTGGCCAACGACGCGCTGACCGATCTGGGCCGCGCGCTGTCGGGTCTCACCGCCCGGCCGGGGGACGAGAACGACGAGGACGTGCCCGTGGTCGAGCACGATCCCATACTCGTCGAGGTGTCCACGCGGGCGCTGGCGAGCGTACGCAGGAGCGCGTTGTTCGGCCCCGACCTGACGGCGGTGGTGACCGGCCCCCCGTCGGCGGAGCTGGCGGCGCTGCTCGACCGGGTCGCCGAGCGCGAGTCGCGGGGCGCCGCCTCGGTGTGGCGCTTCACCGCCGAGAGCGTGCGCCGGGCGCTCGACCGCGGCTACGACGCCGACGGGCTGCTCGACGAGCTGGCCGGGGTGGGCGCGATCCCGCAGCCGCTCGAATACCTCGTCCGCGACACCGCGCGCCGGCACGGCGAGGTGACGGTCACCACGGTTGGCTGTGTCATCCAGGCCGGCGACCCGGCCCTGCTCGCCGAGATCGCCGCACACCGGCGGCTGGGCCGCCTCGGCCTGCGGCTGCTCGCCCCCACGGTGCTGGTGAGCTCGGCCGGGGCCGAGCGCACGCTGTCCGCGCTGCGGGAGACGGGCTACTCGCCGGTGCCCGTCTCCGACACCGGCGAGATCACCATTCACCGGGTCAGGGCCGCCGAGCTCGCCGACAGCGAGGAATCGAACAACGGCAAGCTGATCCTGCTGCCCGGGGGCCAGGTGGCCGAGTTCTCCGGCGAGCTGGAGGCGCCGGCTCACCTGCTGGCCGAGCCGCCGCCCGACCCGGGCGAGCACGCCCGCCGGCTGATCGCCGCCAGCCGGGCGGAGGCCGACAGGAGCGGCCGCACCTGGGCGATCATCGGCAGGATGGCGACCAGGCTGCCGACGGCGCAGCAGTCGCTGCTGGGCTTCGTGGTGGACCGGGGCGTGCGGGCCGGCATCACGCTCACCGACGGGCTGACCGCCACGATCAGCCACGGCGAGCTCAAGGGCGGCGCGCTCGACGCCTGGTGCGAGGAGGCAGGCGATTACCTCGAGTTCCCCCTCGCCGAGATCGTCGAGGTCAGAGGAGCTTTTTAGCCTTCTTCACGTTCGCCACTAGGTTCTCGAGGAAGTCCGCGTAGCCCTGGTAGCTGTAGGGCGCCTCGGCGTTCCACGGGTAGAGCTGGCCGGCCTTGACGGCGGGGAGCTTGGCGAAGGTGGGCTTCTTCATCATCTCCTCGGGCTTGAGTGCCTGGGTGCGGGTGTCGTAGAGGATCACGTCGGCGTCGTACTCGTCGGCGTTCTCCCAGCTCAGCGTCTGGAAGAAGCCGCCTTCGTCCACCTTGGACGGAGTGACGACGTTCAGCCCGGCCTGGGTGAGGTGGACGATGTCCGGGTACTCGGGCGGGTTGACCACCCAGAAGGCGTCCGCGCCGCCCGACGCCATGAGGATCTTGAGGTCCTTGAACTGGGCGAGCTCCTTGGTGGCGGCCTCCATGCGGGCCTTGGCCTCGGGCACGCCCCGCATGTCGGCGCCGAGGGACTCGGCGAGCTCCTCGTACTTGCCGATCACCTCGGTGGCGCTCTTGCCGGTGAGCATGATGCCGGCGGTCGGGGCGATCTGCTCGATGGTGTCCTTGGACTTCTCGGGCACGTACCAGAGGGTGCCCTTGATGTACATGCTGCTGACCAGGAGGTCGGGCTGGAGCGCGATGTACTGCTCGACGTTGAACTCGTCCCACACGTTGCCCAGGCCCTGGACCTTGGTGATGTCGACGTTGCCGACCTGCGGGTCCTTGCTGCCGTCCTTGAGCTTGTGGGGGCCGAACACCGCGATGGGGCGCACGCCGAAGTCCCATAGGGCGGCGGCCGCGCCGACCTGGGCCACGATCCTGGAGGGCACCTGGGGCTGCTCGATCTTCTTGTCGCGGTCGTCGGTGAACGACCAGCTCTGGGCCGCGGGCGCGCTGGAACCGGCAGTCGCAGGCGTCTGCGTGCCACCGTCGTCGCCGCATGCCGCCAAGGTCATGGCCGCCGCGAGTCCTGCCGTGGCCGACAGGAAGCCCCTGCGCGCCAATACCGGTCCCGACATCGTCGTCTCCTAAGGTTAGGCTTGCCTTGCTACGAGGACATTAGATTAGCCTTGCCTAAATTTGACGTCGACGAGAGGGGGGCGGGTGCGCCCGGCGGTGACCATGGTCGAGACGGCCGAGGGCCCGGAAGAGCCCGCGAAAGGGCCGGTGTGGGCGCGTCCCGCGGTGCTGGCCACCGGGCTGGTGGTGGCGCTGGCGGCGCTGGTCTTGATGGCGATGGCGAGCGTGGCGTTGGGGGCGCGGTCCGTGCCGTTCGCCACGGTGATCGACGCCTTCCTCGCGCCGGACGGTTCCAACGACCACACGGTCATCCGCGAGCTGCGCGTGCCGCGTACGCTGCTCGGGCTGGGTGTGGGCGCCACGCTCGGCCTGGCGGGGGCGCTCATGCAGAGCCTGACCCGCAACCCGCTCGCCGACCCGGGGCTGCTGGGCATCAACGAGGGGGCCGCGCTGGGCGTCACGCTGGCGCTCGGCGTGTTCGGGCTCTCCGACCCCGCCGTCTACGTGTGGTTCGCGTTCGGTGGGGCCGCGCTGGCGTCCGTGATGGTCTACTCGCTCGCCTCGGCGGGCCGCTCGGGCTCCAGCCCGGTGCGCCTCACGCTCGCGGGCGTCGCTCTCGGCATGGTCGCCACGGCCATCGCCTCGGCCATCCTGCGCATGGACTCGCAGACCTTCGACCGGATGCGGTTCTGGCTGACCGGGTCGCTGGCCGGGCAGACGGCCGACACGCTGGTGCGGCTGGCGCCGTTCATGGTCGCGGGGCTCGTGCTGGGGCTGCTGCTGGCCAGGCCGCTCAACACGCTGGCGCTCGGCGACGACGCGGGCAAGGCGCTGGGCGTGGCCGTGGGCCGTACCAGGGCGCTCACCGGAGTTGCGGTCACGTTGCTCTGCGGGGCGGCCACCGCGGCGGCCGGGCCGCTGTGGTTCGTGGGGCTGATCGTCCCGCACGCCGTGCGCGCGCTGGTGGGGCCGGACCAGCGGTGGGTGCTGCCGTACTCGGCGGTGGCCGCTCCGGTGCTGCTGCTGGGGGCCGACGTGGTGGGCCGGCTCATCGCCCGGCCGGGAGAGGTGCAGGTGGGGATCGTGTGGGCGGTGATCGGCGCGCCGATCTTCATCGTGCTGGCCAGGCGGAAGCGGGTGGCGGCGCTGTGAACGTCCGTCTCGGCCCCTATTCCGTACGGCTGGCGCCCCGCGCCCTGCTCGCCGGCGTCGCCCTCCTCCTGGCCGGTTGCCTGGTGGCCGTGGCGGCGATCTCGACGGGCGAGTTCACCGTGCCCGTGCCCGACATCATCACCGCGCTCTTCGGCCAGGGCACCCCGGTCGCCGAACTGATCGTGAGCAAGCTCAGAGCGCCGCGTGTCGTGACGGGGCTGCTGGTCGGCGCGGCGTTCGGGATGAGCGGCGCGATCTTCCAGAGCCTCACCAGGAATCCGCTGGGCAGCCCCGACTTCATCGGCTTCACCGCGGGCGCCTCGACGGGCGGCATCATCGCCGTGGTCGCGGGCGGCTCGGCCATGACGATCGCCGGCGGCGCGCTGGCCGGGTGCGTGATCACGGCGGCGCTCGTGTACGCGCTGGCCTTCCGCGGCGGCGTGCAGGGCTACCGGCTCGTCCTGGTCGGCATCGGGGCGAACGCGCTGTTGCTCGCCGTCAACTCGTACCTGCTGACCAGGGCGAACATCAACGACGCGGCCACCGCGGGCGCGTGGCTCACCGGCAGCCTCAGCGGGCGCGGCTGGGATCACGCGATCCCGGTCGCGATCGCGCTGGCCGTTCTCGTGCCCGTGTGCCTGTACGTGGCGCGGCCGATGCGGATGATCGAGATGGGTGACGACGCGGCCAAGGCCATGGGCATCAGAGTCGAGCCGGTCCGCGCGGTGGCCATCGCGGCCGGCGTGCTGCTGTCCGGCGTGGCCACCGCCGCCGCCGGGCCCGTCATCTTCGTCGCGCTCGCCGCGCCCCAGCTCGCCCGCCGGCTGACCCGCTCCCCCGGGGTCACGATCGGCGCCTCCGCCCTGATGGGCGCCGTGTTGCTGACCGGCGCCGACCTGGCGGCACAACGGCTGCTCGCGCCTACCCAGCTGCCCGTCGGCGTCCTGACCGCCGCCATCGGCGGCACGTACCTTGCTCTGCTCCTGCGAAAGGACCGCCACTGATGCCCGATGCACGTCTGTCCGGCACCGGCCTGACCCTCGCCTACGACCAGCGCGTCGTGGCCACGGACCTCAGCGTGGCGATCCCCGACGAGTCCTTCACGGTGATCATCGGCCCGAACGCGTGCGGCAAGTCCACGCTGCTGCGGGCCCTGGCCAGGATGCTCAAGCCCAAGACCGGCGTGGTGCACCTGGACGGGAGCGTCATCACGTCGTTGCCGTCGAAGGAGGTGGCGCGGCGGCTCGGCCTGCTGCCGCAGAGCTCGATCGTGCCGGACGGGATCACCGTGGCCGACCTGGTGGCCCGGGGCCGCTACCCGCACCAGCGGCTCATGCGGCAGTGGTCGCGGGCCGACGAGGCGGCCGTGGCCGAGGCCATGCGGGCCACTGATGTGGCGGAGCTGGCCGATCGCATCGTGGACGAGCTGTCCGGCGGGCAGCGGCAGCGGGTGTGGCTGGCCATGGCGCTGGCACAGGAGACGCCGATCCTGCTGCTGGACGAGCCGACCACGTTCCTGGACATCTCCCACCAGATCGAGGTGCTCGATCTCTGCGCCGATCTGCACGAGGCGGGGCGGACCATGGTGGCGGTGCTGCACGACCTGAACCAGGCGTGCAGATACGCCACCCACCTGATCGTCATGCGGGCCGGGACGATCGTGGCCGAAGGGGACCCGGCCGAGATCGTCACCCCAGAGCTGGTGCGCGAGGTCTTCGACCTGCGCTGCGAGATCATCCCGGACCCGCAGTCCGGCACCCCGCTCATCGTCCCGGAGGCCCGCCGCCGGGTGAGCACCGCTTCCGCCTGACGGCCCGTCAGCCTGGATTCGCCACGGCCAGGGCCAGGTCGGTGATGCCGCTCACCGCCCGGTCCTGGCCGTATTCGTCTTTCAGCACACCGGCCGCCTCGGCGCCCACGGCGGCCAGCAACGCATGTGACAGGACCCCGGCGTCGCCGTCCGGCCGGGCCTCGGCGAGGAGGATCGCCACGTGCCGGTGCCAGAACCGGTAGGCGCCGATGCGGTAACGCGCGCCCGGGCTGGCGGTCTCCGACATGCGGACCAGATCCAGGTGATCGAAGAGATAGCGCAGGTACGCGGCGACGAAGGCGGCCAGCCGCTCGCGCGCGGGCGCTCCGGGCCCGAGGGGCGGCGGGCCGGACAGGATGCGCTGCTGCAGGTCGCGTTCGCGGTCGTCCAGCAGCGCCACGGCCAGCCCTGACTTGTCGCCGAACCGGCGGAACAGCGTGCCCTTGCCCACCCCGGCCGCCGTCGCGATCGTGTCCATGGACACCGCCTCGACGCCCTTCTCCGCGAAGAGCTCCGCCGCCGCGGCGAGCACCTTCTCCCTGTTACGTGCCGCGTCCGCGCGCTCTCTGGGCGGCCGGGCACGCAACAGCTCCAGAGGCGCGCTTGACGAAGCGGACTGCGGTCCGGTAATTTCCTCATCATCCACAAACCGGACTGTAGTCCATTTATTGCGGAGGACACCATGAACGTCATCACCCGTGATGAGCTGAAGGCCGCCCTGGGCACCGTGACGGTGGTCGACACGCTGGGCGGCGACTACTACGCCCAGCAGCATCTGCCCGGCGCGATCTCCCTGGTCGAGAGCGAGGTCGCCGACCGTGCCGCCGCGCTGCTCCCCGACAGGGAGGCCCCCATCGTCACGTACTGCACCAACCCGTCCTGCCCCAACAGCAAGGCCGTGGCCACCCGGCTGGAGGCGCTCGGCTACACCGACGTCCGCAGGTACGCCGAGGGCATCGAGGACTGGGTCGAGGCCGGCCTGCCGGTCGAATCGGCGTAGCCCGCAACGCCGTCGTCATCGGCGCGAGCATGTTACCGGTCGCGCCCCCTGCCCCGGCTGTTCGCCCGCGTCACGGTGCTCGACCGCGACACGTCATGAGCCCGCCCGCGCTGCTCAAAGTGCTCCGCAGCGGCGCACCGCGAGCAGTGCCAGTGCCCGCGTGACCGTGCGCAGCTCGCTCAGCCTGACCTGCTCCCTGGGGGCGTGCGCGTACCGGACGTCCCCTGGGCCGTAGTGCAGCGTCGGGATGCCGCCTGCCGTGTAGAGCCGCAGGTCGCTCCCGTACGGGGCGGCCGACTCGGCGGGCTGCGTGCCGGTCGTGTCGGCGACCGCCCGGCGCACCTCGCCGAGCAGCTCGTGACCCGCGGGCAGCCGCCCGCTGGCGAACTGGCCGCCCGGCCACGTCACCACCGGCGGGTTGGCCCGCAGCCAGGGATGCGCGACCTCCGCCACCGCCTGCTCGAACGCCGCCCGCGCCGCCGCCGGGTCCTCGTCCAGCCGCACGCCGAGCCGTCCTTCGGCGATCAGCAGGTCGGGCACCGTGCTGGCCCAGTCCCCCGCCCGCACGGTGCCGATCTCGATCGGGTACGGCATCGCGTTGCCCTGGAACAGGCCGGGAACATCCCGGTTACGCTCGGCCTCCAGGCGCCTGAGCGCCTCGAACACCGGCCAGAACACCTCGATCGCGTTGACCCCCTCGTACCGGGTGGCGCCGTGCGCGGCCCGACCGGCGATCTCCAGCCGGAACGTCAGCGCGCCCGCGTTGGCCGTGATGACCGCGCCGCTGGTGGGCTCGGTGATGACGGCGGCCTCCGCCGTGTGGCCCCTGGCCAGCGTGGCGAACGCGCCCAGCCCGCCGTCCTCCTCGCTGATCACGCAGTGCACGGCCAGCGGCCTGGCCAGCCGCACCCCGGACCGCTTGATCGCCCTGGCCACGGCCAGGTTGGCGACCAGCCCGGCCTTCATGTCGCAGGCGCCCCTGCCGTGCAGCACGTCGCCGGCGATCCTGGCGGCGAACGGGTCGCTGCCCTCCCACTTGGCGAGGTCGCCGGTCGGGACGACGTCCACGTGGCCCTGGAGCGCCAGCGCGGGCGGGCCCTCGCCGGGCGTCACGGCCGCGACGCCGTACCCCTCGGTCCTGGGCGCCTCCGTGCCGGGGAAGCCGGGGCGGCCGGTCAGGCCGGCGAGGTCGAGCTTCCAGACGTCCACGTCCATGCCCGCCTCGGTGAGCAGTCGGGCGAAGCGGTGCTGCAGCTCGGACTCGGCGTCGGTGCCGGTGACGCTGGGCACCCTGACGGTGTCGGCCAGCAAGGTGACGGTCTCGGCGTCGTCGAGGGCGTTCAGTACCCGGGCTTCCGCGTCATGCATGGAGCACACCTTATGGCGTGAACCCATGGTGGGACTTGTGGCGATACAGGACGTGCGGACATGGCTGAGCTGGATTGCGGTTGTTCCCTGCGCCTTGTGGGCGGCGGTGCGGTTGAGCGGGTTCGAGCCGGACTGGCCGTGGGTGCCGGTGGTGGCGTTCACGCCGTACGCGACGGTGGCGACCGTGGTGGCCGGGCTGCTGGCGTGCGCGCTGCGGCAGCGGGCGCCGGGCACGGTAGCGCTCGTGGCGGTGCTGGCGCTGGTGCCGGCCGTGCTGCCGCGGGCGCTCACCGACGGCAATCCGGACGCGAAGGGGCCGGGGCTGCGGGTGCTGGCGGCCAACCTGCTGGTGGGCCAGGCCGACACCGAGGAGCTGATGCGGCTGGTCGACCGGCTGCGGCCCGATGTGCTGGCGTTGCAGGAGTTCACGCCGGCCGCCATGGAGCGGCTGGACGAGGCGGGCGTGCGCAAGGTCCTCCCGCACGCGGTCACCCATCCCCGGCTGGGCGTCGGCGGGTCGGCCGTGTACGCCCGGTACCCGCTCGAAGCCGGAAAGCTGATCATGAAGGGCGCGTTCGGGCAGGCCACGGCCTGGCTGAAGCATCCCGGCGGGGCGCGGATCGAGGTCGTGTCGGTGCACCCGTGCGCGCCCAAGCGGTACGGGCGCCAGCCGTGCTGGCAGGCGGGGCTCGAGGCGCTGCCGCGCGGAGGCGACGCGCTGCGGGTGCTGGCGGGCGACTTCAACGCCACGCTCGATCACCTGCCGATGCGGGACCTGCTGGCGGCGGGCTACCGGGACGCGGCCGACGTCATGGGGAAGGGGTTCGTGGCGACCTGGCCGCAGAACGGGTCCTTGGTCCAGTCTCCGGGAGTGACGATCGACCACGTGCTGGCGGACTCCCGCATGGCGGTGCGCGCGTTCGAGGTGCTGTCGTTGCGGCGGACCGACCACCGCCCGGTGTTCGCCGAGCTCAGGCTCCCGTGATGTCGATGTCGGCGACGCGGACGGCGAACCCCTTGCCGACGGGGGCGGCGGCCATGGCGCCGGCGAGCGCGGCCTGGCCGGGCGGGAAGTAGGCCAGGCGGAGCATGGTCTCGGGCGGATCGTCGTCCAGCCCGTAGCGGACGGTCACCGCATCGCCCGCGCGCTCCAGGGCGAACGTCACCCGCCGCGGCGAGCGGTCCAGCGGCAGCACCGACCAGTCGGAGAACTGCCTGGTCACGACCGTGCTGAGGTGGAAGCCGCCGTCGACGTGCTCGATCCCCGCCTTGATCCAGTTGTCCTCGTCGATCCTGAGCACCGCGCCGGCCTGGTCGTACTGCTCGGCGTACTCGCCGCTGAACGTCACCTCGAGCCGCAGGTCGCCGGGGAGGGTGCGGCCGAACATGTGGGCGGTGTCGTACGTGTAGCCGTAGTGCGTCGCGTTCCAGAGATCGGTGCCGGGCTCGCAGAACAGGGTCAGGCCGTCGTCGACGGTCCATTGCCGGGGCGCGTTCACCCACTGCCAGCCGGTCTCACCGAAGGCCATGATCATGTTTGCATCCTGCCACGAGAGCTTCCGGCCGGGAAGGCGGTCACGGCGTCCCGCGGTTCAGGGGGTGCGGTGACTCATACACTTGAGCCGTGGAACAGCCCAAGTTCGAGATTCAGATGCTGCACGACCGGGTCATGATCAAGCTGGAGCAGGAGGCGGAGGAGCGGCGCAGCGGCTCCGGCATCGTCATCCCCGCGACGGTCAAGCTGGCCAACCGGCTCGCCTGGGGCGAGGTGTGCGGCGTGGGCACGAACGTGCGCTCGGTCAAGGTGGGCGACAAGGTGCTGTTCAACCCGGAGGAGCAGTTCGAGGTCGAGGTGCACGCGCAGGTCTACCTGGTGATGCGCGAGCGCGACCTGCACGCGGTGGCCACGCAGGAGACCGACCACGGCACCGGGCTCTACCTATGACCTGCGGGTGAAGGAGAGCCACAACTCGGCGGCCCACGTCTTGGCGGGGACGTCCGCGAGCACGCGTGTCACCTGCCCGCGGAGGTCCACGACCGACAGGCGGTAGGCGCCCCCGTGCGGCATGACGGCGATGACGTGGCTCTCGTCCCACCAGCCGAACACGGCCTCGGGCCGTACGTTCACCCGCTGGGTGATCCTGCCGGCGATGGGATCGACCAGGCAGAGCTGCTCCTTGAAGCGCGACGGGCACCATGTGGTGAGGCGTTTGCCCGACGGCGAGAACGAGTCCTCAGGGCCGGTCGGCAGTCCGACGCCCGACAGCGTGCGCATGACGGCGCCGTCGGACGGCCGGTAGAGGCGCAGGCCGGTGCCGTGCCGGGAGACGAGGTTGCCGTCGGGGCTCCACCAGAAGCCCGCACTCGCGCTGAGGGCGTTGATCCGCACGGTGCGGGCGGTCTTCGCGGTCACGTCCACGACGGTGAAGCCGATCACCCGCCACTTGCCGCTCACCTTCTGCTCGACGGTGAGCGCGACCTTCTTGCCGTCGCGGGACCAGGAGGCGTAGGAGGCGGTCAGCGGCTTCTTGACCGTGCGGATCCGGGTGGAGGCGCCGGTGGTGCGGTCGGTGACGACGAGGGCGTCGTAGCCGGAGCGGTACGCCGCCGGCACGCCTGCCGCCAGCCGGCCGCCCGGCGCGACGGACACCTCGGTGAGGCTCTTCTCCCAGGCGAACGCGGATCCTGTGGCGGACCTGAGGTAGGTGCGCTTGGTGCCGAGGCCGTAAGCGGTGAGCTGGACGGGGTCGCCGGTGTTCTCGCGATATTTCATGCTGCCCGTCCCTGGGAGCTCCACCGGAGCGGCGGATAGGGCCAAGGACAGGGCGAGGGCGATTTCGCGGAGTTCGGCGATCACGCCCGCAGAATAGGCGGCCGCCGGCCCGGTTCCGGGCGGCCATAACGACCGGGTCTAGATGTAACGCTGCGCGATCTCGATGATGTCGAAGCCCAGCGTGAGCAGACCGAGGTAGACGATCACGCCGGCTGCGGCCAGGGTGACGATCAGCACGATGATGCGGACGGTCCAGCCCTGTCTCTTGTACCACTCCGTCCAGGCGTGCAGCACGCGCTTGCCGAACTCCAGCACCCGGTGCGCCCAGTGGAACTCCGTGGCCAGCACCGCCAGGCCGGCGAAGACCACCAGCCATCCGGGCCCGGGGAACGGCACCATGACGAGACCGCCCCCCACCATGACGGCCCCGATCACGCCGATCACGATCTTCAGCGTGAGCGCGCCCGTACGGGTGGATCTGATGCCGTCGAGCCAGCCTTGGATGCCATGGCGGCGTCCGGGCATGCTGGACTCTTCGGCGGCCTCCCCCTTGATGACGTCGGCGTCGCCGGCTTCGGAGTTCTGAATCGGCACAATTCCCCCCGGCAGTCGGTGTGCCCCCAGGATACGACCCCGCACATGTCGTCAACTTGCGGATGACTAGCAAAACACCAAACCATCCGAATCGTAAAATTTCTGGCCCAGGACCCACCTGAGCTGCCGTCTTTCAGCAAACATCGGTTAATGTCTGCTATGCACGAGGTTTTGCTTCGCACCGTCACCGGTCCCGTACGCGCGGCCGCCGTCACCGGCGCCGTTCTCCCCCACGAGCATCTGCGTACCGACATGCGCTGGGCGGTCGGCGTCGACTCCGACCCGTACCGCTGGCTCGACGAGGAGGCGTCCGTCGCCGCCGAGGTCCGCGAGCTCCGCAAGTCCGGCGACCTGGGCCTGGTGGTGGATCTGAGCAGCTTGGGCATGGGCCGCGACGCGGCCACGCTGGCCAGGGTCGCGGCGAGCGGCCGGGTGCCGGTGATCGCCTCGACGGGGCTGTTCGCCGAGCCGTTCACCGAGGTGCGCGACGAGGACGTGGACGAGCTCACCAGGCAGCTGATGTACGAGATCTCCAGCGGCCTGGACGGCACGGGGGTGTTCCCCGGCGTGATCGGCGAGGTCGGCACCTGGGGCCCCGAGCCCACGCCGCGCGAGGAACGCTGCCTGATCGCCGCCGCCCGCGCCGCGCTCCAGTCCCGCCTGCCCGTCGCCACCCACGGCAAGAACGCCCTGGCCTTGCTGGAGATCCTGCTCGGCGAGAATCTGCCCGGCTCCCGGGTGGCCGTCGGCTACGCGGGCACCGACCTGGGCGCCGCACGCAAGATCGCCGAAGAGGGCGCGTACGTGAGCCTGAGCGTCCTCGGCCTCGGCGCGGACCAGGCGGCCAGGATCGTCCTCGGCCTCATCGAGGACGGCCACGCCGATCGCCTGCTGATCAGCACCGGCCTGAGCCGGGTCGCGCAGCTGCGCAAGTACGGCGGGCCGGGCTACGCCCACCTCTTCCACGAGCTGCTGCCCCGCCTGCGCGAGGCGGGCACGGGCGAGGACACGATCCGCCTGCTCACGCACGACAACCCGCTGCGGTGGCTGACCTCAGGCTCGGCCTGACCTCAACGGCGCTTCGTGGCGGACGCTCTCGCCTCGAACCGGAAAGTGTGAAACTCGCTAGGATCAGGGCTACGACGAGCCTGGGCCGGGTGGGTGATGGAGACGGAGCGCACGCCCCCGGGCGGCCGCCTGCGCGGGCCGCTCGCGGCTCTGTCGCGCCTGGCCCGGATGGGCGACATTCCGGTCGTGGTCATGCTGGCGTGGGCGGGCTGGTTGGCCGTCCCATGGTCGTTCAGCGGCCTCGCCCAGGCACGCGCCGCCGCAGCCGCGGCGGCCGTTGACACCGGGCCGCCGCCTCCGCTCCACGCGACCCAGGCGGCCTGGGAGCACCCGGCTCCGCCCAAGACGGCATGGTCGAGCATCGAGCCGTCCCCACCGCACGCCGCCCAGGTGGCCTGGGCCCTGCCGGCCGCGCCGCCCGATCCTGTGCTGCGCGCCGCCGCCCAGGGGGGAGCGCTCCCGAGGGCCCAGGAGGACGCGGTGGCCCTGGAGCGGGCCAGGATCGCCGGTGAGGTGCACGATGCCGCGGGGCACGGGCTGGCGGCCATCGCCATGCAGGCCGGGCTCGCGCTCGTCACCCTCGACGACGAGCCTGAGCAGGCGCGGGCCTCGCTCCAGGCCATCAGGGAGACCAGCGTCACGGCGCTCGCCCAGTTGCGGGCCGCGCTCGACGGCATCGACCCGCCCCATGGCGACCTGACCAGCCTGATCGACGGGGTGCGGGCCGCGGGTCTGCCGGTGGACGTGGAGCCCGCGCAACCCGCCGTGCCCGCCTGTCTGCAGAGCACCGTCTACCGGGTGGTGCGCGAGTCCCTCACCAACGTGCTGCGGCACGCGGGCCCGACCAGGGCGCTGGTGCGGGTGGCGAACGACCCGTGTGAGTTCGTGCTGGAGGTGGCCGACCGGGGCGCCGGCTGGACGGGCGCGACCGAGGGACGAGGGCTCTCGGGGATGCGGGCCCGGGTCGCCGAGGCAGGTGGCCACTTCACCGCCGGACCGCGCGAAGGCGGCGGCTTCCAGGTGATCGCCCGGTTCCCGCAGGCTTCGGCGTGACGGCGCCCGGCCCGGCGAGCGCTTCCGCGCCCGGCTCACCCGCGCGCCGTCCGGAGCACGCGTCGGGCGCGTCGTCCGACGGCGAGGGCCACCGGCCACCCCTTCGGGTGGTCGTCGCCGACGATCAGGCGGTCGTGCGGATGGGGTTGCGGGCGCTGCTGGAGCGGGAGCCCGGGATGGAGTGTGCCGGCGAGGCGGCCGACGGGGCGGCGGCGCTGGCCTTGATGCGGCAGGTCCGTCCGGACGTGCTCCTGCTCGACATCCGCATGCCCGGCATGGACGGCCTGGCCACCCTGCGGGCGATCGCCGAGGACCCGGAGTTGCGGGGCGCGAGGATCGTGGTGGTGACCACGTTCGCCGTCGACGAGTACGTCTTCGCCGCCCTGCAGGCCGGAGCCAGCGGGTTCGTGCTCAAGGACAGCGCCCCCGAGGAGCTGGTCAACGCGGTCCGCGTGGTCGCCGCCGGGGAGGCGTTGTTGTCGCCGGCGATCACCAGGAAGGTGATCGCACTGTTCGGCCGGCACGGGACGGAGCCGGTCGAGGGCATCGAGACGCTCACTCCTCGGGAGCGGGAGATGGTGGCATGGGTGGCCACCGGCCGGTCGAACGAGGAGATCGCCAAGGAGCTGGTGATCAGCCCTGACACCGTGCGTACCCACGTCAGCCGCGCCATGGTGAAGCTGCACGCCAGGGACCGGGCGCAGCTCGTGGTGTTCGCCATGCGCGCCGGCCTGACCGGCCCACCGTGAGCCATGCGCGCCGGCCTGACCGGCCCACCGTGAGCCATGCGCACCGGCCGCACCCCTTCCGTGAAACCGCCTATCTCAGGAACCCCTCGTAGTTGCGCTGCTGGAGCTGGGCCTCGATCTGCTTGACGGTGTCCAGCCCGACCCCGACCATGATCAGCACGCTGGTCCCGCCGAACGGGAAGTTCTGCTGGGTGCCGGGATCCCGCAGAATCGCGAACGCCACCAGCGGCAACAACGCGAGCACCCCCAGGTACGCCGCCCCGGGCGCGGTCAGCCGGGACAGCACGTACGCCAGATACCGGGCAGTGGCCCGCCCGGGCCTGATGCCGGGCACGAACCCGCCGTAGCGCCGCATGTTGTCGGCCACCTCCTCGGGATTGAAGGTGATCGACACGTAGAAGTAGGCGAACGACACGATCAGCAGCACGTACACGGTCATGTAGAGCGGATGCGTCCCCGACGTCAGGTTCCGTGCGACCCACGCCCCCACCGCCTCCCCCAGCAGCGGCGCCCCGAGCGTCGGCAGGTAGAGCAGGGACGAGGTGAAGATGACCGGCACGATGCCCGCCTGGTTCACCTTGAGCGGGATGTACGTGCTGGTCCCCCCGTACATGCGCGCCCCCACCATGCGCTTGGCGTACTGCACCGGCACCCGCCGCTGCGCCTGCTCCACGAACACGACAGCGGCCACCAGGAACAACCCGGCCACCGTCATCACCACGGCGCCGACCGGCGTCAGCACGAAGATCTTCGACATGTAGCCCGGGAAGACGGCCACGACCTGCGTGAACATGAGCAGCGACATACCGTTCCCGATCCCCCGGTCGGTGATCAGCTCGCCCAGCCACATGACCGCGCACGCCCCCGCCACCATGGTGAGCACGATCATGGCCGAGGAGAGCAGCCCGTCGTCGAGCAGCAGCGGCCGGGTGCAGCCGGGCAGCAACTGCCCGGTGCGGGCCAGCGCGACGACGGTGCCGGCGTTCAACAGGGCGAGCGCGACGGTCAGGTACCGCGTGTACTGGGTGATCTTCGCCTGCCCTCGCTGCCCCTCCTTCCTGAGCGTGTCCAGCCGCGGCACCAGGACGGCGAACAGCTGCATGACGATGCTGGCGGTGATGTACGGCATGACGCCGAGCGCGAACACCGACAGCTGCAACATCGCGCCCCCGCTGAGCATCTGCGCGAGGTCGAAGAGCCCGCCGCCGGCCGTTCCCACGCATTCCCGCACCGCCACCACGTTCACCCCCGGCGACGGCATGACCTGCCCCAGCCGGAACAGCGCGATGAGCGCGAGTGTGAACAACAACTTCTTGCGCAGGTCCGGCACACGGAACGCCCTGGCGAACACGGTCAGCATGGGCAACGAGTCTGGCCGGGGCGGCAGAAGAGGTCGTCCGCCGAGACGAGGCACCGGCGTACGCAGATCTGCGTATGTTGATCGCATGAGCACTGTGTGGGTGGTCAGCGGGCCGCCGGGCGCGGGCAAGTCCACGGTGGCCGCCGAGCTGCTCGCCCGCCTGTCCCCCGTGCCCGCCCTGCTCGACAAGGACACCGTGTACGGCGGCTTCGTGGCGGAGGTCCTGCGCGCCCACGGCCGGCCGGACGGCGAACGCGAGGGCCCCTGGTACGACCGGCACATCAAACGCCACGAGTACCCGGGCCTGACCAGGCTCGCCAGGCAGATCCGCGGCCACGGCTGCCCGGTCCTGCTCGACGGGCCGTTCACCACGCAGGTCCACGACGCGGCCCGGTGGGCGGAGTGGGTGACGGAGCTGGGCGGCCCGCCGGTGCGGCTGCTCTGGGTGCGCTCCGACGGCCCGACCCTGCGCGAGCGCCTCGTGGCCAGGGGGTACGCCAGGGACGCGGGCAAGCTGGCGGCGTTCGGCGACTACCTGAGGAACATCCGGGTGGACGAGCCGCCCGTCGTCCCGCATGTGGAGATCGACAACCGGTGCGCCGCGCGGCCGGTCGGCGACCAGCTCACGGCGGCGGGCATCCCGCCTCAGGCCACGCGGTAGTCCTCGTCGCGGACGTCCAGGATCGCCATGTGGCCCGGCAGGTGCCCGATGGCGTACTCGACGCCGCTGGCCATGATCACCGCCTGCGGCGTCACCCCGCACGCCCAGAACAGCGGCACCTCATCGGCACGCACCTCCACCGGGTCTCCGAAGTCGGGCCTGGCCAGGTCGCGGATGCCGATCGCGGCGGGGTCGCCGGCGTGCACCGGCGCCCCGTGCACCCGCGGGTAGTGCCCGCTCACCGCGACGGCGGTCTTCACCAGCTCCTCGGGCACCGGCCGCATCGACACGACCAGCGGCCCGGACAGGCTGCCGGACGCCTGGCAGGGCACGTCGGTGATGTACATCGGCACGTTCGTCCCCGCCTCCAGGTGCCGCACCGGCACCCCCGCGGCGAGCAGCGCGCGCTCGAAGGTGAAGCTGCAGCCGATGAGGAACGGCACGAGGTCCTCGCGCCATTCCTCCACCACCTCGTCGAGGTCGGCGACCGGCCGGCCGTCCCGGTAGAGCCGGTATCCCGGCAGGTCGGTACGGAGATCACCGGCGAACAACGCGGTGGACCAGGCGCCCGGCTCCCCCACGTCGAGGACCGGGCACGCCTGCGGGTTCTGGTGGGCGAACAGCAGCAACTCGTACCGCAGCCGCGCGGGCACGGCGATCAGGTTGGCCTGCGTCCAGCCCCGGCACCAGCCCGCGGTGGGCACCCGCTCGCCGGTGCGGAAGCGCCCCCGCGCCTGCGCGGGGCTGAGGTCGGCGACGTCCACTCCTCGACAGTATGGCGGGCCACGTCCAGCGGTCCACCACTGCACCGGCCGAGGTGATGTTGGGAATTTCCCGGGTAGCGGGTGCGGGTGCGGCTCGATGTGAACCTGCTCGACTACCTGCTCGTCGCGATCTACTTCGCCACCGTGCTCGGGATCGGCTTCGCCGCTCGCAAGCGGATCACCTCCAGCCTGGACTTCTTCCTCGCCGGCCGCGGCCTGCCCGCGTGGGTCACCGGCCTGGCGTTCGTGTCGGCGAACCTGGGCGCGATCGAGATCCTCGGCATGGCGGCCAACGGGGCCCAGTACGGCGTGATGACCGTGCACTACTACTGGATCGGCGCGGTCCCGGCGATGGTGTTCCTCGGCATCGTGATGATGCCGTTCTACTACCGCTCCAAGGTGCGCAGTGTCCCCGAGTTCCTGCGCAGGCGGTTCAACGGGGCCACGCAGCTGTTGAACGCCATCACGTTCGCGATCGCGCAGATCCTCATCGCCGGGGTGAACCTGTACGCGCTGGCGCTGGTCATGGAGGCGCTGCTGGGCTGGCCGCTGCCGGTCTCGGTGGTGATCTCGGCGGTGATCGTGCTGACCTACATCACGCTCGGCGGGCTCTCCTCGGCGATCTACAACGAGGTCCTGCAGTTCTTCGTGATCCTGGCCGGCCTGATCCCGCTGACGGTGCTCGGGCTGATGAAGGTGGGCGGGATCGGCGGCCTGGTCGAGAAGGTGCGGCAGAGCCCGCTCGGCGAGGGTGGCGTGCACACGTGGGACGGGCTGGCCACGGGCGAGAACCCGATGCAGGCGCACTGGATCGGCATCGTGTTCGGGCTCGGCTTCGTGTTGTCGTTCGGCTATTGGACGACGAACTTCGCCGAGGTGCAGCGGGCCCTGTCGGCCAGGAACACGAACGCGGCCCGGCTCACGCCGATCATCGCGGCGTACCCGAAGATCTTCATCCCGCTGGTGACGGTGCTGCCCGGCATGATCGCGCTGGTGCTCTTCAGCGATCTGGGCAAGGGGCAGGCGTACAACAACGCGATCCCGCTGCTGATGCGCGACCTGCTGCCGAACGGCGTGCTGGGGATCGCGGTGACCGGGCTGCTGGCGTCGTTCATGGCGGGGATGGCGGCGAACATCAGCGGGTTCAACACCGTGTTCACCAACGACATCTGGCAGGCGCACCTGGTGCGGGAGCGCGACGACGACTACTACGTGCGGGTGGGCCGGATCGCGACCGTGGTGGGCGTCGCGATGGGGGTCGGGACGGCGTTCATCGCGGCCGGCTACTCCAACATCATGAACTACCTGCAGGCGTTGTTCTCGTTCTTCAACGCGCCGCTGTTCGCGACGTTCATCATCGGCCTGTTCTGGCGGCGGATGACGCCGTGGGCGGGCTTCTGGGGGCTGCTCGCGGGGACGATCGCCGCTTTCGTGTCGTACATCCTGTACAAGGCCGGGTACGTGGACTTCGGCACCGAGCTGAACGCCAGCTTCTGGGGCGCGGGCCTGGCGTTCGCCGTGGACGTGGTGGTGTCCGTGGTGGTCACGCTGGTCACCACGCAGAAGCCGGAAGCGGAGCTGCGCGGGCTGGTGTACGGGCTCAGCGACGTCACCCTTGAGGACGACGCGCTGGCCGGAGACGCGAGGTGGTACCGCTCGCCGATGCTGCTGGGCGTGGGCGCCCTCATCCTGGCGGCCGTGATGTACGGAGTGATCATATGATGAGCGACATCCGGATGGTGATCGGCGGGTTGTTCCTGATCTACGGCGTGATCCTCATCATCGCCGGCGTCCTGGGCAGCGCCGTCAACCTGTGGACCGGGCTGGTCATGGCGGTGTTCGGCGGCACGTTCGTGGTGTGGGCCCGGGTCAGACGGATCTGACCGGCTCCTGGGCCTTGGTGTCGTACGCCTCCCGCGCGGCGATCACCTCGTCGGCGTGCTCCCCCGCCCACGCCCCGATGGCCTGCAACACGCCGATGGCGCTGCGGCCGAGGTCCGTCAGCTCGTAGTCCACCCGTGGCGGGATCGTCGGGTAGACGGTGCGGCTGGCCAGGCCGTCGCGCTCCAGCGTGCGCAGGGTCTGGGAGAGCATCTTCTGGGTGATGCCGTCGAGCATCCTGCGTAGCTCGTTGAAGCGCCTGGGGCCGTCCAACAGCGCGCCCATCACCAGGCCGTTCCACTTGCCGGTGAACATCTCGAGGACCGTGTTCGGCTTGCACGCCCGGAGGAACGCCTCGGCGCCGCCGTACTGCCGGAGATCGGGAAACCTGGTATCCATCAGGTACCTGAATACCAAAAAGGTGCCTTCTTCACAAGAGATACCTGGCACGACCAGCATGTGACGCATGCGAGCCATTACGTACCGCTCCTTCGGGGAGCCTGAGGTGCTGGAGATCACCGACGTCGCGCGGCCCGTCCCACAGGCGCACGAGGTCCTCGTCCGGGTGCGGGCGGCGGGCGTCAACCCGCCGGACTGGAAGCTGCGCCGGGTTCCCTACCCGCCCGACTACGTCGATCTGCCGCTGATCCCCGGGTGGGACATCTCGGGCGTGGTGGAGGAGGTCGGCGAGTACGTCGGCCGGTTCAAGCCCGGGGACGAGGTCTTCGGCATGGTCAACTTCCCGCGCTACGCCGGGGCGTACGCCGAGTACGTGGTGGCCAGGCCGCGGCAGTTCGCCCGCAAGCCGGCCGGGGTCGATCACGTGCGGGCCGCGGCGCTGCCGATGGCGGCGCTGACCGTCTGGCAGGCGTTCGCCGACGTCGCGGCGGTCTCGGCGGGGCAGCGGGTGCTCGTGCACGCGGCCGCCGGCGGCGTCGGGCACCTGGCCGTGCAGCTGGCCAAGCTGCGTGGCGCGTACGTGATCGGCACGGCGCGGGCCGCGAAGCACGCGTTCGTGCGCGGGCTGGGGGCGGACGAAGTGATCGACTACACCACTGTGGACTTCGCCCAGGCGGTGTCCGACATGGTGCCGGACTCGGGCACGCCGGGCGTGGCCGTCGTGCTCGACATGGTGGGCAAGGACTATCCGGCCAGGTCGTTGCCCGTCTTGCGGCCCGGGGGCGCGTTCATCGGGGGCGCGGGGATGACGCCCGAGGACGTGGCGGCGTACGAGGCGACGGGGCTGCGGTCCGGGGTGCTCGTCGTGGAGCCCGACCATGCGGCGCTGGAGTCGATCGCCGGGCTGGTGGCGGAGGGGCGCCTGGCGGCGCACGTGGACCGGGTGTTCCCGCTCGCCGAGGCCGCGAAGGCGCACGCGCTGATCGAGAGCGGCGACTTCGTCGGCAAGCTCGTCCTGGAGATCTGACGCCCGGCCTCGCGCCGGAGATGTGACGTCCGGCCTGCGCAGCGGAGATGTGAGGCCCGGCCCTCGCAGCGGAGATTTGACATCCCACCTCGCGTCAACCTACGTTGACCCTTGATGAGTCAATGTTGGTTGACGCGAGGGGGCGTTCGTGGACGCGGTGTCCGTGGCGGTGGCGGCGAACCTGCCGGTGATCCTTTGGGGGTCGCCGGGCACCGGGAAGACCTCGGCGGTGCTGGCGCTCGGCCGGCGGCTCGGGCTTCCCGTCGAGGTCGTGGTGGGCTCGATCAGGGAGCCGAGCGACTTCGCCGGGCTGCCGGTGGTGCGGGACGGAGGCACGTGGCTCGCGCCGCCGCGCTGGGCGGAGCGGCTGGCCGCGGCCGGGTCGGGGATCCTGTTCCTGGACGAGCTGACCACCGCGCCACCCGCCGTGCAGGCGGCGATGTTGCGGGTGGTGCTGGAACGGGCCGTGGGCGACCTGGTCCTGCCCGCGCCGGTGCGGATCGTGGCCGCGGCCAACCCGCCCGAGCAGGCGGCGGACGGGTGGGACCTGTCGGCGCCGCTCGCCAACCGGCTGATCCACCTGGACTGGAAGGTCAGCGCGGCCTCGGTGGCCGAGGGGTTCACGGGCGGCTTCCCCGTGCCGGACCCCGCCCGGTGGTCCGCACCCTCCGAGGCGGCGGTGGCACGGGCCCGGGCGCTGGTGGGAGCGTTCCTTCGGGTGCGGCCTGAGCTCGTGCTCGCCGTTCCGGACGGGCCTGGGCGCGCGTGGCCCAGTCCCCGTACGTGGGACCTGGCCGCAACCGCGCTGGCCTGCGCCTCCGCCCGACCGGCCACCACCGGCACCCAAGGGACGCCTGCCTCCGCAGCCGGGACCCGCATGCCGCCGGACCCGGCCGGCGTGGAGCGGGTGCGGGCCGAGTTGGTGGTCGGAGCCGTCGGGGAGGCGGCCGGGTTCGAGCTGCTGTCCTGGCTGCGCGACCTCGACCTCCCCGACCCCGAGACCCTGCTCGCCGACCCCGCCGCACC
>NZ_VCKY01000142.1 GCF_005889735.1 Nonomuraea turkmeniaca
GCGGCAAGTACGAGAACCAGATCCTGCCCACCGGCATGTCCGCAGGCACGCCCCAAGAAGCCCTCGACTGCGCCTGCGACCTCTACCTCAGCCACTGACCCTCGAAGGACTTACAGGCAGAACCACTAAGCTGAACGAGGCGATCGCGGATGTGGTCAACGCGCACGCCCGGCTGGACATGTCGCAGGCGTGGGGAAACGGCACCACCGTGGCCGCCGACGGCACCCACATGGACACCTACCTCAACAACCTGCTCGCCGAGACCAGCGTCCGGCACGGAAAACCCGGAGGGATCGCCTACCACCACGTCGCCGACACCTACATCGCGCTGTTCACCCGATTTATCCCCTGTGGGGTGTGGGAGGCGGTCTACATCATCGACGGACTGTTGCAGAACGCCTCGGAGGTCAAGCCGACCACGATCCATGCCGATACCCAAGGCCAGAGCTTCCCGGTCTTCACGCTGGCGCACCTGCTGGGGTTTGAGCTGATGCCGCGCATCCGCAACTGGAAGGACCTGACCTTCTACCGGCCCGGCCGCGCCACCCGCTACCAGCACATCGACGCGCTGTTCGGCGAGCCGGGCAAGAACGTCATCGACTGGCCGCTGATTGAGACCCACTTCCGGGACCTGCTGCGGGTGGCGGTCTCCATCCGGGAGAACGCCATCTCCTCCACGCTGCTGCTGCGCCGCCTGCGTTCCGGCTCGCGCAAGAACGCCCACTACGCCGCCTTCCGCGAGGTCGGGCGGGTGATCAGAACCGTGCAACTGCTGCGGTATCTGTCGGACGCGCCGCTGCGCCGGCGGGTGACCGCGGCGACCAACAAGGTCGAGGCCTACAACGGCTTCGCCGAGTGGCTGCACTTCGGCCAGCGCGGGGTGATCGCCGACAACGACCCCATCGAGCAGGAGAAGGCGATGAAGTACAACTCGCTGCTCACCAACTGCGTGATCTTCCACAACACCCTCGACATCGCCGATGTGGTCCGGCAACTGCAAGCCGAGGGCTGGAAGATCGAACCCGAGGACCTGGCCGAGGTCTCCCCCTACCTGACCGAGCACATCATGCGGTTCGGCGAGTACTCCACCCACGAGCTCGGCATCACCCCCGAGGCGTACGAGCCCCGCCTGGACATCGACTTCACCCGGCTGCACGATGGGTCGGCTGACACGCCTTGAACGTCAGCCGGACGTCGGCTTCAGCGATCTGTGCCAGATCATCACATCAGATGCCGGTAGACAAGTCGGTGGCGAGGCTGGGTCCGAATGGGCCAAGCCTGTGTGCAAGGACTACTTCCGGGCGTTGCTGGATTCGGGCGCTTTAGGCTGGCTGGCTGGCTGCCGGGAAACGCAGTCATGGGATCCAGGGTATGGCTTGAAAACGTCCCATGGGAACGGGATCACGGCTTTCCTGTTGTCGCCGGGAGCCGATGATAATCGCGACCGGCCGCCTTTTCCTAGACGGCGGCCGGTCGTCATTCAGTTACCCGTCCTGTGACGTCGGTAGTCGAGTTTTCGTCCGATCACCACGGACCAACGTCCGGCATGGTCGCAAGCCTGTCGTTGTACATGAATCCGGCCTCCCATCCAGTCCGATCGTGACTGACAAGCTAATCTGCGCCTCTCAACGTGTCAAGGAATTGGATCATGGCATACCAAACCCATTTGAGTTTGACTCATGTCGACTATGGAGTAGACCATGGCACACAGCGAGCAGCCAAAGAGGGTGTTACGGGCATGCCTCAATCCTTGTAAAATGCGAGCCGGAAATACAGCGGAGGATGGGCGGAGAATGTGGAAAGCCGGACGGAAGATTCCCGTTCCCGATGTCACGGTGCATAAGCTGGTAGAAGAGCAGGTGCGCCAGCGGCCGTCCGAGGTAGCACTAGTCGGCAGTGCGAAGCGGACGACCTATGGGCAGCTCAACAACTACGCCAATGGCCTAGCGGCGACATTGCTGCGAAGAGGGGTAGGGCAAGGGAGCATAGTGGCGATCGCGCTCCCGCGCGGTCCGCACATGGTCGCCGCGATGCTGGCGGTGCTGAAATCGGGAGCTGCCTATGTGTTCCTGGATCCGACATATCCGCAGAGCCGCCTGAAATTCATGCGAGAGAACTCTTCTGCCAACGTTCTCGTCACGGCCGAGGAGGCGGCTTCTCGCATGCCCTTCGCTCATCCCAACACCATTCTTCTCGATCTGGATATGGCGCCCGGCCACGCACCGGTAGTGCCCGACCCGAAAGAGGAGATTCCGCCCGGCCGTGTTGCCTATATTGTATACACCTCGGGTTCGACGGGGGACCCAAAAGGGGTGCCGATAACACATCGCAGCCTCGTAGGCTACCTGGTAGCAGGTGCGGATGAAACCGAACCGCATGCTGCGGACACTGTGCTGCAGCTCGTCAATCCTTCCTTCGACCCATGCCAACGAGAAGTATTCGGAGCCCTGTCGGCAGGGGCAAGCCTCTACCTCCTCGATCGGTTGGACGAAAGAACACCAGAAGCGGTGGCGAGACTTCTCTCCTCAGGTGAGATCACCGTCCTGGCGGCGATGGCGCCGACCATGCTCGAGGCGATGTTGGCGGTGGCCGAGGAAGAGGACCTCCGATGGCGATTGCGAGTGATCGCTATTTCCGGCGAACCGCTGTACATGCCTACGCTTCGTCGGCTGAGGTCACGGGTAACGGATGATTGCAGGATCTTCAACCAGTACGGCATGGCGGAATGCACCATGATCTCGACGCGGTGGGAGGCCCTCCGGTCTGATCCTCTCGTCGGTTCGCAGGCACCGATCGGGCGGCCCATCCCCAACGTGGAGATTGTCTTGTTGGACGATGAGGGCAGGCCGATCGGACAGGACACCGGCGAGGCTGGTGAGCTCTTGGTGAGCGGTGTCGGCGTGGCCGGTGGCTATCTCGGCGATCCGGTGTTGTCCCAGCGGAAGTTCGTCGCCGATCCTTTCGGCTCGGGAAATACGGTGTACCGGACGGGTGACCTGGCGCGTTGGCTGCCGGACGGAAACCTCGAATATGCCGGACGGACTGATCTTCAGGCGAAACCGCGTGGCACACGCATGGAGATGGGTGAGATCGACGCGGGGCTGCTGTCATACGACAAGATCCAGCAGGCCGTTGCGACCACGGCTTCGGACCCGCACGGCGATCTGCGACTGGTGGCATACGTCGTACCCGCTCCCGGCAGCGGCCCGCTCTTCGTGGACGAATTACGCGCATATCTGCGGACACGGCTGCCGTCGTCGAGGATCCCTGAGATCTTCGTGGAGATCAGTGAGCTCCCGGTGACTCCGCACGGAAAGGTTGACCGATCGAGACTCCCGGAACCAGTGAGAGAGCGGCCTCCTTTGACTTATCCCCTTGTGCTGCCATCCACCCAGGTGGAGGAGACGCTCAGGTCGATCTGGTCCGACGTGCTCGGGATGGACTCCATCGGCGTAACCGATGACTTCTTCGACTTGGGCGGTCATCCCTATCTCGCCGCGCGCATCGCCATGAGGGTCCGCACCTGTCTACGCGTGTCGATCAACACAGGAGACGTGCTCCAGGCGCCCACGATTCAACACTTGGCGAAGCTGATCGAAGAGCAGGCATAGGCAACCCCTCATGCAATCGGGCCCCCACGAGAAACACCTGCCGGTCGAAACCTCCAGTGGGCGAACCGGCGCGCCGCCCAGACCCCGTCACCTGGCAATCACGCCCGTCGTCCTCGGCGTGGTCTTCGGAAGTTGTCTCAGCGCGCTCAACGTCATACTGGCCTTCAAAGTAGGGACTGGGTTCGGCGGTGCGATCGTCACCGTTCTTCTCGGCGGCGCCGCTCTGCGCCTGCTGCGGAAGCTGAACTGGCGGACCCTCTTCCTCACCTACGCGATCGCCTCGGGGGGCACCTTGGCGGTCACCGCGATCGACACGAGCATCGGCGCTGGTCTCCTGGGGGGTGCCCCACCGCCATCTTGGATGTTTCTCATCGGCGCCGGACTTCTGGCGAACCTCCTGGGCCTCCTTCTGGGCATCGCCCTGGCCCCCTCGATCATCAACGACCACAGCCTGAAGTATCCGGCGCTGTGGCCGGTCATCGACCTCATGCACGCTCTTACCGGTTCAGGCGAGCGCGAGGCCGGAATCAAGGAACAGCGCCTCATTCTTGTCGGCGCCGTCGTTGCGGCCGGCCTCTCGTTCGCGGCCGCACTCGTCGGCCGCGACTCCCTGCCGTTGGCTCCCGGCGTGTCGCCCTACCTCGCTCTGTCGTTGTCGCCGATGCTTTTCGGGCTCGGGATGCGAATATCCGGGAGCGCCACGGTCTGGATCGGCGTCGGGGCGGTCTACTCCCTCATCGTCTGGTCCGCCAATGTGCTGTGGGGATCGCCTCAACCCGGGGCTGCCTATATCGAGCATCTGGGTTCGCCCTGGATCCTCGCCGTCGGAGTAGGCCTGCTATTGGGCTACGCCTGTGGCTTTCTGGCAAAACTGGTAGGCGGGAAGCGCAGTGTGGTCACCGGGGCGATACGTGGGAGAAGCGCCCGGTGGCGGGTCACGGCGGCGGGTGGAGCCGCCGTGATGGCGGGATGTGTCGTGGCACTGTCCCGCTGGCTGCCGCTGACCTACCTGATGACCGCCCTCATCTTCGCCGTCCTCGCCCCTCTCTTCGCTGTCCTCATGAACCGGGTCAACGCTGCGATAGGAATAGCGCCTACGGGCGTCTTTCAGTACCTCACCCTCGTCATTCTCGCGTTGTTGCACGTGCCGGCGGGGTCGGCGTATCTGCTCATCGGCCTGATCTGCTGCTCGGCGCTGGCGTCGGCGTACTTCATCGAGGCTGCCAAGGTGGCTTCCACAGCACCGGCACCCGACGCGCCACGCACCCACCAGCTCTTCACCTACCAGGTGATCGGTAGCGTCGCCGGCGTGGGAACGGGCATCACCCTGCTGTTCCTGGTCAGCGAACTGGGAAACATCGGCACCGCCGCTTTTCCCGCTCCCACGTCGACGGCCCTGGACTTTCTGAACTCCCTGCTCAGGGGGTCGCAGGACTATGCGCAGTCGACGACGGTCTTCCTCGCCGCGGCGGGTCTGGCTGGCATGGCTCTCGCCTGGTCACCAGCGCTTCCTACCATGCTGGGCCTGGGGGTGTTGCTGCCGGCCGCGACCTCCATCGCCATCCTGCTCGGCAGTGTGACGAAAATGGCGACGCAACGCCATAGAAGGGATCAGGGCGCCTTCGCGTCCACCCTGGGCTCCGGCCTGATCCTAGGCGGCGGCATCGCGAACGCGTTACTTCTGCCGATTCAGGTTCTCACCTCATAAGTGCAGCAAAGGACGGAGTGCCATGGACTTGGAGCCGAGCGAAGAACGCGTGGGAGTGGACAGCAGATACACCTGGCGCTACCCGCTCCCGCCCTCGGCGGACGGTCGTCGAGGTGAACGGCTCAGAGAAGTGCGCTCTGTCTGGTATCTGGGACTTCCGCTCACCTCCGCTCATCGAGGCAGCCACTCCGGTGGCGGCGCCCCGATCGCAGGGGGTGGCGACCAGGCTCGATACGAGAACGAGGGTACGGTGTATCCGCACGCCTCGCTGGTCGAAATGATCACCTATCATCATCATTGCTTCCCGGACGTCGAATGGCGCTACCTTGACGTGAGTCATCTCGGGTGGCCGGAGATACGTGATCTCATCCACCGCGATCCGCCGGACGTTGCCGCATTCAGCGTTTACTCCGCGACGGCCGTCTGGGCCCTGATAATCGCGGCCGAGATCAAGCGGGTGAAGTCCGCGGCGATCGTCGTGTTCGGCAACGACCATGCGTCTGCGGGAGAAGACCCTCTACCGCCTCCTATTCGAGACCGCCGCCCGAGCTGAGGAAATCCTCGCCCTCAACATCGAGGATCTGGACCTGACCGCCCGCCAGGCGCGGGTCAAGGCCAAGGGCGCCCGCGCCAAGACTCGCCGCCGCGGCCAGGCACGCGAGGACTTCGTCCTGGAGACTGTCTACTGGGACGCCGGCGCCGCCCGGCTGCTACCCCGACTGCTCAAAGGCCGAACCCGCGGTCCGGTCTTCGTCACCCACCGCCGCCCCGGCCCCGGCAAGGTCATCGGTCCCCGCGACGTCTGCCCCGACACCGGCCTGGCCCGCCTGTCCTATGGCCAGGCCCGCGCCCTGCTGGACGAGCACACCGCGCTGAACGGTCCCGGCACGGGGTGGGATCTGCACGAATTCCGCCATTCGGCGCTGACCCACCTGGGCGAGGCGGGTGCGAGCCTGCTGATGCTGATGGCCAAGTCCCGGCACAAGAAGCCGGAGAATCTGCGGCGCTACTTCAAGCCCTCCCCGGACGCCATCGCGGAGATCACCAGCTTGCTCGCCCCTCGAACCAGCGGCTGACCTGCCTCGACTCGGTAAACCATGATCGCAATTGTGGGTTTTGGGCTTATCTTGGCTGGACCCCTCATCCACTTGGTGGACGCCTCGCTCGACTGACCCACTTGGTCCAGTTTTGGAACTCACATGGTGATGGCTTGCACCAGTCGATTTGCATGTAGAAACCGATCGGTTTACGGTGGGGGAAACCGATCGGTTTCTCATTGCGGAGGTAGTCGTGACAACAATCAAGGGCGCCAACGTCTTCGTCACCGGAGGCGGCCGGGGTATCGGCAAGGTGCTGGTCGAGGAGCTCTACGCGCGCGGCGCCGGCAAGGTCTACGCCACGGCGCGTGACCCGCGTTCGGTGACGCACCCCGATGCCGTTCCGCTGGCGCTCGAGGTCACCGACCCCGCATCCGTGGCGGCCGCCGCCGAGCAGGCCCAGGACGTCACCATCCTGATCAACAACGCCGGCGCCTCGGTTCGCGCTTCGTACCTCGACTCCCCGATGGAGGACGTGCGCCGGGACCTGGAGACCAACTTCTACGGGCCGCTGCTGGTCACCCGGGCTTTCGCGCCGATCATCGAGCGCAACGGCGGGGGCCACATCCTCAACGTCCACTCCGCCCTGTCCTGGCTGGCCGACGGCACGCCCTACAGCGCCTCCAAAGCCGCCCTGTGGTCGCAGACCAATTCTTTGCGCCTGGAGTTGCGGCCGCGCGGCATCGCGGTGACCGGGCTCCACGTGGCCTACGTGGACACCGATATGACGTCGGGTATCGACGCACCCAAGGCCGATCCCCGCGATGTCGCCGTGGCCGCGCTCGACGGCATCGAGGCAGGGGAACACGAGGTGCTGGCCGACGACACCACGCGCTGGGTCAAGTCGCAGCTGTCCGCCGGCCTGGAAGCCATGTACGCCCAGCTGAAGAAGTAGCACGCACTCGCCGACCTCAAGGGGATCCTTGTGGAAAGTTCGCTCACCCACCGCTTCGTCGATGTGAACGGGGTCAGGCCGCACATCGCCGAGCAGGGGCAGGGACCGCCCGTAGCGAGCAGCCGCCGGACGTCACCTCCTACACCCTGCTCCACCTCGTCGGCGACGTGACCGCCCTGATCGAGGAGCTGGAGAGGAGCACGCGAGCGAGGTCACTTACGTTCCGCGCATCCGGGAACTGGCGACTGCCTGAGCCGATGGGCGCTCCAGAGCACGGAAACGCCTTTGTGCCTGTCTCCCAGACTCTTGCCCTGATCGGTGGGGCGATGACGGTCCGGTCAGGAGGTGAACCGTCCGCTCGGCACGACCATGTACTGCCGCAGGTACAGGTCGCGGAAGCTCACCGGACCGCGTGGGCCGGGCACCCGGTCGATGTTGATACCGGTCTCTGGCAGCCGCAGCAGCTTGAAGCCGTCGAGGAGCCGTGTGGTGGAGTTCCAGAAGACCCCGGAGCCGGCGTAGGCGTCGATGAACTGCGCGGCCGCGGCCGGGTCCTCGGTCGCGATGGCGGCGGCCAGCCCAGATGTCTCTTCATTGGCGATTCGAGCGGCGTGCAGTGGGCCGTCGGCGGCGTCGACCGTCACGGTGGCCGCACGCTTCGAGTCGAGCGACCACTCATACCCGCGCGGGTGGGTATGCGGGGGCAGGGACGCGGTGACGCCCAGGCGGTCCAGGACCTCCAGAATGCCGGGAAGCCACTCGTCGTACACGGACTGGTCGATGAGCAGCAGATTGAGCCGGTTGCACACGCCCAACCGGTCCAGGCTGTCGGCGATCAGCCGGTGCACAGCCTTGTCGTCAGCCGCCGAATCCACGTAGAGGACCCCGCCGCCGTCGGCATGAGCGAGGGTACGCACGCCATGCCGGGCGGCCTCACGGCCGAGGTCGCGGGTGCTGTCCCCGCTTCCACGCAGGATGACCAGAGGAATCAGCTCAGGCAGGGACACCAGCGCATACGCCGCCGAACGGTTTTCGCTGGGAACCAGCTGGACGGCGTCCGGATCCAGGCCGGCCTCGCGGAGGGCCGGCGCGATCACCTGGTCCACCATGGCCCGAGACGAGCGGAGCGCGGCCGAACCGGTGCGGAGCACGCCTGCGTTGCGTGACTTGAGAAACTGGGACGCGATGTCGAGGGTCACGTTCGGACGCGCCTCGAAGTTCGCGCCGATGACGCCCACCGGCCGGCGACGTTCCAGCAGGGTGAGGCCGTCCGAACGCTCCTCCAGGACCTTGTCCCGAGGCTCGTGCGGCACATCCGCCAGCGTGCGCAACTCGGCGGCCATGGCCTCCAGCCGCGGGCCGGTCAACCGCAGACGGTCCTGAAGGGCGGGCGACATCCCGGCGGACACGGCCGCGGCGAGGTCTTCCTCGTTGGCGGACACGAGGGCGTGCCGCGCCGCCGGCAACCGCTCCGCCATGCCGCGCAGCGCGGCGTCGATGTCCGTGTCCGTCGCGCGTTCGAGGGTCGCGCAGCTCTGCTTGGCCCGGATCGCGCAGGCACGCACCGTATCTACGGTGGAGCGGGTCTGACGGTTGGCGTCGCTGATCAAGGGGTGTCCTTCTGCGGCCGGGCGCGTTGGCGAGTTCACGAGGATTGTAGCATCGTTCAACAATCCTCAAGGAGCGGTCTGGTTTGCCGTGCGGCCGGGCGTGGCTTGCCTCTGACCCCTGATGTGAGTCTTAACGTGGCCAGGGTGGCCCGTGCGTTCACGGTCTATGGGCTCGGGACGGGCGGCCACACCGTAGAGGGAGGAATCGCGATGTCGACTCTGGGAATCATCGGAAGCGGAAACATCGGGTCGGCGGTGGCGCGGCTGGCGGTGGCGGCCGACATCGACGTGGTGATCGCCAACTCGCGTGGCCCGCAGAGTCTGGCAGGCCTGGTCAAGGAGCTGGGGTCGCGAGCTGTGGCAGGCACCGTGGAGCAGGCTGCGCGCGCCGGGGAGGCGACCTTGCTCAGCATCCCGCTGACCGCCTACAGGTCCGTGCCTGCCGAGCTGTTGCGGGGCCGGACCGTGCTGGACACCGGCAACTACTACCCCTCCCGCGACGGCCGGATCGCCGAACTCGACACCGAGAAGGTGACCACGACCGAGCTGGCTCAGCAGCTCTTGCCCGGTGCGCTGCTGGTCAAGGCATTCAACAACATCTTGGCCCACCACATCCCCCAGCTCGCCCGGCCCGCCGGGGCCCCGGACCGCAGCGCCCTGCCCATCGCCGGCGATGACCCCGGCGCGAAGGCTCGGGCAGCCGAGCTGATCGACCGGCTCGGCTTCGACACCGTCGACGCCGGAACCCTCGCCAACAGCTGGCGCTTCGAGCCCGAGTCCGGCGCCTACACCCAGATCTACCTCGCCGACCCCGACGTGCCGTTCGAGCGCATGCTCCAGGCCCCCGCCGCACCGCTGCCGGCCGGCAAGCTGCGCGCCGCGTTGGAGGCGAGCCGGCGGGTGAAGGTCGCCGAGCGCGCCTTCTAAAGGCTCGCACCGGGCCCCCGCCGGCACGCAGGACCCCGCAGCGGCACGACTCCTGAAACTCAGCGATTTCCACACCGGCGGCGACGCTCGGCCGAGGCGTCCTTCCTACGGCGATCTCTCATGTGCCCGGGGGGCGACTGTCCTGGGCTCATTCACTTGCTGCGGGTGTCAGGGACATCTTCCAGAAAGCGGCGTAGCGGCCGCTGCGGCGCAGTAGCTCGTCGTGGTCGCCTTCTTCCACGATGCGGCCGCGGTCCAGGAAAGCGATGCGGTCGGCGCGTTGGACGGTCCGGAGCCGGTGCGCCACCATCACCACGGTCCGGCCTGCCATCAGGCGCTCGATGCCGTCGTGGACGGCGGCCTCGTTGACCGGGTCGAGTGCGGAGGTCACTTCGTCCAGCAGCACGACGGGCGCGTTCTTCAACAGCGCTCGTGCGATCGAGACCCGCTGGCGTTCGCCGCCCGACAACCGTGTGCCGGCCTCGCCGACGTTCGTCGCCCATCCGCCGGGCAGTCGCTCGATCACCTCGTCCAGCCGCGCGGCCGTCGCTGCCGCGCGCACCTCTGCTTCGCCGGCGTCGGGGCGGCCGAGGCGCACGTTGTCCTCGATGGTGCCGTCGAAGAGATAGACGTCCTGGAAGACGATGGCGATCTGCGCCATCAGCGTCTCAGTGTTGATCGCGCGTACGTCCACGCCTCCCACGCGTACCGAGCCAGCGTTCACGTCGTAGAACCGCGCGAGCAACTGCAGCACGGTGCTCTTGCCTGCGCCCGACGGTCCGACGACGGCGAGCCGCGTCCCCTGGGGCACGGACAGCGACACGTTGTCGATCACGGTGTGGTCGCCGTGCCGGAAGGTGACGGACTCGAACTCCAGGTCATGGCGTTGCGGCTGGATCGGTTCGCGAGGTTCCGGCAGTGGCTTGGTGCGCAGCACGGTGTCGAGTCTGGCCAGTTCGGAACGTGCGCCGCGCAGTTTGCCGCCGATGTCCGTCAGTGACAGCAGTGGATCGGCGCAGCGGGCGGCGAGCACCAGGATCGCGAGAACCTCTGCCGCGCCGATGTTCCCACCGAGTGCGAGGTAGGCGCCCAGGACCAGCAGCACGGTGAACATGGTCTGCACCGTGAGCGTCAGGCCTACGGCGCCGGGCAGCGCCGACAGTACGGTGCGGCGGGAGGAACGCTGGAGTTCGTGCAGGGCGTCGTCGAGCAGCCGGAAGCGTTCGACGGTCCGGCCGCCGGCGCGCAGCACCGGCTGGGCCTGGAGGTATTCGATGACGCGTCCGGTGGCCTCGTGGTCGCGTTCGGCGCTGTCGGCGTCGGTGGCGGCCATCGAGCGTGCCGTCAGGATCTGGATCGCCGCGATGATCGGGGCGGCGATCAACGCGGCCAGCCCCATCTGCCAGTTGACGGCGAGCATCACGGCAACGATCGTCAGGGGCGTGACGCAGGCGGTGATGAACGGGGCCAGCAGGTGCGCCGCCACGCCCATCGCCTGCAGGAGGCCGCGGCTGGCCATGACGGAGACCTCGCCGACGCGGCCGGCGCTGTACCAGCCGATGGGCAGTCGGGCGAGATGATCGCCGAGCCGGTGATACATGCCACGCAGCAGCGTGGTCCCGACGCGGAAACCGGATAAATCGCTGCGATAGCGCAGCGCCGCGTAGAGCGCGACCGCCGCCCCGAATACGATCAACCAGGGCCAGGCGTCGGCGGGGTTGCCGCCGAACAGGGCCCGCAGCACGGGAACCAGCAATGCGTAGGACAGGCCCTCGGCTATCGCGGTCGTGGTCATCAGGGCCACGGTGCGGCGCATCGGCTGGGCGTACTGGTCTCCCAGCACGCGCAGCAACATTCGAATCATCGGGGCTCGTCTCCTTGCGGTCCGCCACCGTGCTGTCCGCCGCTGTGGCTTGGGGTCTCGTCGGTGATCGCCGATCGGTGGGATCGCCAGAACGCGGCGAACCTTCCGTTCAGTGCCAGCAACTCGGCGGGCCTGCCACGCTCGACGATCACCCCGTCTTCCAGGACCACGACGGTGTCGGCGTCGGCGACCGTTTCCAGGCGGTGGGCGATGACCAGGATCGTCCGATCGGCGTCCAGCCTCGCCAGGGCCCGGCGCACCGCCTGCTCGGTCTGCGGGTCGGCGAAGGCGGTCGCCTCGTCCAGTACCAGAACGGGCGCGGCGGCCAGCAGCGCGCGGGCGAGCGAGATCCGCTGGGCTTCGCCACCCGACAGTCCGGCGTCTTCTCCGAGCACCGTCTGGTATCCCCGCGGCAGTTCGAGAACGCGTTCATGAATATTGGCCAGCCGGGCGGCCCGGATGACGTCGTCGGGGTCGGCGTGCGGTACCGCCAGCGCGATGTTGTCCGTGACGGATGCGCGCAGCAGGCGAACATCCTGGAAGACGAAGGAGACCATCCGGAACAGCTCCCGGCTGCCGAGCTCGCGGAGGTCGACACCGCCCAGGACGACCGAGCCGTGGGTCGGGTCGAAGAAGCGCGGCAACAGCCGCACCAGCGTGGACTTTCCGCTTCCCGACGGCCCGACGATCGCGGTGACCGTCCCCGGTTCGAGCACCAGATCGATCCCGCGCAGCACCTCATGATCGGCTTCATAACCGAATCGGACGTCACGCAGTTCCACCCGGTGCCCCTGGGGTGTGACCGGGTGCGCAGGCTCCGGTAGCGACGGCACCGCGAGCACGTCCCGGATCCGGCCGACCGCGCGCCTGGCGGCCTGCAACTCGTCGAAGCCGTGGCCCAGAGCCGCCACCGGAGCGGTCAGTCCCAGTCCGAGCAGCAGGAAGGGCAGCAGGTCGGCCGCGGCCATCGAACCGGTCGTGAGCAGAGCCGCACCGCCGACCAGCACGACCAGCAGCACGAACGGCGGCGACAGCGCCAGCTGCATCCCCGCGGCGATCCCGGTGACACCGCGCACCCATCGGACAAAGACGCCGACGAAATCGTCCGCGGCCGTACGGAACGCACGGTGGGCGCGCTCGCCTCCACCGAACGCCTTGACCACCGAGATCCCCTGCACGAACTCCACGACCGAATCCGCGATCCGTCCCATCGCCGCGTCGAACTCCTCCTGCTCGCGCAGCCGTGACGGGGTCATCATCAGGGGGACCAGCGCCACGGCCAGCGCCACCGGGATCAGCGCGATCAGGGTGAGCCGCCAATCAACGGCGAACAAATAGGCCAGCGACACCAGCGGCACCACGAACGCGGAAACCAGCTCGCCGGGGGTGTGGGCGATGAACGGGTGCACCGCGCTCACGTCCTCCCCGACCACCTTGGCCAACTCGCCGGTCCGGCGCCGGGACAACCAGCCGATCGGCACGCGTCCCAGCCGCGCGGCCAGCCGCCGGCGCAACGACAGCTGCACCCGGCCGTCGAGGACATGCCCGAGCCCCGACGACGCGGCCGTGAACAGCAGCCGGACGAACAAGCCGGCCGCACCCGCGATCACCACGATCCAGACATGATCGTGATCGATCGGGCCGGGCGACAACAGAACACGACCTAATTCGACCACCGCCAGCAGCGGCGCCAGACCCGCGACAGCGCCGATCACCTGCAGCATCACCACGGCGGCGAAACTCCAGACATGAGGGCCCAACAGCCCCGCCAGGCTCTGCCCCGCCACCGATTCAGCATCAGGTGGTGTGGGCTGCTTCGTCGCCCCGGCAAGGTCGGTGGCGTTCATCGCTCTCCCGTCTCCGTCGATTTCGTCGTGACCAGGCACGTGGCCGGGCCGATGGTGGTTGAGGACAGGGTCCGTGAGGTCTGGCCTAGGCTTCGGTCCGCTTCTCTAGCCGGCTGCCACGCGGCAGGGTGACGGCCATGATGTTGCTGGGGATGTCCAGCTCGATGCGGTGCCATCGGCCACGCGGGACGATGGCGGCGGTTCCGGCCGTCAGCCTGATCTCCTCCTCCTGTTGTCCCGGCCGCTCCGGACGGAGGTAGAGGCGGATCTTCCCGATGAGGCAGGACACGACCTCCTCGGCCTCGGGGTGGACTTCCCAGTGGCCGGCGTGGACGTCGGCGCCGGTCTTCGCATGGAAGGCCGTCAGCTGCCAGCCGTCCTCGTCGGAGTCCAGGGGTCTTTTCCCGGCGTGAATCGTGCCGCCCTCGTGAAGCTGGAGAGTGGATGCGAAGAGATCGATCGGGGTAACAGACATGCCGAGACATCCTTCCTGCGATGATCTGCAATCTGGCGGGTTGCGGATGTGGGGGAGTGGCCGGCCTGACCGGCTTCGCGGCGGGCGATGCGTTGACCCGGGGCCGAGTTGGTGGGGGTTGCGGATCAGCGCGTCGCACGTTCGGCCGGGCAGTCCTAGTGGTGCCAGATCGGCGGTTTGCGGTCGGCCCAGCCCAGTGCGTTCTCCAGCTGTGCGGCGAGCCGCAGGAGTGTCGCCTCGTCGGCGGGGCGGCCGGTCAGCGTCACCCCGATCGGTAGCCCGTCGTCGTTCCAGTGCACCGGCAGGGAGATCGCGGGCTGGCCGGAGGCGTTCTGCCACGGGGCGTAGGCCACGTACTGGACAGCGCGGGCGAACTCCTCCTCCAGGTCGCCGCTCTGGGTGAACCATCCGGCCGGGCGCGGGCTGCAGGGGGCGGTGGGGGACAGCACCGCATCGTAGGCAGTGGTGCGCGCGACCATCTGGTGGGACGCGGTCTCGAGGACTCCGCGGGCGGCGACGAACCGGGTCGCGCTGAGCCGTCGGCCCCGCTCGCGCAGCCAGCGGGTGATCGGACGCAGCAGCGTCTCGCCTTCGGGCGGCACCGGCACCGACGCCGCCACCACCGCCCATACGTCGGCGAACGCGTCGACGAAAGCCGGGGCCACGGGCAGCTCGATGTCGGTCACCTCGTGTCCGGCCGCCGCCAACGCCGCGCTCGCCACTTCGTAGGCCGCCAGGCAGTCCGGCTCCAGGACGGTGTCGGTCAGCGTGGTCAGGAACCGGCCGATGCGCAGCCTGCCGGGCTCCTGCTCGGCGCATTCGGTGAACGAGACGTCGGGCCGCCGCACCGCGACCAGCGCACCCGGCTGCTCGACGGCCAGCGCGTCCAGCGCCGCCGCCGTGTCCCGCACCGTGCGGGAGATGGCGCCCTCCACTCCCACCCCGCCCGCGTCCGACGGATGCGGCCCGTCGAAGATGCGGCCCCGTGACGGCTTGAGCCCGACCAGCCCGCACGCGCCGGCGGGGATCCGGATCGACCCGCCGCCATCACTGGCGTGCGCGAAGGGCACCAGTCCGGCGCCGACCGCAGCGGCCGCGCCGCCGCTGGACCCGTGCGCCGAGCGGGTGGTGTCCCAGGGCGTGCGCGACTCGATCCCCTGGTCGGTCTCGCCGTGCGGCATCAGCGCGAACTCGGACGTGGTGGTCTTGCCGAGGCTGATCGTCCCCGCAGCGCGCAGCGCGGTCACCACGGCGGCGTCCACGTCCGGCACGAACCCTTTGAACGCCCGCGAGCCGTACGCGGTCGGCACACCAGCGGTCCAGGTCAGGTCCTTGATCGCGGTGGGTACCCCGTGCAGCGGGGGCAGCGCCGCATCGGACCGCACTGTGGCAGACCGCACCGCGTGTTCGGCCTGGCGTGCCTGAGCGCGCGCTCTCGTCGGTGACCGTGACGAACGCGCCGAGCTCGCCGTCCAGGCGGGCGATGCGGTCCAGGTAGTGGTCGACCAGCTCCACGGGGCTGACCTCGCCGCGTCTGATGGCCGCGGCCTGTTCGATGGCGGTGAGGTCGTGCAGTTGTGTCATGGGTGGCGGCTCCTCTTCCGTTCCGGGTCTGTCCGCGACTGCTTGCCCAATACTATGCGCGCGGTGCGTGCAATGGTGCGTGCATAGGTTAGATTTGTGTGTGGAAGAGACCGGAGGAGAGGGGTGGGATGGCAGGCCGACGGCGTTGGTCGACCGAGGAGATCCTGGATACGGCGACCGAGCTGCTGCGCACGCGTGACGCCGAGTCGTTCAGCATGCGCCAGCTCGCCGCCGCGCTCGGGACTGATTCCTCCAGCCTCTACCGGCACTTCCGCAACAAGACCGAGCTGCTGCGTGCGGTCACCGACCGGGTTCTCATCGCCGCCATGGACGGCTACCGTCCCGAGGGCGACTGGAGACAGCGCGTCACCGACGTGGCCATGCGTCTGTGGGAGGCCTTCGGCCAACATCCCCAGCTCGCCGCGCTCTGGGGCCGTTACGTATCAGGCGGCACCGGCTCCCGGCTGGTCATGGAGGAGACCCTGCAGGCCCTGCGGGCCTCGGGCCTGCCCGACCAGGAGATCCCAGGCCACTATCATCGGCTCGCGACCATGCTCCTCCCGTTGATCTCCTCCGGGGCGGCGGCCAACGCCATCACCCCCGAAGAGTACGAACAAGGCGTCGAGCTGTTCCGCGTCGCCGTCCTGGGCGCCGACCCCGAACGCTTCCCCGCCCTGGCGCACTTCGCCCGCGACCTCCAACCGGTCGGCGAAAACCGCCGCGCCGCGTTCGAAGAGATCCTCGCCGCCCATCTCGACCAGATCCAGGCCACGATCCCCCTGACCGGGCGATCGCGGCGATGATGCCGCCGGCGGCGGATCGTGCGCCGGAAGCGTTGCCCTCCGACCCAAATGCGTTGGCGTCGCAGTCCTCGAGCGGGCTAGCGTTGCTTCCGTCATACGCCGGGAGGACATGCCCTGCCTGCGCCTCTGAGCCAGCAAATTGGAGATACGGGATGACTTCTCAGCTCGTCGCGCTCTGCTTCGATGCGAACGACCCGCTACGTCTCGCGCGCTGCTGGGCCGGCGTCCTGGGATGGGAGATGGCCAACGACCCCCACGACGGCATCGCGCTCCTGCCGAGCGATGACACCGGGTTCCGGATCCGGTTCCTTCCGACCCAGGAGAAGAAGACCGGCCCGAACCAGGCGCACTTCGATCTGACGAGCACCTCCCTCGATGACCAGCAGCAGACGGTGGCGAGGTCGCTCAAACTCGGTGCGCGGCACATCGACATCGGGCAACGCCCGGAGGAGGGTCACGTGGTGCTCGCCGACCCCGAAGGCAATGAGTTCTGCGTCTGCGAGCCGGGCAACACCTTCCTTGCCGACTGCGGATTCATCGGAGCGCTTGCGTGCGACGGTTCGCAGGAGGTGGGCTACTTCTGGAGCGAAGCGCTGGGCTGGCCGTTGGTCTGGGACCAGGACCAGGAAACCGCGATCCGCTCGCCGCACGGCGGTCCGAAGATCACCTGGGGCGGTCCGCCAGTGGCGCCGAAGAACGGGAAGAACAGACTGCACTTCGACATAGCTCCACCTGTGCACGGTGATCAGCAAGCGGAGGTCGAGCGTCTCATCTCCCTCGGAGCGACTCGAATCGACATCGGCCAGCGCGGGGTCAGTTGGGTGGTCATGGCCGACCCCGATGGCAATGAGTTCTGTGTTCTGACCCCCCGATAGCGTGACCTCGGGGGTGCCGCCGTTCGTGGCCTTCCCGGTAACCGGCCGCGTCCATCAGACGCCGAGACCTGCAGACCACCGGCGCCGCGACCTGCGGTGTTGTAGATGCGCGATCGATTCCCCTATGGGTCATGCGTGCGCGTGTGCCCGTGCCGGCCTTCCTTCGTACCTCGTGAAAACCGGACGCAGGTCCTCCGCCAACCCCAGGCCCAGCGCGGACGCCGTCGAACTGCGCAAGGTCTTCACCGACCTGCTGCGCCTGCCCAAGGCCAACAAACACCTGGCGGGGCTGATGTCGGGGCTGTCGCACTCCTATGACCTGCCCGGGGGCCACCCGCTGGTCGGTCACCGAGTCGCCGGTCTCGACCCGTCGCTGTTCCTGGCCGGCAGGCCCGTCCTGCTCGACCTGGCCGGGATCCTCCCGCACGACCTCGGTGCCACGCGCGCCCAGCCGATGGACGGCCTGCCCCACGCGATTCTGGTCCGCCCCGACGGCTACGCGGCCTGGGCGGCGGATACGGATCCCGACCTGGACGCCCTCACCGGCAATCCGTGCTGGTCCCTCCTGGCGTAGGCCCCCGCTCGGGTAGCCGTCGCCAGGGGCAAAACAACTCTCTCTGACGGGTCAGGTTGGCGATTGCCGGTCATCGCGGTCGTGGTGCTGTGTCTGTCGGATCCCGTCCGCCGGCCCATGACGGGGCTGGGTGACGGCATGTCGGCCGCACTCTCGACGAGGAGCGCCGCTGGTTTGACCTTGACGCTGCGTCAACTTCTAGCATCGGGGCCATGTCGATCACCGTTCTTGACACCTACTCCGCCATGCGGCGGATCCTGCTGGCCCCGGTCGCGGAGCGCGCTGAGCTGCTGCGTTCGATGCTGGAGGCCAACAGCGGCATGTACCGCTACTACCCCGGCGAGGCCGACCTGGTGGCCATACACCGTGAAACGTCCGGGTTCCCCATCGACCGCGACGAGGAGCGTTGCCTCGACGCGCTCGAAACCCTGGCGGCTGCCGGAGCCTGGGAGCGGATGCAACGGGCGCTCGACGACGCTCTCGCCGTACTGCTGGAGGCGACGCCGGGGCTGGAGGTCCCGGACATCACCGTGCTGTTCGTCCTCGGCGATCCGGCTGACAAGCACTTCATGGGTCCCTGCCTAGGAATGACCGGGTTCGGTGGCATCTCGGGCAACATCGCCATCACGTTCTGGCCCTTCCCCGAGAACGTGGAGCGGCTGGAGGCCACCGCCGTGCACGAACTCCACCACAACCTGCGGTTCAGCCCGGGCGGGGTCGTGTGGGACCCGATGACCGTCACGGTCGGCGAGCACATCGTCTCCGAGGGCCTGGCCGACGCCTTCGCCCGACAGCTCTACGGCGACGAGCTCGGCCCCGCCCGCATCGGCGTGCCGCACCTGCACGACGACGAGATCTTCGGCAAGGTGCTCACCGGGCTCGACGTGACAGGCATGCAGAACTTCACCGCCTGGGTGCACGGCGACCCCAGCGCCGAGCACCTCGGTGTCACCCCGGTGGGACTGCCGATGGGCGCCGGGTACGCCGCGGGCAACCGGCTGGTCGACACCTACCTGGCGGCGACCGGGCAGACGGCGGCGCAGGCCCTGCACGCCGACAGCTCAGAGATCATCGCAACCACGCTCCGCCGCGGGTAACACTGGAACGATGGAGTGGACGATCCAGGAACTCGCGACCAGGGCCGGCATCAGCAGCCGCACCCTGCGTCACTACGACCGCGTCGGGCTCCTGGCCCCGTCCCGGGTCGGCGCGAACGGGTACCGCTACTACGACCCCACCGCGGTCGCCCGGCTCCAGCGGATCCTGATCATGCGCCAGCTCGGCATGGGCCTGCCGGCCATCGCCAAGGTCCTGGCGGACGAGGTGGACACGTGCGACGGGCTCCGCGCCCACATCGCCGCACTGGAGGAGGAACGGGACCGCATCGAACGGCAGATCCGCTCCGTGCGTCACACGCTCGAGGCCCTGCAGGCGGGGGCGGAACCGCGGATGGACGTCATGTTGGCGGGGTTCAACGACCTCTACAAGGACGAGGTGATCTCACGCTGGGGCGAGCGGGCGTTCCAAGTGAGCAACGACTGGTGGCACGGCAAGACCCTTGACCAGCAGCTGGCCTGGAAGCAGGACACCGAGGACCTCGTCGCCGCTTGGGTCGCCGCGGCGAGGGCCGGGATCTCTCCGACCTCGGCACGTGCCCAGACGCTGGCCGCTCGGCACGTCCGGTGGCTGAGCGAGATCCCCGGTACGCCCACGGCGGACGGCAAGCGGGAACAATCGATCGCGATGGTCAAGGGCCTGGGGGACATGTACGTCGACGACCCCCGCTTCGCCGGCATGTACGAAGACGCCGCGGGGGCGGCGTTCGTCCGCGACGCACTGCACACGTACGCGCGGACCCAGATGTAGCTCCCGGTAACCCCCTGCGGCCTTCTGCGATCGGGCCGTTCATGGCGTCGGCCGGAGAGGAGTCCCCGGTAGCCTCGCAAGATTGTTTGACTCCGGTGGAGAGTCGTCGTGGGCCCAAATGGTCGCCATGCCGATCAGCGCGCGGGCTGATCTCCGACCTCTTCCTGGCCGGGCGGACGTACCTGATCCGTGGCGTGACCATCCCGGGGGTCGAAGTTGGCCCTCCAACCCCCGGAAGGTAGACCGTTTGACCCTCAAGGCATGGTGCATCTAACGCCTCGCAAGCCGCCGACCGCTGGCCCGACTCCGCCTCGCTCGCCGGCGGGTGATCAGGACGGCATGACGCAGGGCAGACCTTCCGCTACTCCGGCCCGCTCGATATCGAGGTGCGGCGAGCCTGCGGTTCGGGTGAAGATGGCCGCGCCTGGCTGTGGGAGCCGGCACCCCCGAAGAGGAGTGCGCCATGAGCGCCATCGGATCCGCAGACCCGGAGGTCCGGGTGACCAAGGGAAGGCTGCGCGGGCGGATGGAGGATGGCGTGACCGTCTTCCGCGGCGTGCCGTTCGCGCTCCCGCCGGTGGGCGCCCTGCGGCTGGCCGCACCGGTGCCGGCCGAGCCGTGAAACGGGGTGCGCGAGGCCGGCGCGTTCGGTCCGCCGCCGCCGCAGTCCAGGTTGCTGGGCGCGGACGGCGCGGACGGCGCGGACGGCGCGGACGGCAACTGGTTGACCGTCAATGTCTGGTCCCCCGACCTGGGCGCCGCTCGGCTGCCGGTGATGGTGTGGATCCAGGGCGGGGGTTACATGTACGGATGGTCCGGTGACCCGCTCTTCGACGGCCGCGTGCTCGCCCGGGACGGCGTCATCGTGGTCACCTTCAACTACCGGGTCTGCGCCGAGGGCTTCGGACACTTCCAGGGGGCACCGGCCAACCGCGGCTTGCTGGACCAGGTGGCCGCCCTGCGCTGGGTGCGCGACAACATCGCGGCCTTCGGCGGAGATCCGGACCGGGTCACCGTCTTCGGGGAATCCGCCGGAGCCGGGAGCATCGCGGCGCTGATGGCGATGCCCCAAGCCGCCGGTCTGTTCCGCAGGGCGATTGCGCAGAGCGTGCCAGGCCTGTTCTTCTCCGCTGAGCTGGCCGCCGACATCGCCGCCGCCGTGGCCGGTGAGCTGGGCCTGCCCCCGCGCGCGGGCGAACTCGCCCGCCTGTCGCCGGAGCGGCTGATCGACGCCGGGGACGCGGTGGCGGACAAGATGGGCGGCCGCCCGCGGTGGGGCCGGGCCGCGTACGTCCAGTCGCCGTTCGCGCCGGTCGTGGACGGCGAGGTGCTGACCGCGGTGCCGTGGCGGTCACTGGCGAACGGGGCCGCGCGCGATGTGGAGCTGATCGCGGGGCACACCCGCGACGAGTATCGGCTGTTCATGGCCATCAGGGGCGACACCGGCCAGATCACCGCCGAGCGGGCGGCCACCGCGCTGCGGGAGCTCGCCCCGGACCCGGAGGCCTACCGGGCCGCCTACCCGGGGGCCGGCGACGAGCGGCTGTACGAGCTGGTGCACTCCGACTGGTTGTTCCGGATGCCTTCCGTCCGGCTGGCCGAGGCTCACCAGAGGCGCGGCCGGGCCCACCTGTACGAGCTGACCTGGCCGGCCCCCGGCATGGACGGCGATGCCCTCGGCGCCTGTCACGGGCTCGGCCTGCCGCTGACGTTCGGCAACCTGACCGCTGGAGCGGCAGGACTGCTGATCGGGCAGGAGCCGCCACCGGCCGCGGCCACGCTGTCGGCCCGGGTCCGTGCGGCATGGATCGCCTTCGCCACGACCGGTGATCCGGGCTGGCCGGCGTACGAGCCGAAAAACCGGCATACCTGGGTCATCGACACCGAGCCGGACATAACAGCGTATCCGGAGGAGGCCTCCCGTGAGTTGTGGGCCGGTCACGCCTTCGGCCCCCTCCCGTTGCGGGCGCGGCCGTAGCCGGCCGCACCGCTGCCCTTCCCGCGAACCGGCCCACCTTCTCGGCCGTTTGCCGGGTGCGTTGCAGATCCGAGGAGAACAGCTGCACATCGGCGCTGTCCGGGATCTGGGCCTCGCAGCGCCTGGGCAATGGAGGCCGCCGCGGTGAGGCCGGCTGGCGGCAGCTGCGAATCATGCCAGCCGCCGGCGACCCCCTCGATGCGGTGTGTCGCCTCCGGATGGGTGACGGCGCAAATTTCGCCGATCACGGCTCGGTCACCGGCCGTGGTCACGGACTGTCCGCGGCGATGGTGCAATGGCGCGTCGGTTATCGTTCCGAAGCATGAAACGTGTGCTGATCACCGGGATGTCGGGGGTGGGCAAGACCTCGTTGCTGCATGAGTTGGCCGCGCGCGGTTACCGGACTGTGGACACGGATTACGGCGACTACTGCGAAACGGTGGATGGCGAGACGCTTTGGCATGAGGGTGGGATCGACGCGCTGCTCGCCGACGATTCGGGGGAGCATCGAGGAGTGCTATTCGTGCAGGGCACGACGCGGAACCAGGTCGCCTTCTACCCTCGCTTCGACCACATCGTGCTGCTCAGCGCTCCAGCCGAGGTCCTCGTCGAGCGGCTCACCACGCGGACCAACAATCCGTACGGGAAGGATCCGGCCGAGCTCGCCGAGACACTCGACTACCTTGAGACGGTGGAGCCCTTGCTCAGAGCGGCCGCCACGCTCGAGGTGGTCACGACGGTGACCGTCGAGCGGGTCGCCGACCTCGTACTCGAGCACGTGCTCTGACCCGGCGAGGTCATATCGAAGGAGAGGGCGGGATACCCTGCCTGTGGTGCCTCGAACCACGTGACCAGAGGAGTCGATGCTGGGATGACGGCAGGGCGACCGATGCCCACACAGGACGACGTGCTCGAGTACTTCAACACGCTGTCGAACTGGGGACGGTGGGGCGACGACGACGAGCGCGGCACTCTGAACCACATCACCGACGACGTCCGGCTGGCGGCGGCGCGGGCCGTGCGCCACGGCAGGAGCGTGTCGTGCGCATGGGAGGTTGCCGTACCGGAAGACATGGAGCGGTCGACGACGACGTGCCCGTGCGCCGCCGACATGCCGGGTGCCGAGAACATGCCGGTGCCCGGATTCCGCAACGACCGGCGCTGGGGCTTTTCGTCCGAGCGGCTCGGCATCACGTTCCACGGCAACACCCTCACCCACATCGACTCGCCGTGTCACATCTTCTGGGACGGCACGATGTACAACGGGCGGTCGCACTCGTTGGTCGACGCCCCAACGGGATCGGCGTGGGCGGCCGTCACGGCGGCGGCGAACGGGATCATCACGCGTGGTGTCCTGCTGGACATTGCGAGGGTCCGCGATGTGCCGTGGTTGGAACCGGGGCAGGGTGTGTTTCCCGACGATCTCGAGGAGGCCGAGCGTCGCCAGGGCGTGCGGGTGCGATCCGGCGATGCCGTACTCCTGCGGACCGGCTATGGCCGCGTCCGGCACGAGACCGGTGCGGCCAGCGGCTTCACGCAGGCCGGCTGGCACGCGTCCTGCCTGCCGTGGCTGCATGAACGGGAGGTCGCGCTGATCGGCGCTGACACCCCCCAGGACGTTCAGCCATCGGGGTACGAAGACGTGTTGATGCCGGTTCACGCCGTGAGCCTCGTCGCCATGGGTCTGTGGATGCTCGACAACTGCGACCTGGAGGCGTGCGCGACGACGGCTGTCGAGCTCGGCCAGTGGGACTTCCACCTCGCAGTCGCGCCGGTCCGCTTCGCCGGTACGTCCGGCAGCCCGGTCAACCCGATCGCCACATTCTGACCGCGGTTCAGGAGGGCGGTGCGATGCCATGAAGGACCCGGCCCGCACCTGGAACGCGGTCGTGGTCGGTGAGGACACGCCGTGCTGGTCGGGAACCAGGCGGCACGAGCGCCTCAAGGCGGCCTTCACCGAGGTGGGGATGTTCGAGCAGCACTGCGGCGGCGAAGCGGGAGGCGGGTGCCTGCTCGGCCACCGCGAGGGCGTCCGCTGCGGTGTCGACATCGCTCAGCTCGGGCAGCAGATGGACGGTCAGCCCGGCCCGGTCCAGCCGGTCGAGTTGGAGCTTGCCGGTCTCCGGCTGGGACATCGGCACCCCGAGCAGCAGCGCAGGGTCCGGCTCGCGCAGGCCGAGCAGCCAGAAGCCGCCGTCCGCGGCCGGGCCGAACACGGCGTCGTGATTCTCCAATGCCTCCACCGCCTCCCCGAGCAGGGTAGGCGTGACTTGCGGAGTGTCCATGCCGATCAGCACGACGGCTTCCGGCAGGAGCCGGTAGGCGTCCGAGAACGCCGCCGCCAAACGCTCGTCCAGTCCCGAGCCGCGCTGGGGGATCACCACGAAGCCGGGCGGCAGCCAGCTGCCCGGCAGCCCGTCGAGGGCGAGCAACCGCTGGCTGGCGGGTGTCGCGGCGACGGCGAGCAGGCTGTCGCGGAGAGCGGCCTCGGCAAGGGCCGCGGCCTGGTCCGGGGTGTAGGGCGGGGTCAGCCGGGTCTTGGCCCTGCCGGCCACCGGCTCCTTGGCAAGGATCATGATTTGGGCCACGTGATCGACAGTAGGGCGACGCAATGTGCTCAATCCTTACGAGATGCTGACAGCGCCGGCGCGAGCATGACGATCGCGGTCAGCTGATCACCATGGCCCCGTGCCAGGGCCGTTCCGGGTCGCCATGGCGCAGATCGTGGAGGACGACCAGGGCGAGCAGCGGGATGGCGGCGTAAGGCGCCCACGCGTCGGGATCCTCGCACGCGGAGGGGGACAACCCATCGCCGCGCAGCGGGGCCGGCCAGCGCGATGCCACCCCGTGGCGCCGACCGTACGCACTCCGTAAGTACTTCAGCCGGAAAGTTCTTACGGAGTGCGAACGTACCTTCAGCACGATCATGCGGCCCGTTAGCGTCGGCCGGGTGAGGGTGATGGTCACCGGCTCGGCCGGTTTCATCGGGAGCCACGTGGTCGAGGTCCTGGAGGCCGCGGGGCACGAGGTCGTCGGCCTCGACCTGCGGACCGGAGCCGACGTACGCGACGACGCGGCGCTGGATCGGCTGCTGCCGGGCGTGGACCTCGTGGCGCACCAGGCGGCCAAGGTCGGTCTCGGCGTAGACGTCTCCGACCTGCCGGACTACGCCTCGGTCAACGTGTACGGCACCGCCGTGCTGCTGGCGGCCATGGCGCGGCACCGGATCGGACGGCTGGTGCTCGCCTCCTCGATGGTGATCTACGGCGAGGGCGACTACGAGTGCGCCCGGCACGGCCGGGTCCGGCCGGGCCCGCGTACCGTGCCGGACCTGGAGCAGGGCCGCTTCGAGCCGGTCTGCCCACGGTGCGGCGAGCCGGCGGCCTGTGCCGCCATCGGAGAGGACGCGCCACCCGATCCGCGCAACGCCTACGCCACCAGCAAGCTCACCCAGGAACACCTGGCAGCCAACTGGGCCAGGGAGACCGGCGGGAGTGCCATGGCGCTCAGGTACCACAACGTCTACGGCCCGCGCATGCCTCGCGACACCCCCTACGCGGGAGTGGCCGCGATCTTCCGCTCCGAGCTGGAGGCGGGCCGGGCTCCGAAGGTGTTCGAGGACGGCCGCCAGATGCGCGACTTCGTGCACGTGCGCGACGTCGCACGGGCGAACCTGGCGGCGATCCTGGCGCTGTCGCGACCCGGTGAGCTGAGGGCTTACAACGTCGCCAGCGGCACCCCGCACACCGTGGGCGAGATGGCGGCCGCGCTGGCCGCCGAGCGGGGCGGACCGAACCCGCAGGTCACCGGTGGCTACCGGCTGGGGGACGTCCGCCACATCGTCGCCTCCCCTGAACGGGCCGGCCTCGAGCTCGGCTTCCGCGCCGAGGTCGGCTTCGAGGACGGGATGAAGGAGTTCGCCCGGTCATGACGGTAGACGTGATCTACTCTGCCTCAACGAGGAGGCCGCACTCGACTGGGTGCTCGCACGCATGCCCGACGGCCACCTCTCTGAACTTTGCAGGACGCCCGGCTGCGGATGTGCGAATCGGGTGCGCTCGCGCCTCCTAAGGGGACAGCCGGAATAAGGGATGCAGGTCAGCCGGTGCCGCCGGGGGAGATCAGGCCGGTCTCGTAGGCGACCACCACGGCTTGGACACGGTCGCGCAGGCCGAGCTTGGACAGGATGCGCGCGACGTGGGTCTTCACCGTGGCCACGCTGAGGGTCAGCTGGTCGGCGAGTTCGGCGTTGCTCAGGCCGGTGGCGAGCAGGCGCAGGACGTCCAGCTCCCGGGGCGTCAGCTGGGAGAGATCACGGTGGAGGGTGGGCTTCACGTTGTCGCGGCGGGCGAAACGTTCGACCAGGCGGCGGGTGATGGTGGGCGCGAGCAGGGCGTCGCCGGAGCGCACCAGGCGTACCGCGGCCACCAGGTGTTCGGGTGTGACGTCCTTGAGCAGGAACCCGCTCGCCCCCGCGGCGAGCGCGGCGTACACGTAGTGGTCGAGGTCGTAGGTGGTCAGGATCAGCACGCGGGTGCCCTCGGCACCGCCCGCGAGGATCCGCCGGGTGGCTTCGAGGCCGTCCATCTGCGGCATCCTGATGTCCATGAGCACAACGTCGGGCCTGGTACGGCGGACCGCGGCGATGGCTTCGTCCCCGTTGGCGGCCTCGGCCGCCACTTCGATGCCGCCGGCGGTGAGGATCATGCGGAAGCCCGTGCGTACCAGTGCCTGGTCGTCGGCGATGACGGCGCGCAACCGCTCGGTCATGTCGTCCTCCACGGGACGCGGGCCTTGATCCGGAATCCGCCCCCGGCCATGCGTCCGGCGTCCAGAGTCCCGCCGTAGACAGCGAGCCGCTCGCGCAACCCGATCAGCCCCCTGCCGTTGCCGGTCCGCGGCCCGGCGGTCCGCGCTCCGCCAGTGTCGGTCACCTCGATCTGCAGCCAGTCGCCGTCATGACCGATGGTCACGGACGCGGCAGCCCCGGCCGCGTGCTTGATCGTGTTGGTGAGGGCCTCCTGCACGACGCGATAGGCGGCGAGCTCGATCCCGGGAGGCAGCGGCCCGGGCGGCGACACCTCGACGCTCACCGGCACGCCGGCGGCGCGGACCCGTTCCACCAGGGCGTCGAGCTGGTCGAGCCCGGGTTGGGGTTCGAGCCCGTCGGAGGGCCCGTCGAGGCGCTCACCGCCCGGGCCGGCGAGCAGGCCCATGACATGGCGCAGTTCGGCCATGGCGGCCCGGCCGCCGGACTCGATCGCGAGCAGAGCCTGCTTCGACTGTTCCGGCTCCACGTCCATGACCTTGCGGGCCGCACCGGCCTGGATCACCATCACGCTGACATTGTGGGTCACCACGTCGTGGAGTTCGGCGGCGATCCGGGAGCGTTCCTCCGCGACAGCCCTGCGCATGGCGTTCGCCTGCGCCTGCTGCAGCTCGGCGAGCCGATGCCGGCTGGCTCCCAGCCGGCGCCGCCAGAAACGGACGAAGCTCCCGAAGACGCCGACGCTCAGCAGGACGACGAACGGCCCCATCCAGTTCGGCAGCGCGGGCGCGACGTCCCGGAAGGCGCCACCGGCGAGCCCGGCCGCGAGCACGAGGCCACCCAATGCCAGGAACCTGGTACGGCTGTAGGCGACGGCACCGTACGCGGCGACTGCGCAGGCCAGCACGGTGATCCAGGTGGCACTCGCGTGGGTGGCGAGAGCCGCGGCCAGCACCACCCAGAAGGTGATGAGCGGGTACCGGCGCCGCGCCGCCAGCGGTAACGCCGTCAGCGCCACAAGGAACGCGGGCGGGTCGTCGGGCAGAGGCTGGGCAGGCGCGTTGCTGGACGGGTTGCCAGAGAGTGGGGATGGGCCGTTGGACGGGACGCCAGGTGGTGTTGGGTTGCCGGTCGGGGGGTCAGGAG
>NZ_VCKY01000143.1 GCF_005889735.1 Nonomuraea turkmeniaca
CGAGAAAGGCGGCGCCCGCCGGGGTCAGATGGACGTGGTGGGTGCTGCGATCCAGCAGCCGCACTCCCAGTTCGCGCTCCAGCCGCTGGATCTGCTGGCTCAGCGCGGACTGCACGATGTGCTCGCGCGCCGCGGCCCGACCGAAATGCAACTCTTCAGCCAGCGTCACGAAATAGCGCAACTGACGCAACTCCATGCCCGCCACCCTTCCCGCCTGGGCGGCGCCGAATCGGGCCGTCTCCCCCACTCTAGGTTCCTCGTGGGCGTGTGAACTTCTGGAGGAGGGCCTGGCACTACTTGCTGGGCTGAGGTGTCTGGCAGGCGATCTTCGGGTTCATGCCGAGGTAGTTGAGCGGGCCCGCCACGATCGTCACCCCGATGGTGGCCACCTGATTGCAATTCTCCACCGGTCCCGTGTAGTAGCCGCGCTGACCTGCGGCGACGGCGCCGGCGATCAGCCACAGGATCAGCACTACTGATGCGATGCGCATCGGTTCTACCTCCAACTTCGTCTGTGCGCGGGGGGTGACGGAGACGATGGGGTCGTCGGGCGGAGTCTTCGTGGAGTTGCCGGCGGCCGGGCGACATCCCAGGTCGGGACCTGGACCCGCCGGGAAGTCTGTCGAAGCGGGGATCAGCGCTTGAAGGCGTCCCTGGCCTTCCCGCCGGCCTGCTTCAGACTGCCTGCGACCCGATCGCTCTTGCCCGCGATCTGCTGGCGCCGGTTGCCGGTGACGCGGCCGAAGCGCTGCCTGGCCCAGCCTCTGAGGACCTGGACCTTGTTGCTGATTTCCCAACGCAGACTCATCGCGATTTTCCTTCACCGCTCCGCCATCTCGTACGCCGACATGCCGGGCACACTGTTGATCCGTATGCCCGTCTGCCATGACTTCGTGCAGCAGGCGGACACTCCGCCGCGGTCAGGCGGCTTGGAGTTTCAGTGTCCGCCCCCAGCCTGATAGGGGGAAACGAGCAATGGCGGCGCCGGTTATCACCGGAACCGATGAGCGTGGGCCGTACCAGAGCATCGGAGGCCACGATCTTGGAAGTCTTTCTTGCCTACGGCACGGGCTGTGCAGGCGGCTGGATGCCGGATGCCGGGCTGTCCGTGTCTTGCCTTCTCATGCGCCGGGACGCGGCCAGACTGGCGATCGTGGTCGTGGCCAGAACAGTGACGATCACTGTCAGCGACAACCACACCGGAATCTGCGGCACGTTCGGAAAGCTGTCGTGGGCGATGAGTTTGACCCCGATGAAGGCCAGGATGAGCGCCAGCCCGTGGGAGAGGTAGACCAGCCGGTCGAGCAGGCCGCCGAGCAGGAAGTACAGCTGGCGCAGCCCCATCAGGGCGAAGGCGTTGGCGGTGAAGACCACATAAGGCTCCTGGGTCAGGCCGAAGATGGCCGGAATGGAGTCCAGAGCGAACATCACGTCGCACAGCGCAATGGCGACGATGACCGTCGCCATCGGGGTGAGCAGCCTTCGCCCTGCCACCCGGATCGTCCATGCGGTGCCGTGGTAGTCGGGAGTGGTGGGCAGTATCCGCGCAGCTAGGCGTAACACGGGATTGCGGGCGATGTCGGGCTGAACTCCACGATGGCGGACGGGCTGCACCGCAGTGACGATCAGGAAAGCGCCGAACACGTAGAAGGTGGCGGAGAAGCGATCGATGGCGGCGGCTCCGGCCAGGATGAACAACCCGCGCAGGACGAGCGCCACGGCGATACCGATGAGCAGCACCCGGGCCTGCTGTGCGGCCGGCACGGCGAAAGCCGCCATGACGACCCCGAAGACGAACAGGTTGTCGACCGACAAACTGTATTCGGTGAGGTAGCCGGCGAAGAACTGCACCGCCGTATCCACACCGGCGACCAGTCCCAGCCCGATACCGAAGGCGATGGCCAGGGTGAGATAGACGCCCACCCACACCCCGGCCTGTACCGGGCTGGGACGGCGGCCTCGCCCGGCCACCAGATCGGCGACGATCACCACAGCCACCGTCACACCGGTGAGCAGCCATCCCAACGGCGACACCGCAAGAGACATCGGTCAGTCTCCGGCCAGGACGCGGGCCTGCTGGGGGTGGTCGGCTCGGCGGCGCTGGATGCGCTCGTAGTCGAGCCAGTGCACGTCGCTCGCCCAGCCCAGCCGCTCGAACAGGCCGATCACGGCGGCGGACGGGTCGATCTGGCCGCGCTCCAGGCCGTGACGGGCGCAGCTGGGCTGGCTGTGGTGGCCGTTGTGCCAGCTCTCGCCGAAGGACAGCAGGGCCAGGGGCCACAGGTTGGTGGAGCGGTCGTGGCGGCGGGTCTTGAAGGGCCTGCTGCCGATGACGTGACACAGGGAGTTGACGCTCCAGGTGACGTGCTGGAGCAGCGCGACGCGGATCAACCCGGCCCACAGGAAAGCCGTCAGGCCACCGTACAGACCGCCGGTGATCGCCCACCCGGCCAAAAACGGCAACGCCAACGACAGCGCACAGTACGCAGGGAAGGCACGCGCCACCCGGACCATGGCCGGATCAGCCAGCAGGTCCGGGGCGTAGCGCTCGGCCGAGGTCTGGTCGTCGGCGAACATCCAGCCCAGGTGGGCGTGGGCAAGCCCCCGAAGCTGCCCGCGCAGGCCGGTGCCGTACCGGTAGGGAGAGTGCGGATCACCCGGCCGATCAGTGAAAGCATGATGACGGCGATGCACCGCCACCCAGTCGATCACGTTGCCCTGAAACCCATCGACCCGGCGAACGCCAGCCCCACACGCAACCACGGCCGCGCAATGAAGGAGCCATGAATGAGCAGCCGGTGGAAGCCGACCGTCACCCCCAGCCCGGTCACCACGTAGAAACCCGCCGCCAGCAGCAGATCGGTGAGCGCCACTCCCCGCCCCCACGCCAGGAAGACCGCGACGCCGAGCGCAAAGAACGGCAGGATCACGATCGCCGCCGTCAGCCCGATCTGAGCTCTCCCGGCCGGAGGGCGCTCCCTTGCCCCGGGAAATGGGGATGCACCGTCATAGTCCAGCTGATCTTTCACCAGCCGTTGGAAAATGGTCATGATGCCTCTTTTGTCGTGTTTATACGGTTTACCGGTGCACGTAGCACCAGCGCGAGGTCGGGCCTGGGTCCAGGGCGGCGACCACCGGGTGGTCGTTTCTTGGCAGTGAGCCTTGGCGTGGCCGCCGCGCGAATCGTCGCTGCAGGCCAGGCGCAGACGGGGCTGGGCAAGATCTTTCAAGAGAGGCCACTGGATCGTCTTAACCTGCCGGCATCGCGGCTTTGAGGCCCGCCGGCCCGCAAAATTGGCCGGAGATTTCACTGGCGCGAACCTCTCACCACCTTATGCCGAGAGTGAGATTCGCTCATTTGTGCGAAATTTCCTTGCTATTTATTTCGGATGGGTGTTGAATAAGGAATGCAAGCCAAGGAAAAGGGGAGGCTCTTATGAGCTTCGTACAGATTCTGGAATTCGACACCAAACGCGCCGGGGAAGTCGAGTCGCTCATGAACGAGTGGCGGACGCAGATCGAGAGCACGCGCTCTGTAAGACGCGAGGTCGTGGCGAAGCATCGCGATCGCCCCGACCACTACGTGGCCGTCGTGGAGTTTTCCTCCTACGAGGAGGCCCAGCGTAACAGCAAGCTGCCGGAAACCGACCGGTTCAACGCGCACATGGCCAAACTGTGCGAGGGCCCGATCGAATTCTCCAACTACGATGTGATTCGCGACAAGAGCTGATCACCAGCTGAACGTCGCAAAAAGCTCAACCTGTGCTGTGGCGTGTGAGAAGATTCTCGCGTCATGGCGCGGGCATTTTTTATGCCAGCCTTCATGGGGGCGGGCCGGGGACGGGAATGCCGAGCGGATCAAGCGACTGGGCGCGGCGGACTTCCCTGAGCATCGGGGCGTGTGCGGCTGCTGCGCGCGGGATCCGGCATGACGGCGGGCCCGAATAAGGACCTGCGGCGCTGACCGCCTGGTCGGCGCTCTGGTGAGCGCCCGCTTGGCGTGCCAGGCGAGTGACGTAGAGTCGAGGTATCCGGAAACGACGACATCCCGCCGCTTTGAGGTGCCTGCCAGGCCGGCTCACCGAAAGGGCTGTCATGGACATCCTGCACCGCTTCCGTAATACCAGATCCGGGCCATCTGCTGAGACGGCTGAAGCCGATGTGCCTCAAGGCGAGAGCTCACCGGCGCCGACCGTGCGCCAGGCCGACCCGGGCTCAAGCGCCGAGTTCTCCAGGCCGGTGCCCGTCACCCGCACCAGCGTGGCCTGGGCGGGTGTGTGGGCCGCCGCGCTCGTGTCCGTCGCCTTGATCGTGTTCATGCTGCAGAACACCACCCCCACGCAGGTGTCCTTCCTCGGCCTGCACGGCACTCTCCCGCTCGCGGTCGCGATGCTGATCGCCATGCTCAGCGGGATCCTGCTCACCCTGGTGCTCGGCACCGCCCGCATCACCCAGCTCCGCCGCCTGGCCAGCCGGCGCCGCCGCCAGAACCGCTGACCGGCGAGCACTCCTCACGCATCAGAACGTTTCGCCACCAAATCGCCCCGGCAGTGCCAAAACAGCGCCGGCGGAGTGTGACCGCTGTGTGCGTGGGCAGGCGGACTGGTTCCAAGGAGGCGAAAGAGGCTGCATGCGTGACAGGAGGAATCTGGCATGGCTTCTACGGGTGCAGGCGTCGTCGATCGGGACCGGGTCGGCACGGCGCCGATCATCGACGGGCGTAAGCCGGTCGCGGCAATGGTCGCGTTGTGGGTGTTCGTGCTGGTGCCGTTCGCGGCGCTGGCCGCTGCCGTGCCGGTGGCCTGGGGCTGGGGGCTGAGCTGGACCGACGTGGCAATCGCGCTCGGCGCCTACGTCCTCACCGGGCTCGGCGTCACCGTGGGCTTCCACCGCTATCTCACCCACGGCGCGTTCAAGGCGAGCCGGTGGCTGCGGATCGGCCTGGCCGTGGCCGGGTCCCTGGCCGTGCAGGGCTCGGTCATCCAGTGGGTGGCCGACCACCGGCGCCACCACGCCTTCGCCGACCGCGACGGCGACCCGCACTCGCCCTGGCGCTACGGGCACAGCGTGCGCGGCCTGGCCAAGGGGCTGCTCTTCGCTCATGTCGGCTGGATGTTCCAGCGTGACCTCACCAACCGGCGGCGCTTCGCCAAGGACCTGCTCGCCGACGCCGACATCGGCCGGGTGGACCGGCTGTTCCTGCCGCTGGCCGCAGCCTCGCTACTGTTGCCGCCCGCCATCGGCCTGCTGGCCACCGGTACCTGGCACGGCGCGCTGACCGCGTTCTTCTGGGGCGCCCTGGTACGGCTCGGGATGCTGCACCACGTCACCTGGTCGATCAACTCCGTCTGCCACGTCTTCGGCGAGCGGCCGCTGAAAACCCGCGCCGGGGACCGGGCCGCGAACTTCTGGCCGCTGGCGATCCTGTCGTTCGGCGAGAGCTGGCACAACGGCCACCACGCCGACCCCACCTGCGCCCGCCACGGCGTGCTGCCCGGCCAGATCGACATCTCCGCCCGGCTGATCCGGCTGCTGGAAAGGCTCGGCTGGGCCCACGACGTACGCTGGCCGACCGCGGGACGCCTGGCCACACGACGCCGCGAGCCATCGCCATGACCGGCCCTGAGAAGGTACGGCTCAGCCTGGATCCCGACCTCGCACGCCGGGGCGCGGTGGACGGGGCGTGGTGGCCCGCCAGCTACGACGCCGGCGCGGAACTGCCCGCCCTGATCGCCGCCATCGACCAGCACCTGGAGCGGCGGGTCCTGCGCGTGGGCCTGCACGTCGACACCTGGGGCAACATCCCGCACCACATCGCCGCCCCCGGGCGTCAGGTCAAAGTGGGCTGGTTCCGCACCATCGAACCACACGTGATCAACCTGATCATCCCGGGGATCGAGCACCTCAACCTGCTGGTCATCCCGCCCGACACCACACCCACCGCCGCCGACAACGCGCTCGACCTGGCCACCCGATGCCGGGGCCGTACCCGTCCCGGCGACATCCTCGCCGCCGCAAACCAGAACGGCCCCGCCGACACCACCGCCGAGCAGGAGCTGAGCCTGGCCGGCTGGGACAACGAAGGCGGGCAGACCCGACAGCCCGCCCGCGGCGACTACGCGTACTGATCACGCGTTTGGCAGGGGACGGCACACCCGTTACGGCCCCCTCCTGGCGAGCGCCTGGTCGGCCTCGGCGCTGAGCAACCGGGCGGCGGCCACCTCAACGAGCTGACCAGGCGTCATCACCTCCAGACAGACGGCCAGCCGCTGCCGGTCACCGTGGCAGGCCATGCTCCCCCGCCAGACGACGGCATGACGAGTACGGGACCGCCGATGCGCGAGATCCTCGAGCGCCTGGCCGAGCGGGAAGCTACCCAGGCCGAAGCCCACCTGGGTTTGCGAGCAGCTCACCGAACTGCCCGTGCGGCTGAGCGCGGCCAACCAGGTGCTGTCCCGGCTGTCGTATCATCCGCCAGACGATGCTGGATGCGGGTTGGCCTGGTCAGCACGGTCGGAGACCAGGCCGCAGGGCAACGAAGCCGCGGGGTCAGCCTCCGGCCATGCGCTCGCGTTCAGCGTTCCTATTCGGCGTTGATGCGCAGCGCTTCGGCGAGCTGGTCTTCCAAGATGATGATCCGGCAGGCGGCTTCCACGGGGGTGCCCTGGTCGACGAGTTCCCGGGCGCGCGCGGCCAGGCGCAGCTGGTAGCGGGAGTAGCGGCGGTGCCCGCCGCTGGAGCGTTTCGGCTCGATCAGATGGGCGGCACCCAGCGCCCGCAGGAACGTGGGGGTGACGCCGAGCATCTCGGCGGCCGTGCCCATGCTGTAGGCGGGGTAGTCCTCATCGTCGAACCGGCCTTCGGCCGTGGGTCCGGCCGTATCCGTAATCCTGCCGTGAGTGAGCGTGTCACCCTCGGCAGCCGAGCGACGTTGATCCATACATTCCTTTCCGTCGCGCGCACAGGGGGCCCCGGCGCCTGTTGCGCCGGGGCCCCGAAGAGATCAACACCATCTACCGGCCATCGGCCGGTTCACTGTTTTCCGCATCCGCCGTACTGAGCGGCGATGATGCGTGGATCGCGGATGCGTGACCGTAGACCACCTTCCTAACTGTGGAACTGCGGTACCCGAGCGGCGAAACTTCAGCCGGCAACGGGCGATCCCGATGGCGTCAACACTCCCTTCATCTCTCTTCCGGACCACTTGTCCAACTTCACCTTCGGCAGCGCGTCCACGCTCCAGGCCCCTTACCACTGCGCTGGCCCGTCACGTCCGACCGTCTGCCGTCAATCTTTGACTTCACCCTGCTCCGGGCAGTTCGTCATGATGCAGGTAACTACTTCTGCTGCCCGGTGGATCCGTTCCTTGCGATGTCAGAAACCATAGTATCCACGGTCGCGAATGTCTACTCCGGCGATAATAGATTTTCAGTACGGGGTGCAGCAGTTTTGCGGCGGCACGCAGGCGGAGGAGGAGATACTGAACATCCCTACGGAAACGCCGGGATCAAGGGCCCGTACCGTCGCCCAACATCCGCAGAAGACGCCGGTCGGCGCATCTGTCCGGCGAGCTGGCGACCGGCCCGGCCCGCGCCAAACCTACGCAGACGCATGCCGCATGCATGGGTTACAGCCTGAACATCAAGATCAGTGATCATGGCCACCGCACGGCGCCGACTGGGTCTGCCGGACTTCTAGGGCCGCTCCTCAACCGCCAGGCACCGGCACGACGCCGAGGACGAGGAGCAGGAGCAGCCACCGGCCGCCGGCATAGCTCTTGAGCATGGCGGTGACGTCCTTGGATCGGCTGTTGCCCGAGCGACAGGGCGCTGTGGGTGGTCGAGGCGTCCATCGTCAGCAGGGCGGACCGCGGTTCACGGTGAGGCCTGGCGGCGCGAGCCCAGGGAGATCCGCATTGCTCAGGGCGAGATCCGGCCACCCGCCCCCCGCAGTGGGGCGGCCGGTGATCGCCGGTGGTGATAAGCCTGGCTCAAATCGGTGATTTCCGCTCCGGCGAGCCTGCTAGATGATTCAGATCACTGCCCGCATGACACCGCTCACGCTGGCATCCTCGCAACGTGTTCATGCCGCCTCAAGCCCGCGGCCCTCTTGCCCCCTTACTCCCCTCGTAGGAAGCCCGGCATGTACACCACGCACGCCGCCAGCGCCTCCGCACTCGTGATCGCCGCCCTGATCGAACGACTCGTGATCGTGCTCGCTCCGATCACCGCCGCCGACCAGCTCCTGCGCATCACCCCGCTCGCCGACCGCGCGGGCCTGCGGATCGAGGGCGAGCTCGACCACTCCACCCTTCCCGCCCTGAGGCGGGCGCTGGCCTCAATGACGAGCGGCGGCACCGGCTTCTGCGTCGATCTGAGCAGCCTGACGTTCATCGACACCGGCTGCCTTCGTGCCCTCGTCGGCGCCGCCGCCGCGCTCCACGACGACGGCGGCGACCAAGTTCTGACGTTGCGCTCGGCTCCCCCACACGTGCGACGCCTGCTCGAGCTCACCGGCTGGCACCAAACGCCCGGTCTCCACCTGCAGGCATCGGCGCGCCCCGGCTGACCCGCGCCTGGCCCAGCTCACTCATGAGTCCACCAGCCCCCGGGAAGTGCCCGCGGTGTGGTGCCGCCGGCCACCAGAGCAGCACGGTCACCGACCTCATTCGACCTCATCGCAGAGCCCTATCCCCCGCGTGACCCGCAGCCCCTGCAGGAGCTCGGACAATTCACGGTCGATGCGTTCCTTGTGGCTTTCGTCGGCGCTGCTCTCCTCTGCCGTCCAGGCAGAGGAGTCGCCATCGGCGAGAAGACGGCTTTTGCTCTCCTGATCGGGCAACGCCATCGGTCTGACACCTTCGTGAGCTTTCCGTGGCACGGCCACGGGGTGGATCCATCGATCGTGTTTTCCGGCTCACGGCCTCCTGAGTGCCCGCGGCCTACCGGCCGGGACCCGCAGTAGTTCCGTGTGGGCGTGTCAGAGGTGCCCGAGCGGCAGCCCGAGCCCGGAGGGGCCGCTGGTCGCCACCGATGAGGTCGTCGAACAAAGCGTGATAGTGCGTCATGGCCTGCCGCAGTTCCTGGATCGACACCCAACTGCCTGCGGCGCGCCCGCTGATCTCGTGAGCTTGGCGGTAGTGCTCCAGGGTGCGGCTATGTCGCAGCGACAGGTCGGACGCCTGCTGTGCGAAGTCCTCAGTGCCATATCCGCGCTTGGCCATGACGGCCCGCACCAGCAGATCGGCCTCGCTGACCGCGGGACTCGGCTCGTTCACGAAACGCTCCTGCACCGCGGCCCACCTCTCGGCATAGGCGCGGCGCGCGTCGGGATCGAGGGCCTGTATGTCGAGTGTGCCTGATCGCGCTCGACGGGCTCGCAGCTCACGCTCGACCGCCCTGCGGTCGCCCGCGGCGGCCGCAGTGCGCTCGTACTCGGGGCCGAATCGCTCGCGCAGGCGATCTCGACGCCTCCGCAGCCAGAAGAAGCCGACGGCCGGCACCACCACCATCACCCCGACGATGACGGCCACCCACATCACGGTCTCGGTGGACATGATCATCTCCGCCCGGATCGCCGGTGCATCCCGCCCGAAGACAGTCAACCGGACACTGTCAGTCAACGCTGTCTGCCCGGAGACGGATATGGGCGTTCGGAGCAAAGCTCATCGCGGGAGCTGATCACCGCTCACCCCCCGGATGGGCTGAACTGGCACCTCAGCCCAGGACGGGCACCGTGACGCCGTCGAGATCACCCCGATCCGCGCCCGGCCGGATCCAAGATCTGGATAATGCGCATGCCGGTAGTTGATCATGGAGAGAGTCCGACGGCGGGTAGTTGGTCGTTTCCCGTTCCGCCGACATTGGCCGCGGACTCAATTCATCAGGAGAGCAACAGGAGGTCGAGCTTGGTCAGTCGCGATGCGCCTGCGAGCCCCATTCTTGGATGATCCTGCTGCTAAGCCGTAAATCTAGGTGGCAGGTTATAGGTCAAACCTGTATTTAAGCCTAAGGCGCGACTCACGTTTCCCCCGGGGGGAACGCGTGGGCAGTGTGGTCCCAGGGGAGCGATGGCCTGGTCCAGGCTGGTGTGAATCGTGAGGACGTCCCACACGCCGGGGAGCTCCAGCACGCGGGCAGGCACATCGTGCACCGCCACCAGGCGCTGGCCGCCCGGCGATGGTGGTCATCAGCGCGCAGGAAAGGACGGCGGCGCTGTTCTTGTCCACGCCGATCTCGACCAGGGTCTGCATGCCCTGCGCTGACAGTCTTGCTGGGGGTGTGCCGATCAGAACGCCGGCCGGACAGGCCGCTCACCGCAGCGACGCCTGTGTTAGGAGGCGGGCCGGCGCAGATCCTCCGTGGCGATTCGCTCCACGAAGATCGGAACGAAGTGCTACGACCACCGCCACCGGCAGGGACGAGAATGGGGCAGCGCCAAGCCGCCGCTCGACTGCCCGACGACGCCCGCGGCAATCACGCAACCCGCCGGAAGATGACGGTAGCGCGGTAGCGGTTGTGGTGTTCCCCGTCCGACTCGGCTTCAGCACTAATGACGTCGAGTTCCGCGGTAGGACCGAAGAAGTTGAGGGCCTGCGCCCTGGCGTTCTCTCTGATCTCGTCCGGGGTCGCTCCGCTCACGGTGACGCGCAGGGTAAGCGGAAACTGTGTCACGCTCATGGGTGACCTTCCTTCACAGGTAGTGTGCCTTTTTCATTCTCGCGTGAGCTGGTGATTCTAAAGGACTGCGATGGCCGCGCACCGGTGGCCCAGACGTGACCGCCGCCGGTCGGTCTGGTCGGCCGGAAGTCGAATCGGCGCGTGGCCGCCACACGCGCGCTGCCCAGCGGTTCCACGCCGGTGAGATCGGGCGGCAAGCGTGGGGCGTCGTGGGCGCACGGCCGCGCGGTCATGCGCGCGGAACCGCATGACCGCGCGCATGCCGCCCTCCCCCACGATGTTGACCGGCGTCACGGTGGTGCCAGGCCACCAGCGCGAGAGGTCGATCACACGTCGGAGCGTTCCGCCGGGGCCAGCGTAACGACGTCAGGTTCCGCGGGGCGGGTCAGCAGACCCGCCGTCGCTGCCGATCTGCGTCACGGCCGCCCGGAGCCAACTTCAGGCGATAGCGCGCGTTGGAGGTGGAGCAGCCCCGAATGCGCCCTGACCAGAGCGCTAGCAACCAGCCCGCACCAACCCGGAGGCCCGGCTCCCAAAGATTGGTTATAACCCTCACCCGTTGGCTGCCACCGGCAATCCTGCGCTGCGTGGCCTCGACACGCTTTGGCGGGCATCGCCCACCGCCGTGCGCATGGCTGGAGGGCGGCGTAGCGTGTCCGTTGTGACGCATCAAGACGCGCCGACCGACCCGCCGCATGACGCGGTGGCTCCGGTGACCGCGCTGGTCGACGCCTGTCGGCACTTCGCCACCCACGTACGGCTGCTGGCCGACCAGCTCGGTGCGGTGGAGCTGAGCGACGACGACGTCGAGCTGGTCCACCATGCCGTCCATCAGGTTTTCACCGCGGCAGGGCTGGCGGCCGCGCTCGCCACCGGGCTGCAACGGCACACCGGTGAGCAGGACTGCCCGCACTACAACGTGCTGACCGACGCCGAGTGGGCACCACTGGCCGAGGGCGGCCGGCACGAGCGCAAGGCCGTCTACGGATGCGAGCTGCAGCCCGGCCACCCGGGCGCCCACGCGGCGCACGTCCAGCTGCTGCCCGGGCCCGACCGATTCATCTGGATCCGCTGGGACATCCGCGCCCGCGAACTCGTCACGCTGCCACCGTGCCCGGCCGAACGCGCCGACCCCAGCCCCGACCCGCGCTCCCCCTACGGCGACGAGCCGGCGCCGTGCCTGTTGTTCGAGGGGCACGTCGGACCACACCGCTACTAAGCCCGGCCTCGTAAATCGTCGGAGTGAGCGCCGATCAGCTGGTGACCGCTGTCAGAGCCGGGCGCGGATGTCCCAGGCCGCCTGTAGAACGCGTCGTCATTCCGCAGGCCGTGGGCCCACTCCTTTGTCATGACCTTCGCCACCGCCGCCGTCACTCGCCCGCGACCATGGAACGCGGCGAGCCATCCAGAGCGGTACTCAGCCGACAACGAGCTCGTAGCCGCCCTTTCGCAACGCCTTCAGCGCTTCGTCGCAATGCTCCGGACCTCTTGTTTCGAGTTGCAACTGCACCTCGACATCGTCCACGCGCAATCTCGATCCGAATCGCTCGTGCACGATGTCCATCACGTTCACGCGAAGCGCGGCGAGATCCGACAGCAACTCCGCCAACGCCCCTGGACGGTCCGGCAGCCGCACCCGCATGGCCAGGTAGCGCCCCGCAGCCGCCAGACCATGACGGAGCACCCGCGCAAGCACCATCGGATCGATGTTGCCGCCGGACAACACGACGACCACAGGCGGTTCGAACGCCCGCGGATGGGACATCAGCGCGGCGACCCCGACGGCGCCGGCCGGCTCGACGACCTGCTTGGCGCGTTCGAGGCACAGTACGAGCGCTCGGGAGATCTCCTCCTCGGTCACCGTGACCACTCTGTCGAGGAGGTAGTGGATCAACTCGAAGGGCTGCTCTCCCGGGCATCCCACCGCAATGCCATCGGCCATCGTCGCAAACGGCTCGACCATCACCGGATGCCCCGCGGCCAAGGAGGCGGGATAGGCCGCAGCCCTTTCGGCCTGGACGCCCACGATCCTGACCCCCGGCCGCAGCGTCTTGGCCGCCAGAGCGAGCCCAGCCGCCAGCCCTCCGCCGCCTATCGGCACCACCACCGTTCCGGTGGCCGGCAGCTGTTCCAGGATCTCCAGCCCGATCGTGCCCTGCCCGGCGATCACGTCCGGATGATCGAAGGGATGGATGATCACCGCACCAGTCCGCTCCGCATACTCCCCCGCTGCGGCGAGCGCCTGGTCCACGGTACGCCCAGCGAAGATCACTTCCGCGCCGTAACCCCGCGTGGCCTCCACCTTGGGTAGCGCCGCGCCCTCGGGCATGTAGACCGTCGCTTTGGTCCCGATCAGCCGCGCGCTCAGCGCCACTCCCTGAGCATGATTGCCGGCGCTGGCCGCCACCACCCCCCTCCCCTGCTCCTCCTCGGCAAGCCGGGCGATCCTGACGTAGGCCCCGCGAACCTTGAACGACCCCGACCTCTGCAGGTTCTCGCATTTGAAGTGGACCGGCCCGCCTACCACGTCAGAAAGCACCCGCGACTCCAGCACGGGCGTACGAACCACCACGTCGGCGAGGAGTTCCCGTGCGGTGACGACATCGTCGTAGGTCACCTGAAGAGAGCTCATCCCAGAAGTCTCCCACTCGGTCACCCAGCGAGCCGAAGCACGTCGTCACGGGCGAGCGGTGCTCGGCCGTGACGACGAGCCTTACTCGGATCGTCCATAACCCCCTGGAGGGCATCCGCCACTGGCCCTCAGCGGGTGTGTCGATATGTCCGAGGCCACGTAGCTGTTCACAGCACACTCGGTCACGTGCCTCCTGACCCCAGCGGACGCCATGGCCAACGATCGAGCCATCACGAACGCTGTGGCTCCCCCCGGTCCAGCGCATCCTGATCCGGCACAGCCCGCGCCCGCGGCTCTGGGACGGGGTCCGTGGCTGAGCCCAGATCCGGCGGCACCATCGGCGGGGGGTCGTCCCGGAAGAGTTCGGGTGTCGCCCGGTACAGGACCGCCGCGATCGGCACGGCCACGACCGCGCCCGCGATCCCGGCGAGAATGCCCCCGACAGCGAGCACGAGAATGATCGCCAGCGGGTGGAAGTGGAGCACCCGCCCCACGATCAGCGGCTGGAGGACATGGTTCTCCAACTGCTGCTCCAGGAGCAGGATGCCGACGAAGACCAGCGCGTAGACAGGGCCCTTCGCACCGAGCGTGACCAATGTCGCCACGGCTCCGGCGAAGAAGATGCCGACGATCGGGATGAAACTGGCCAGGAAGATCAGCATGGCGAGCGCCGTCCAGAGCGGTACTCCCATGACCAGGAGCACGACGCCGATGACGACGCCATGCACCGCGGCCACGGCCACGGTGCCCTGTACGTAGTGGGAGAGCGTCACCCAGGCGGCCCGGCCTGCCCGGTCGACCCGCGGCACCGCCCCACCGAATGCCCTGAGAAACCAGGCCCAGATTCGGTCGCCGTCCTTGAGCAGGAAGAACGTCACGAAGAGCAGCAGCACGATGGAGGCCAGTATCTCGAGCACGACGACGGTGCCGGCGAGCACTGTCGAGGTGATCTGCTGCTGCTGCTCGGTGACCATGTTGGCGAGGTCGTCGACCCATGTGCTGAGCTGGTTCGGCTCCAGCTGGAGGGGTCCGGTGTAGAGCCAGCTCTCCAGCGTCTTGGCAGTCTGCCGCACCTGCCTCACCAGGCCGGGGAACTCCTTGTTGCCCCGCACTCCGATAAACCACCCGATCCCGCCGAGCACAGCCAGTGCCACAAGCAAGGTGGCCCAGGTGGCGTAGATCGGCCGCAGGCCCACCGAGCGCAGGTACCTGGTGAGGGGGAACAGCAGCGCGGTGAGCAACAAGGCCACCGCCACCGGCAGCGCGACGAGACGCAGCATGGCCACGATGCCGAACACGTAATCTGCCACGAAGCCGATGAGGATCACACACGCGCTCCACGCGGCCATCCTCGCCAGCGTGAAAGGGACGAGTCGCCAAAGACGTTCCTGATCCTGCTTCACACATCTCAGAGTGTCACCCCTGGCCGCCATAGGCACGACTCATCCGACGCAATGAGGGCAGGCTGTCGTGCTGGGCCGCTCCCTGGCAAATGATGATCGGCTCGAGACGATATGGTGAAACAGCCGGCGGGTGCCCCGACTGCGGTGTGCGCCACGACAGCGCCCCCGTCAGCGCGAAAGCGAACGCCGCGAAGGGGGCTCTCATCATGAACACCACCGGGCCGATCAGGCGGTCGGCCAAGGGACTGGCAACAGGGTGGCAGCAGGCCCGCGACCGCCACGGCTGGCTGGACCATCTGGTACGTGGCGTGGTGCGCTACGACCAGGCCGATGGCGGCCGGTTATCGGCCGCGCTCACCTATTACGCGTTCTTCGCCACCTTCGCCTTGGCCCTGCTGGCCTTCGCGATCCTCGGCCGCGTCCTGGACGATCCGACGGCGCTGGCCACGGTGCAGCACTACCTGAGCGAGAACTTCCCGCGCCTGGACGTCCAGGCGTTACGGGACGCCCGAGGCACGGCCGGCGTAGTGGCGTTTATCGCGCTGCCGCTCACAGGCTTGTTCTGGATGGACACCCTGCGCTCGGCCAGCCGAGCGATCTGGCGGCTGGAGGAGTATCCGGGCAACTTCTTCTTGCGCCAACTCATCGACCTAGGCGTGCTGGTCGGCCTCGGACTGCTGCTCGCTCTGTCGCTCGCCATCGCCTTCGCCGCCGAGCAACTACTGACCTGGCTCGCCGTGCTCACCGTGGGCCCGGACACCCTCCCAGCCCAATGGGTGCTCACCGCCGCCGGGTTCGTGCTCGGTTTCAGCGTCAACACCCTGCTGGCCATGGCGTTACTGATCGCGCCACCCCGGTTACGACTGCCACTGCGCCGCGTGATCGGCCCTGCCCTCGTCCTCATCATCGGCCTGGAGATCCTCAAAACCCTCGGCCAGGCCTACGTCAACCTCACTGCCGCCAACCCCGCCTACCAGGTCGTCGCGGGCGCCGCTGGCATGCTCCTGTTCCTCAAGGTCCTCAACCAGCTCATCCTGTTCGCCACCGCCCTGGCGGCCACCAGCACAGCCGGGCAGGTCACCGACCTGGCCACCCGACACGGCTCTGGATAGCCCACCGGGATGGGCTCCGACAACGGCAGGACGAACGCCTCGACGAGGTCGGCGGGCTTGGGACCGGCGAGCATCCTGCCGATCAGCTCGTCCGCGGACGCGTCCGAACACCTCCGCGGCCCGCGCGAACATCGCCTCGATGTCCTCCTCCCGTCGCACGTCGACCTGGAAGGGACTGACCGAGGGGCCAAGTGCGGCGGCCGTCTCCTCCTGACCACCGCTCTGGTCGGCGGCGAGCACCTTCGCGCGAGCGGGAACGGGCCCTTGCCGAAGGCGGCCCCACCTTCCGGCCCACCTTGGTCGCGCAACACTCCCAGCAGTGCCTGGACAACACCAATCTCAGCACCGCCGATGGCAACGTGCAGCAGCAGTTCTCCTGCGAGGGCGGCGACCAGCAGCTGTGGAACTTCCGGCCGGTCGCCGGCGTGACCGGCGCCTACACGCTGGTCAACCAGCAGAGCGGCAAGTGCCTGGAGGTGAGTGCGGCGTCCACGGCCGACGGCGCGCCGATACGCCAGTGGACCTGCAACCCGGCAGGCCAAGCCAGTCCGCTCAACCAGACCTGGCGGCTCTGGGGCCGATGACCATCCGCGGCATGGAGGGTTCACGTTCCGCAAGGACGCCGAGACGATCTACGAGGCCGAGTACGCCACCCTCACGGGCGCCGGCACCGACTACGCCCTCATCGTCGACACCCTTCGGCGACGGCCCAGCCTGGCGCGACGTCAACGCCTCCAGCCACGGCGCCTATGCCCCTGACCGTCCGCTACTCCAACCCCGAGCAGCCCCCGCCTCCCACGACAACCCCGACCCGCTGGCCCGCCACGCCGAGATCTCCATCAACGGCGCCCAACCCCAGCGCGCCTGGTTCCCCCCACTCCATCCACGCCGACAACTTCTGAGAGCTGACCATCCCGGCCCAGCTCACGAAGGGGAGCCAACACCATCGCCTACACCTCCCGCGAGCCGCCGAACTTCGACGGAGAACTCCTCCATCCGACATCCTGCCCCGCTCCGAGTACGCCCATCGTGGACAAGATCGCAGTGACGCAGTTCGCCAAGTGACACCTCACCGCGACTGTGGCTGGGCGGGACGCCACGACCCCGCCCAGCCTCGAATTCCGCGACGCGGCTCCTGTTCGACCACACCCAGGTGGCCAGCAGGGAAAGCGCCTCGAAGACGTGGTCTGGCCGCCGGGCCCAGGTGCGCGTCATAGGTGCCGAACAGTAGTGGGCCTTTCCGGTCCTTTTCTCGTCCTCGTGGTGCGTGCGACGCTCCTCGTCGCAGTAGCCCAGCAACGCCCGTAGCCCGCGCACCGGGACGGCGTACCGGCCCCGATCCGCAGCCCCCAGCACGGGAACCTGCCTGTCCTGGCCAGCCGATACGCCGTAGTGCGGCCCATCCGCAGCAGCCGCCCGGCCTCCACCAGCCCGATCACCGGTCGAGTCCACGAGGACCCCGGGCGCGGGCGACGCCGCTGAGAAGCTGTCCGGCCGTACCCTTCCGGCAGCGGGTGGCCGGTGCCACGAGGTCTCCTTCTAAGCTCCCATGCATGGCAAAGTACTTCGATGTACATCCGGACAACCCGCAACCTCGGATGATCCGTCAGACGGTCGATCTCCTTCACGCGGACGGACTGATCGCGTACCCGACGGACTCGTGCTACGCGTTAGGGTGCCGGCTGGGCAACAAGGAGGGCATCGACCGGATCAGGGAGATCCGGCATCTCGGCGACGACCATCACTTCACCTTGGTTTGTAGGGACTTCGCCCAGTTCGGCCAGTTCGTTCACGTGAACAATGCGCTGTTCCGCACGCTCAAGGCGGCGACTCCCGGCGGCTACACGTTCATCCTGCCCGCGACGAAGGAGGTGCCGCGGCGGTTGCTGCATCCCAGGAAGAAGACGGTCGGTGTCCGGATACCAGATCACGTCGTCACGCAGGCGTTGCTGACCGAACTCGGCGAACCGCTGCTGTCCAGCACCCTGCTGCTGCCCGATGAGACCGAGGCGATGACGCAGGGCTGGGAGATCAAGGAAAGACTGGACCACGTCGTAGACGCTGTGATCGACTCCGGCGAGTGCGGTGACGAACCGACGACGGTCGTCGACTTCTCGCAGAACGAGCCCGAGATCCTTCGCAGAGGCACCGGGGACCCGTCCCTCTTCGAGTAGGTGATCGGGACGGTCAAAAACATGGTTGCTCACCGAGCGGCTGGGGACGCTGGGGGTGGAGGTTTCGACGCGGCTGTGGATGGGGCCTGGCGGGCACCGAACAGCGCGAACGCGACGCCCAGATGTCCACCGGGCGACCGACCTGCCGGTCAAGGCCATGGCGTGGATCTACGACCACGACGCCGCCTTATGATCCAGCCGAAACTACAGCGATCACGTGGAGCCGCTGCGTCGCTCGGTGGGGACCAGCCCTAGCTGTGCGGCCTTCATGGCGGCCGCGGCGCGTGTCGGCGCGCCGAGTTTGGTGAGTACGGCCGAGACATGGTGGCCGGCCCATCTGCCGCATGCGCCGCCGGGTCAGGCGCGCCGCGGGAAGCGAGCCCAGGTCCGTGAATACGTCGAGCCCCGCGCCCAGCTCGCTCTCCTCGGTCCCGTGAAAAGGCGCGAGGGCGGCCTCGAACGGGCAGTTCATCTCCGTCCACAGATGGGCGGCTCGCGTCCTGTCGCCCGGTCATTCATCAGCCGGTAGGGGGCGGTGAAGGCCCGCTGACCGCCCTGCCCGAGCTGGTGCGCCGCAGCCACACGGCGACGGCTCCGCGTTCCCAGGGGTCGAGGCGGTCGGCGATGTCGGCAAGGGATTCGGCGCGACCGACTCCTCGACCGCCAGCCGCGCGATCTCGTGCCGGAAGCTCAGCGGGGCCCCACGGAGCAGGCCGGCGGGACGCCATCTACCAGGCCATCCGCGCCGGCGACCCCGAAGCGGCTGCCCAAGCCGCGGCCATGCACATCGACAACACCCTCGACGACTACCGCAGGGAGATCCAGCAGCGCCTCTTCTCCTCATCCCCTTGATCCGGTCGGCGATCGGCTATCCGAACCGGTTCGACCAAATGGGTAGCGACGGGACGTGACCAGGCGAGCTGGGGCGGATGAACGTTTCATCGAGCCCGGCCTCGACGGGAGTGCGAGCATCGCCGATGAGCGCCGCCGGGCAGGACTTTCGGCAGGCAGCCGGAGAGCACGGAGCCTTGACAGGCGGTCCGCCGGTCGTATGTGCTTCGCTGTACACCGCCGTCTCCTCCTCCTCAGTGGATTGACTACGTTGGCGAATCGATTCGCACTCGTTGCGGCGACCGGTTGCCCAGCGCGGCTGTCTCCGCCTCGCCCTACCCCCCAAGGAGTACGACAATGCAGCCTTCATCCGCTCCCTTATCGGGCCGTCCGACGCGTGGGTGGCGCTTTCGGGTGGCCATCGTCGCGTCTGTGGTGGCGGCGCTGGCGACCCTCCTGGCCACCGCCCTGACATGGTCGACACCGGCAGCCTCGGCAGCGACCACGCCGATGGTGGGCGTGGGGTCGGGGCGGTGCCTGGACGTCAGCGGCACCTCGCAGACGAACGGCGCGCAGGTGCAGATCTGGGACTGCAACGGCCAGTCCAACCAGCTGTGGACCTCCACCAGCGTCGGTGAGCTGCGGGTCTACGGCGGCAAGTGCCTGGACGTTTACGGCGCCGGCACCGCGGACGGCACCGGCGTGATCATCTGGGACTGCAACGGGCAGAACAACCAGAAGTGGCGCCTCAACGCCGACGGCACCATCACCGCGGTGGGGGCGAACAAGTGCCTGGACGTTTACGGCGCCGGCACCGCCAACGGGACCAAGGTGCACATCTGGACCTGCCACGGCGGCACCAACCAGAAATGGACCACCGAGACCAGCCCGCCGCCGCCCGGCGCGCGCCCGTGCGACATCTATGCCTCGGGTGGCACGCCGTGCGTGGCCGCGCACAGCACGACGCGGGCGCTCTACGGCTCGTACAACGGCAACTTGTACCAGGTCAGGCGCTCCTCCGACAACACGACGAGGAACATCGGCGTCCTGACCGCGGGCGGCATCGCCAACGCCGCGGCCCAGGACTCATTCTGTGCCGGCACGACGTGCGTCACCACCGTCGTGTACGACCAGTCCGGGCGGGGCAACGACCTGTGGTACCAGGGATCCAGTGTGGTCCCCGGCTCCCCTCAAAGCAGGCCCGCGATCGCGACCACCGAGTCGCTCACCGTCGGCGGCAGCAAGGCCTACTCGCTCTACATCAACCCCGGCAACAGCTACTGGCGGGACGGTCACCTGACCGGCGTGCCCACCGGCAGCGCACCCGAGGGCATGTACATGGTCACCAGCGGCACCCACGTCAACGGCGGCTGCTGCTTCGACTACGGCAACAGCGAGACGACCAGGAAGGCCGACGCCGCCGGTGCCATGGACGCCATCAACTTCAGCACCCAATGCTGGTTCGGCGGCTGCCAGGGGACCGGCCCTTGGGTCCAGGCCGACCTCGAATGGGGGCTATACCCCGGAGGCAGCCAGTCGTGGAACCCCAACCAGCGGGCCTTCCCCCACAAGTTCGTCACCGCCACGCTGAAGAACAACGGCACGACCCGGTTCGCCATCAAGGGCAGCAACGCGCAGTCTGGCAGCCTGTACACCCTGTACGACGGGCCGCTCCCCAACGGCTACAGCCCGATGAAGAAGCAGGGGGCCATTGTCTTGGGCAGCGGCGGCGACTGCTGCAAGCCCGACGGCGGCGCCAACCTCAGCGCGGGCACCTTCTACGAAGGAGCCATGGTCGCCGGCTATCCCACCGACGCCACGGAGAACGCCGTCCAGGCCGACATCATCGCCGCCGGCTACCGCTGACCCCAGTCTCAGGACGAGACCCTCGACAGACCCGGACGCCGGCCGCCTACTCCGCCCAGCAGGGAGGCGGTGGCCGGCATTCGGACGACGCCGGGGCACGGGCAACAGCGAGCGTCAGCCGCACAAGGCGTCCTCTCGTCCCAGAGACCGCTCGGCGTGGCTCCTCCGTCCCCTGAAGAGGACGGCTTCTTCGCTTTCCCCGGCTGAGGCAGCCGGGGAAAGCGACGGCCAAGCCTGGCTGATGCCCTTTCGCTGGCCCCCGGCTCCGCACACGCCAGCACGATCTTCGCCTGAATCGCCAATCTCGACGACTCCGCCGGCATGCCAAGAAACCAAGCTCGGTCAGATGGATCTTCGCCGCTGGCGGTCCTGGATGCGCCATCCCAGTGCATATACGAACTTATCCGGCGAATTTCTGGCCTATGACATTAGATCTGATGGAAGCTGGCGGTGACTCTCCCAGCAGCCGTCGTCCAGCGTGCTCCGGCCGGATGTTGAGCTCTCGGCGGCCCTGGCGTTCGGCCGGCGGGTGAACGCGTTGATCGCATGCTCGTCGATCGTGATGCCGAGACCAGCGCTTACGTCGCGGCGTGCAGCAGCGCGACCGGCGTGGCGCCGATCGGGCTGACCGGGAGGTCATGGGCGTGTGCCAGGACGAACACCCGGAGGAAGCGGGACACCCCCAGGCCTTCGGCGTCCCACCGCCGGACCGGCTCTTCGATCCACGTGAGATCCAGGGTGCGTTCGCCGCTCACGATCCCGACGGCGCCGCCGAGGCGATGTTCCATCACATCGCCGCGGCCTGGATCATCCACCGCAGTGGAGAGGCCGATCGCGTGGCGGCGTTCGACACCGGCGGCGCCGGACGGCTGGGCGAAGACGCGGGACGGTGCGGATGTCGTTGTTCCACGGGGTTGCGGCCCGTCGGCCCGCGAGCCTCCGCAAAGTCATGTTCCTGCGGCGTCACTGGAAGCCCGCCACGTTCTCCTTCGTCACCATCTCGGTGCCGGTGTCGATGATCGGCGGGACACTCTGCCCTCGGGCCGCGGCGACCGCGGTCTCGATGCCGACCGAGCCCATCTTGGCGGGGAACTGGGCGACGGACGCCGCGACCTCACCTGCGGCGATGGCTTTCAGCTCGTCCGGTGAGGCGTCGAAGCCCACCAGCACGAGCTCGCCCGGCTTCTTGCCGGCGGACTTGACGGCCTGAAGGGCGCCGAGAATCGGCGGCCCGCAGGCCCCATAGATGGCGGCGATGCCGGGATGAGCGGCCAGAATGTCCTGGGCGGCGTTGAGCCCCTTGGTCTGGTCGCAGTCGGTGGCGGGTTTGGCGACCACAGTGACGCCGTCACCGAGCGTGGCCAGCATGCCGGTGACGCGGTCGTCGAGCGAGGGGTTGCCAAGTCGCCCCTGCAGTACGGCGATCGTGGAGCCGGGCTTGACGCGCTTGGCGAGCCAGGCGCCCGCCAGCTTGCCGCCCGCGAGATTGTCGGTCGCCACCACGGACGACTTACCCGCCCAGCCGGGGATGTCGTTGTCCACCAGGATGACCTTGACCCCGGCATCCACGGCCTTCTGCAGGACGTTCTGGAGGTTTGGGCTGGTCGGCGTGATTGCGATGGCCTTGACCCCCTTGGCCAGCATCGACTCGATCTGAGCCGTCTCGCCTTCGTCGTCCGTGCCGCTCTTGCCCTGGCCGAAGAGGACTTCGACGTCTGGGTGGTCGCGGTTCCAGGTCTTCACCGCGTCGACCATGATGTCGTAGAAGTCCACCGGGAACTTCGTGATGAATCCGACTTTGATCGGTTCGGCGGCGCCGGGAGACGCCTCGGGCGTGGACATACCGGAGCCGGTGGAGCAGGCGCCGAGACAGAGCGCCAGCGCGAGGGCCAGCGAGGCTGGCCGGAGGTGTGGTGCCATCGTTGTCATCTCTCTCAGGAGGGCGGTGGCGCGGAACGCCGGAGGGAGGTCACGAGTCGCCTCCGACGATGAGCGAGACGAGCGCCTGCTGGTTGTCCGGCGTAGGCCTCATCTCGCCGACTTTGCGACCGCGCCGCAGCACCGCGGCTCGGTCGGCGATCTCGATCACGTGATCCATGGCATGGGAGATGACAATGACGGCATGGCCCTCCTCGCGTAGGCGCAGGATGAGGTCGAGCACTCGTCGCGACTCGCGGAGTCCAAGCGCTGCCGTCGGCTCGTCGAGGATCACGACCTCCGACGCGAACGCCGCGGCCCTGGCCACGGCGATGGCCTGCCGCTGGCCTCCGGACATCAGGCCGACCGTGGCGTGGGGGTCGGCGATCCCGATGTGGAGGCGTGTCAGCAACTCGGCTGTCGCCCGGGACATGTCCCGGCGGCGCAGCAGCCGCAAGCCGCGGGGAAGCCAGCGCGGTCCGGAGGACTCCCGCCCGGCGTAGAAGTTCGCGGCGGGATCCAGATTGTCGAACAGCGCGAGGTCCTGGTAGACGGTCTCGATCCCGAGGGCTCGGGCGGCGGCGGGCGAGCCCATCGTCACCGCGACCCCGCCCATCTCGATGGATCCCGCGTCCAGCCGGTGCACGCCGCTGATGCACTTGATCAGCGTGGACTTGCCGGCCCCATTGTCGCCGAGGAGGGCGAGCACCTCGCCGGGGAACACCTCCAGATCCACGCCGTCGAGGGCGAGAACGGCGCCGAAGCGCTTGGTGGCGCCGCGAACGGCCAGGACGGGCGTCATGACCGCGCCGCCTGCGCGATGCGGAAGCGGCTTTCCAGCCGCCCGCGGACGACGTCGGACTCGACGGCGATGACGATGACGACGCCGATCACGATCGGCTGCAGAAAGGCGTCGACGTCGAGGAGGTTCATGCCGTTCCGGATGATTCCGATCATGAGTGCTCCCACGAGTGCGTTGCCTACGCCGCCCCGGCCGCCGAGGAAGCTCGCGCCCCCTATGACCACGGCGGCGATCGAGTCGAGCTCGGCCAGGTCGCCGAAGGTGGGGGAGCCGGCGTTGAGCCGGCCGGAGGTGACGATCGCGGCGATCCCGGCGGCCAGGCCGCTCATGACGTACACCGAGATCACCACCCGGTCGACGGGGATCGCCGCCCGCCGGGCGCCCTCCGGGTTCCCGCCGACGGCGTAGATCCAGCGCCCCCACACCATCCGCGTCGTGAGCAGGACGACGGCCAGCGCCACTGCGGCGACCAGGAAAGCCGAATACGGCAGCCCGCCTACCGAGCGGCCGCCCATCGTCTGGACGATCTCGGGCATGCCCTGCTGCGGTTGCCCGCCCGACAGCCACAGGGCGAGGCCCCGCGCCGCGCTCAGGGTGGCGAGCGTGATGATGAAGGGGTGGGGCAGCCGGCCCAGGACGTAGCCCATGCCGTTGATCGCGCCAACCGCCATGCCGGTGGCCAGCATGGCGAGGACGACAACCGGTCCGGACGGTGCGGCGGAGTGGACAAGGGCCCCGGTCACGGAGGCGAGCGCCAGCGTCGACCCCACGGACAGGTCGATACCCCTGGTGAGGATCACCAGGAGCTGCCCTATGGCGAGCACCGCGATCACCGCGCTTTGCGCCAGCACGTTGCCCAGGTTGAGCATGGTGAGGAACGCGGGTGACAACATGCTCATGATCACGACGAGGAGCAGCAGGATCAGTGCCGGGCCGAGCCGGATGGCCAGCAGCGCGAGCCGCAGCGGATCGCGGCCCAGGCGGTGCAAGGCCCTGGCCTCGGCGGTCACGTCACCTCTCCGGACCAGTCGTCGTGAGTGGTTGGCGACGTTGTCCGCACACCGCCAGATGGGGTGTCCGGGGACGCGTCCGGACTCCCGGCAGTCAGGGATTCGCTGGGGGCGGTGTCCACCCGCTTCCCTGACTCGTACGAGCGGATCACGGCGTGCGCGAGCGCGAGCGCGCGACGACCGGCGCGAGCGTGGACGGGCGGCGGATCGCCGGCGCGCAGGGCGGCGAGAACCTCGTCGACGTGCCGGTCGAAGGTGGCGTGGAAGCCCCGGTCGGCGTCGTTGAAGTAGCCCGCCTGCCACACCCGGCTCGTCTCGTCCCCGGCCGGCGTGTAGGTGTAGCGGCGGACGGTGTCCTCGACGAGGATCCGGCCGCCGGTGCCGTTGATCTCCAGCAGGTGGGTCCCTGGGTAGGCGTACGACGAGTCGTACGTGCCGAGAAGCGTTCCCACCGCCCCACTCGCGAACCGCACGGCGATCGCCATCGTCGTGTACGGGGGCCCGCCGGTCATCTGGGCCGTCACGGACGCGATCGGGCCGCACAGGTGCTCGACCATGTCGAAGCCGTGGCACTGGGTCTCGATGAGGTTGGCGTGGGGGTGCCGGCTGGTGCCGGCTTCTCCGCCGAATCGCCAGGTCGCGAAGACCAGCCGGCCCAGCTCGCCGCGCTCGATCGCCGCCGCCGCCAGTCGCACGGGGCGGGCGTAGCGGTGGTTGAAGTTGATGGCGAAGAAGAGCCGGTGGGCCTCGGCCTCGGCGATCAGGACGTCAGCCTCCTCGAGCGAGAAGACCAGCGGCTTCTCGACCAGCAACGGGATCCCCGCCTCGACCAGCATCCGGGTGGTGGCGAAATGATCTTCGTTCGGCAGGCACACGGAGATCAGGTCGGGCCGCTCCCGGGCGATCATCTCCTCCACGTCGAGATATGGGCGCACGCCGAACCGTCGGGCGCGCTCGACGGTGCGCTTCTCGGTCCGCCCCACGATGGCGCGCAGCTCGGCGTCCTCGCGGCCGGAGAACACGCGTGCGTGGTGGAAGCCCCACCAGTCGCCGGTGCCGACCACTGCGACCCTGGTCCGATTGCCGTTCACTTTTGTCTCCTCCTTGCCAGGGCGGCCTGGACGAGTACGACCAGGACGAGGAAGGTGCCGCTGACCACCTGCTGGTAGGCGGAGCTGAGCGTGCCAACCTGGTTGATCAGGTTCTGGATCACCTTGAGCAGCAGCACGCCCGCGAGGGTCCCCCCGAGCGATCCGGCGCCGCCGGTGAGCAGCGTGCCGCCGATCACGACGGCCGCGATGGCCTCCAGTTCCCTGCCCTCGCCGAGGGTGGGCAGCCCCGAGGCGGTTTGTGCGGCGATGAGGACTCCCGCGAGGCCGGCCAGCAAGGAACTCAGTACGTAGACCCGGACCCGGATGCGCGCCACGGGGAGCCCCATGAGCTCCGCGGCGTGCCCGTCCCCGTTCCCGGCGGCGAAGACGCGCAGGCCGAACCGGGTGCGGTTGAGCACCACGCCGGCTATGGCGAAGACCGCGAGGGCGATCAGCACCGGAACCCCGACGCCGAGAACACTGGCCTGACCGATCCGGGTGAGGGCCAGGTCGGCCGGGATGATGTAGACCCGGTTGCCCTCCTGTGAGACCGCGAAGGCCAGCCCTCGGGCGAACAGCAGCGTCGCCAGGGTGACCACGAACGGCGCGAGCCGAGCCCTCCCGACCAGCAGCCCGTTCACCAGTCCGATCAGCCCGCAGACCGCCAGGGGCAGCAGGACCGCGCCCGCCGTCCCCCAGCGAGACCCGTACGCCGCCAGGACACCGGACAGTGCGAGAACGGACCCGACGGACAGGTCGATCCCGCCGGAGAGGATCACGAACGTCATGCCGGTCGCGACCAGCAGCAGATAGGAGGCATCCAGCGCGATGGCGCTGAGGTTCCCCGGGCCGGTGAAGCTCGAGCCGAAGGTCAGCGACCCGAGGAGGATCACGAGGGCGAGCACCAGGGTGGCCCCGTGCCGCCGGGCGAGGGCCGCCAGCCACGTCGGCCCGGTGCCGGCGGCCGGAGAGCGGGGGGCGGCACGCTCCGCCTGTCCGGTCCTCACGTCCCGCTCCTGTCCCGCTGCGCGTACACGGCGGCCACGATGATCGCCGCCTGGATCATCCGGGCGGTCGAGTCGTGCAGGTCGTGCTGGATGACCGTGGCGATGATGAGCTGCATCAGCAGCGCCCCCATCAGCGTGCCGAGGATCCGGACGCGGCCTCCGGCAAGGGGAGTGCCTCCCACGACCACGGCGGTGATGGCGCTCAGCTCGATCAGCAGCCCGGTGAACGAGGGGTCGCTCGCGCTCTGCCGCCCGGTCGTGAGCACTCCGGCCATCGCTGCGAGCACCCCGCTGATCACATAGACGGTGACCAGCGTCCGCCGTACGGGCAGGCCGGCCAGGAGCGCCGCGGGCCGGTTGCCTCCCACGGCCAGCAGCCTGCGGCCGAACGCGGCGCGGCGCAGGACGAACCCGGCGGCGGCGGCGACCGTCAGGGCCATGAGCACGGGCAGTGGGACCCCCAGCACCTGCCCGCCGCCGATGGCGGCCAGCGTGGGGTCGAAGATCTCGACGAGCCGGCCGTCCGCGAGCACGAGCGCCACCCCCCGTCCGGCGACGAGCAGCCCGAGGGTGGCGACGATCGGCTGGATGCCGTAGGCGACCAGCCCACCGTTCACGAGTCCCACGGCAGCGCCGGCGAGCACCGCGACGGCGATGGCGGGCCAGGGCCCGTAGCCGAGGTAGAGCGGCAGCAACGCCGCCGCGATGGCCATCGTGGAGCCCACCGACAGGTCGATGCCTTCGGTGCCGATCACCAGTGCCATGCCGAGGGCGACGATGGCCACCGGGGCTACCTGGACGAGTTGGAGCCGTAGGTTCGCGACTGTGGCGAAGTTCGGTGTGAACACCAGGTTGAACGCCAGCAGGACGCCGAGGGCGAGGTAGACCCCGTAATCGGGCAGCCAGGTCACGTGCCCCGCCGCGCCCGTGCGGCCGGCCACGCGGATACGGCCTGCGGGAACGGGATCGGCTGGCACGGGGCCGTTGAGGACCGCGGGGCTTTTGGCGGACGCGGAGCTGCCGGCGGACGTGGAGCTGCCGGCGGACGTGGAGCCTTTGGTGGGC
>NZ_VCKY01000144.1 GCF_005889735.1 Nonomuraea turkmeniaca
GGGTGGGGGCGGGGTAGGCGTGCGACTGGCGCGGCTCGAACGTGGGGACGCTCATGACGGGCTCCTCGGGTGATGATCCGTGTTCGTGGCTCCAGAGTGCGAGCCCGTCGATGAGAGTCAGATGAGAGCCGCCTCGGCCCCGGTCGCGCGGATTGTGCCAGGCTGTGCACGTGCGGCTGCTACCAGGCTCGATGCGGGCTCGCGTGAGCCTCGTCACCGCGGCGGGGGCCGCCTGTGTGCTCGCCATCTGCCTGGCTCTCCTGTACGTCGCACTCGATCGCGAGCTGTGGGACGCCATCGACTCCGGTCTGACGACCCGCGCCGGCGACCTGGCCGTGGCCCTGGAGGTCGGCGACGCCGTCGCGCTGACCGACGACCCGATGGCGCAGCTGTACGGCCCCGACGGCCGCGTGCTCGCCGGCTCCGCCGCGCTCCAGGAGCGGCGGCTGCTCACCCCCGACCAGGTACGCCAGGCCGGGGACGGCGCGCTGGGCACCCGGTCGCTGCCGATCGGGGAGAACGGCGAGCCGATCTCCGCCCGGGTGCTGACCGAGCGCCTCGGATCCGGCGTGCTGGCGGTCGCGGTGTCGGCCGAGCCCGTCCACGCCGCCCGCGACCGCCTGGCACTGGTGCTCTTCATCGCCGCGCCCCTGCTGGTCGGCGCGCTGGCCGTCGGCGCCTGGGCGGTCGTGCGCGCCGCGCTGCGGCCGGTCGACGCCCTGACCCGCGAGGCCGGCATCATCTCGTCGCTGGAGAGCGACAGCAGCCTGCCCGCCGTGCCGGGGGACGACGAGATCGCCCGCCTCGCCCGTACCCTCAACGACATGCTGGCCCGGCTCGGCGTGGCGGCCGAGCGGGAGCGGGCGTTCGTGGACGACGCCAGCCATGAGCTGCGCACCCCGCTCGCGGTGCTCAGGGGCGAGCTGGAGCTGGCGCTGGACGCCATCGGCGACGACCGCGAGGTGGAGCAGTCGCTGCGGGCCGCGCTCGGCGAGGCGGACCGGCTGTCGCGGCTGGCCGACGACCTGCTGCTGCTGGCGCGGGCCCGGGCCGGCGGGCTCGTCGTCCGCACCGAGGCCGTGGACCTGCTCGACCTGGCCGCCGCCGAGGCCCGCCGCCTCGCGCCCGCGCTCGGCCTGCGCATCGAGGCGTCCGGCGAGCCCGTCGTGGTGAACGCCGACCCCGAGCGGCTCCGGCAGGTCCTCGCCAACCTGGCCCGCAACAGCGCGGCGGCCGGGGCGGGCACCGTACGGTTCCGCGTCACCGGCGATCGCGAGTGGGCCACGGTGGAGGTCGCCGACGACGGTCCCGGCTTCCCCGACGGGCTGCTCGACGCCGCGTTCGCCCGCTTCACCAGAGGCGACGACGCCCGCAGCGGCGCGGCGCCCGGTGCGGGACTCGGCCTGTCGATCGTGCGGGAGGTCGTCATCGCGCACGGGGGCCTCGTCTCGGCCCGCAACGGCCCGCCGCTCGGCGGCGCGGTGGTCACCGCCCGCCTGCCGCTGACCTGATACGCCCTCTCATCAGGTTCTCATGTGGGTCGCGGCACGATCGAACCATGCAGACCGATCACCTCCTCGGCCGGACCTGGCGCAGCCGTTGGGAGCGCCATCCGGGAGTCCGCACCGGCAGCCGGCTCACCCTCGGCGAACGGGCGGCCGACCGGACGCGGCTCGTCATGGGGTCGTGGCCGTTCGTCCTCACCTTCCTCGGCATTCTCGTCGTCTGGATCATCGGCAACGGCCGGCACGGCTTCGACCCGTATCCGTACATCCTGCTCAACCTGGTGCTGTCGTGCCTGGCCGGGCTGCAGGCGTCCGTCCTGCTCATCGCGGCCAGGCGCAGCGACCAGGTGGCGTCGGAGCTCGCGATGCACGATTTCCAGACCAACCGGAGCACGGCCGTGGGCATCGATTCGCTGCGGTCCGAGGTCGCCGACCTGGCCACGCAGCTGGCCCGCGTCGAGGCGTTGATGAAGACACGGCTATGAGCTCGCCGCCCACGTGGCGGTCGGCCGCGCCGAGGTGGCAACGCCACCGACTGGCGCATCGTTGCCGAGTCCGTCAGTTCGATCGCGGCCGGTGGCGGTCCGCGGCGCGGGCGTGCGCCTCCTGCAGCAACGCGCGCGCCTGCTCGCCGGGGTTCAGCAAGGAGATCCAGGCCGCGGTGGCGTAGACGGGGTTCGGCAGGATCCGGTCGATGACGGTGTAGTCGAACTCGGCGTGGTGCTCGGGGTGCGACGCGGGCGGGTAGCCGATGAGCCGCTCGAAGGCGGCGCGCCCGACGGCGATGTTCAGGCGGAAGACACCGGGCCTGTCGAGCCGGGAAGCGGTGTCGCTGCCCGGGTAGTCCTTGGTGACGATCGTGGCGAACGGTTGTTGCCGCTTGGGCATCTCGCCGTCCGGGGCGTACCAGATGAACGTGTCTCCCCACGCCACTTCCGGGGCCTCGGTGTCCGGGCCGGCGGTGAAGACGAGGGTTCCGGGCAGGCCGGTGACGAACTCGATGATCTCGCTCTCGGTCATGCCTTGAAGTCTGTCATTGAAGCACCCTGTGAGACTTTTGGAGCTAAAGCCCAGGATGCCACCTGAAAACCCTCAACCCGCGTGCGCGGCCAGCTCCGGGACGGGCACGTAGTCGTGGCGCATGCCGTGATCGCCCAGCCATTGGCGCAGCCCCGCCACCGCCGCCGGGTTCGCCGCCACCTGGGCCGCGTACTCCGACAGGGCCACCTCCTCGCCGTCGTCGAACAGCAGCCGCGCGGGCCCCGACCACGACAGCGTCCACTTGGCCTCGCCGAGCTGGATCAGCACCGCCTCCAGCGCCTGCCCCAGCACCCCGGCGAGCAGCGTCTCCGACGGGTTCCAGCCCAGCTCGCGCAGCCGCTCCTCCAGCTCGGCCTGCCGTCCGCGCGCGATCGCCTCGAAGGCCGCGTCGAGGTACGGCCGCGCCGCCCCCATCACCCGCTGCCCGGCCACCGCCAGGTCGTGCAGGGCCTCGGCGTTGCGGCCCACGTACATGCCGTGCGCCACCAGCTCGTCCCACGGCACCGGCCGCAGCCCGGTCAGCGCCTCCGGCGTCCACATGGACTGCTCGACCGCCTGCACCGCGACGTGCGCGTCACGCAGCAGGGTCAGGGCGGAGCGCGGGTCGGGCACGTGCGGCGGCTCCGGCAGGTGCTCGATCGCGGACAGCCGCTCGGCCAGGCTCGGATGCGAGTCGTACGGCGAGACCTCCTCAGGCTGCTCGCCCAGCCTGGCGATCTCGGCCTGCCGCTCCGGATCGCTCATCATCGCGTGGAATCCGCCGAACACCGAGGCCGGACGGGCCCCGCCCGCGCCCGTCAGCGACAGGTAGTGGTTGACGTACAGGTCCCAGCCCAGCACGGTGGTATGGATCTTGCGCAGGGCGCCCGCCATGGCCTGGCGCCCGCCGATCACGACCGCGAACTCGTCGGCCTCCAGCTCCTGCTTGCGCGAGACGGCCTGCGAGACCCGCAGGTAGAGCTTGGCGTACCAGGAGAACAACCGCTGGACGAACGGATGGTTGGCCAGCCCCTGCACGGTGGCGATGAGCGAGACCCGCCCCCGGTAGATCGGCGCGCCCAGGCGGGTGTGGGCGCCGCTGTAGTGGCCGAGCTCGTGCCCGAGCACCGCCCGCATCTCGTCCACCGTAAGCGTCTGCAGCAGCGGCAGCCCGACGAACATCCGCCGCCGCGTCGCCTTCAACCCCAGCCAGCGCGTGTCCTCCGACACGGCGGCGTTCACCTCGGCGACCAGCCGGATCTCGTCCGGCGGCGCGGTGCGTACCCGCTGGGCCAGGTCCTCGACCGTCTGCCACAACACGGGCTCGTGCTCGCGTCCCACCGGCACGCCCGGTTGCGCGCCGCCCTGGCGGCGGCTCACCATGAGCAGGGCCCGCACGAGCGCGCCCGCCGCCAGGGTGAGCACGATCGCGAACTTGACGATGTTGGCATGGAAGTCGACGATCAGCAGGACGTCGAAGAAGATCGCGGCCGCCAGGATGAGGCCGACCAGGACGTAGAAGCCGGCGAGCAGGGTGAAGGCCAGCACCGCCCGAAACGCTGTGGTCATGGGGGAGGACTCCCAGGGGGATGGGTTCTCGCGAGGCTTGACACTAGCGGAGTCGGGAAACCGGATAAAATCAGTGAGCAGATGTCGTACTACGACCAGCATGACCAGGAGCGTTGGGTTCCGGAACCTCCCGGCAATCCTGAACGAGCCGCGTTCGAACGCGACCGCGCCCGCGTCCTGCACAGCGCCGCACTCCGCAGACTGGCCGCGAAAACGCAGGTCGTCGGCCCTGGCGAGACGCTCGGCGGCGGCCAGCACATCCCGCGCACCCGCCTCACGCACTCGCTCGAATGCGCCCAGGTCGGCAGGGAGATGGGCGCCACTCTCGGGGTCGACCCCGACCTGGTGGAGACCGCCTGCCTGGCCCACGACCTCGGACATCCGCCGTTCGGCCACAACGGCGAGGTCGCGCTCAACGCCCTGGCGGCCTCGTGCGGCGGGTTCGAGGGCAACGCCCAGAGCCTGCGCCTGCTCACCAGGCTCGAGGCCAAGGTCCTCACCGAGGACGGCCGCAGCGCCGGGCTCAACCTGACGCGGGCGGCGCTGGACGCCTCCATCAAATACCCGTGGACCTGCGACAGGTCACCGAAGTTCGGCGTGTACGACGACGACCTGCCGGTCTTCACCTGGATCAGGGAGGGCGCCCCGGAAGGGCGGGTGAGCTTCGAGGCGCAGATCATGGACTGGGCCGACGACGTCGCCTACTCCGTCCACGACCTCGAAGACGCCCTGCACTCCGGCCACGTCACCCCCGAAGCGCTCCAGTCGCCCATCGAGCGCAGCCACGTCTGCGAGATCACCCGCACCTGGTACGCCCCCGGCGCCGACCTCAACGAGCTCGAAGAGGTCTTCGCCAAGCTGATCGCCGACAAACTCTGGCCGCGCCGCTTCGAGGCCACTCTCGCCGACCTGGCCGGGCTCAAAGCCCTCACCAGCGGACTCATCGGCCGCTTCTGCCGCTCCGCCCAGACGGCCACCAAAGAGGTGTACGGCTCCCGCCACCGCGCCGATCTCGTCGTCCCCCGCTCCACCCAGCTGGAGTGCGCCCTGCTCAAAGGCGTCACCGCCCACTACGTGATGACCACCAAGGACCACCACGCCAACCAGGCCAGGCAGCGCGAGCTCATCGCCGAGCTGGCGTCCCTCATCACGCTCGGTGCGCCGGGCACGCTGGAGCCCGCCTTCCGGCCCGCGTACCTCCAGGCCCTCGACGATCCCGCCCGCGTCCGCGTGGTCATCGACCAGATCGCCTCACTGACCGACACCTCGGCCGTCGCCTGGCACCGCAGGCTCTCACGTTGACCTCCTCATCTTGACCAAGGTTTGCCAATGAGGCAGGTCACCTGACACAACCCGCTTTCCCGATCTGCGCGGCGGGCGGATACTGCGGCCATGGCCACATATGTGATCGTCGGTGCCGGGCTGGCCGGGGCCAAAGCCGCGCAGACGCTGCGCGAGGAGGGCTTCGACGGCGAGATCGTGCTGATCGGTGCGGAATCCGAACGGCCCTACGAGAGACCGCCCCTGTCCAAGGACTTCCTCCAGGGCAAGAGCGAACGAGAGAACATCTTCGTGCACGCCCCCGAGTGGTATCCGGACAACGGCGTGGACCTGCGGCTCGGCATTCCGGCCACCCGCATCGAGCTCGATCACCACGTGGTCAGGCTCGGCAACGGGTCGCGCCAGCCGTACGACAAGCTGCTCATCGCCACCGGCGCCGCGCCCAGGCGCCTGCCGGGGCCTGGCCAGTACCTGCGCACGGTCCAGGACAGCGAGGCCCTGAAAGAACGCTTCGCTCAGGTCGAGAGCGTGCTCATCGTCGGCGCGTCCTGGATCGGCTTGGAGACCGCCGCGGCGGCCCGCGCCACCGGCCGCACCGTCACCGTCGTCGAACCCGAGCCCACCGCACTGAACCGGGCACTCGGCCCCGAACTAGGCGACCTGTTCGCCCGCCTGCACGCCCGCAAGGGCGTCGAGCTGCGCTTCGGCACCGCCGCCGCGGAGATCACCGACACCGGCGTACGGCTCAGCTCCGGCGAGCGGCTCACGGCCGACCTCGTCGTGGTCGGCATCGGCGCCGTACCCGAAGTCGGGCTCGCGCGCGACGCCGGGCTCGAGGTCGGGCAGGGCATCCTCACCGACGCCGCCCTGCGGACCTCGCACCCCGACGTGTACGCGGCCGGCGACGTCGCCGAGCCCCTCCATCCCCTGTACGGCCGGCACATCCGTGTCGAGCACTGGGCCAACGCCTTGCACGGCGGCCCCGCCGCCGCCCGCTCCATGCTCGGCCAGGACGTCGCCTACGACGCGATCCCGTACTTCTACACCGACCAGTACGAGCTCGGCATGGAGTTCTCCGGCGACATCGAGGGCTACGACGAGATCGTCTACCGCGGCGACGTCGAGAGCCTCGAGTTCATCGCCTACTGGCTGCGCGACAGCCGGGTGATCGCCGGCATGAACGTCAATGTCTGGGACGTCGTGGACGACATCCAGGAGCTGATCAGATCCCGCGCCATCGTCAACCCTAAGGAGTTGGCGACGGGCCAATCGTGACCACGCCGGGGGTGTCGTCGTCGCCGGTCTGGGGCTCCGGCCGGTCGTCGTTCGCGACCTTCTTCGACGAGCACTGCACGGTGCAGCGCGGCGTCTCGCCGAGCTTGCCGCGCAGTGCCAGCGTCTCCTCACGGGGCGAGAGCGTGCGGTTGCCCGACTGCCAGGCGTCCAGGTAGTCCCACGGCTCGACCATGCCCCTGCGTACCCACCAGAAGGACGGGCCGGTCTTCCATGAGATCGCGAAGTAGAGGTTGGGGCCGGTGTCGCGGGCGTTGCCCGACCTGCCCACCCGCCCGAGCAGCTGACCCGCCGTGACCCGCACGCCCGGCTTGACGCCGTCGGCCACCGAGTCCAGATGACCGCCCAGATACCGGACGCCGTCGTCACCGATGATCGTGACGAACCGGCCCTCCCGATCGGCGCCCGCGTCCGTGGACGGCCGCCACTTGTTCTTCACGTTCACCTCGTCCACGACGCCGCCGATCGGCGCCACGAACGCGCACCCCTGCCCGGCCCAGATCGTCGTCTTCGGCAGCACCAGAAGCTTGCGCTGATACGTCGTCTGGCACCCCTTGACCGGGAACGTGTACGTGTACTTCGACAACTTCGGCGGCGGCACCTTGACCGGGTCCTCGCCCTCCGGCGGCTGCTCGGCCGCCTGGTGCTCGACCGACGGACTGGGCGTCGGAATCGTGGCCGTGACCTGCGGCGTGCCCGTCGCCGGGGCGGTGGAGGGCGACTGGGCGCTCACCCCGGCCAGTCCGGTGGCCTGGGTGCAGGCGCCGGTCAGCAGCAAAGCACCCGCGATGGCCGCCCATCGCCCGACATGCCCCGATCTCATGATCTCCACCCACGTCACCGTTTCCGCCGACAACCTTTACCTTTGTAGCCGACCGGGGACCCCCGCAGAGCCGGTTTCCCTCTTTAGCAACCCAGGGGTGAGGCCATTCTGGCGGCAGGTGCCAGGAACGTCAGTGGGGCGGCATAGACTCACCGGCGTGGCTGGCCGGATCCGTGATGTCGACATCGCGCTCGTACGCGAGCGTTCACCCATCGCCGACGTGATCGGCGAGCACATCCAGTTGCGCAACGCGGGAGGCGGCAACCTCAAGGGCCTGTGCCCCTTCCACGACGAGAAGAGCCCATCCTTCAACGTCACCCCCGAGCGCGGAATGTTCTTCTGTTTCGGTTGCTCGGAAGGCGGCGACGTGATCACGTTCGTCGAGAAGATCGAGCATCTGACGTTCGGTGAGGCGGTCGAGCGGCTGGCGCAGCGGGCCGGGATCCAGCTGCAGTACGAGCAGGGTGGTTACGTTCCGCGGCGGGATCATGGTGAGCGGGCCAGGCTGATCGAGGCGCACAAGGCGGCGGCCGAGTTCTACGCCGGCAAGTTGTTCGGGCCGGACGCGGCGCCCGGGCGGCGGTTCCTGTCGGAGCGGGGGTTCGAGAGGGCCGACGCGGAGACGTTCGGGGTGGGGTATGCGCCGAATGAGTGGGAGGCGTTGACCCGGCATCTGCTGGGGCGCGGGTTCACGGCCGACGAGTTGGTCAAGGGTGGGATCGCCAAGGAGGGACGGCGGGGGCCGATCGATCGGTTCCGCGGGCGACTGATCTGGCCTATCAGGGACGCTACGGGCGATGTGATCGGTTTTGGCGCACGGAAGTTGCTTGATTCCGATGATGGGCCGAAATACCTGAATACGCCTGACACGCCGCTTTACAAGAAGAGCCAGGTGCTTTATGGGATTGACCTGGCGAAACGGGAGATCTCCAAGCGCTCCCAGGCGGTGATCGTCGAGGGCTACACCGATGTGATGGCCTGCCATCTCGCCGGGGTGCCGACGGCGGTGGCGACGTGCGGCACCTCGTTCGGCGCCGAGCACATCAAGATCCTGCGCCGGTTCCTGCTGGACCAGGCCGAGTTCCGCGGCGAGGTGATCTTCACGTTCGACGGTGACGAGGCGGGGCAGAAGGCGGCGCTGCGGGCGTTCGCCGATGAGCAGAAGTTCGTCACGCAGACGTACGTCGCGGTGCAGGCCGACGGGCTCGATCCGTGCGACCTGCGGATCAAGCAGGGCGACGCGGCCGTGCGGGACCTGATCGCCAGCCGGGAGCCGCTGTTCCAGTTCGCGATCAGGAGCACGATCTCCCGTTACGACCTGCGCAGCAACGAGGGCAAGATCGCCGCGCTGGACGCGGCCGCGCCGATCGTGGCCGGGATCAAGGACGTCGGGCTGCGCAAGCGTTATGCGATCGACCTGGACCGGTGGCTCGGGTTCATGGACGAGCGGTTCGTCATGCAGCGCATCGCCGCGGTCTCCGGGGCGCAGCAAGGCCGTCCGCAACGCGCGCCGAGGGCGGCGCCCGTCGATCCGAGCATCCGGGTGGAGGGCGAGCTGCTCAAGCTGGCCGTGCAGCGGCCCGCGCTGCTCGGGCCGCGTTTCGACGCGCTGGAGCCGCAGGCGTTCACGGCGCCTGACCATGTCGCCCTGCACAAGGTCATCGTGGCCGCCGGGGGTGTCGTGGCGGCCGGTTACGGTGGCCGGGAGTGGGTGGACCTGTTGCTGGAGCACGCCCACGAGGAGGGGTCTCGGGGGCTGGTGACGCGGTTCGCGGTGGAGGCGATCCAGGCGGACGCGCACGCGGAGGAGCGCTACGCGGGCGCGATGCTGGCCGCCATCGAGGCGATCGCGGTCGATCGGGCCATCGCTCAGGTGAAGTCGCGGATCCAGCGGCTGAATCCGGTGGAGGAGCAGCAGGAGTACAACAAGCTGTTCGGTGAGTTGGTGGCGTTGGAGCAGCAGCGCCGGGTCCTGCGGGATCGGGCCGCGGGCAGCCAGTGACCTGGTGGGCGACCGGCCTGTGCGGTCGCCCTCGGACGGCTCGTCGGCGGCGACGGCCGCGATCGAGCGGCCTCACCGGGCCCGCGTCCACGGCGTTTCACCGGCGGCGGTTGGTAACAGTTTGGCCGCGATGAAAAGCGGCATACCAGGGTGGTTGACCAGGAAACCTGGCGCGGTCCAACATGCGACAAACGGGATGGACAACGCCGTCCAGGCAGCGAAAGAGTTGCGTCCGGCCGGGGGGTCTTGCCGGGCGCGTGAATCCTGATCGCGTAATTGACTTTACTTTCCTGATCAAACTCATGCCAAACCTTATTTCGATCTCAATTCGGTAAGGACGATCGCCTTACCTTCAGTGCCAAAAATGGGTCTGCCATTTGATGGAACCAATACTGCAGACTGTCTCCCGTGGGTGCATCGGTGCTGCCAAGCAGTCCGCCATCGGTAGATCAGGTGGCGGACCTCGTCGCGAAGGGAAGAGAGCGCGGGAGCGTAACCGTCGATGACGTCGCAGCCGCGCTTGACCGGTCCGAGTTGCCGTCCGACGCGCTGGAACGCGTCGTGCGAATGCTCGCCGAGAACGGCGTGGAGGTCCTCGAGCCCCAGGGCGACGAGGAATCCACCCGCGCCGATGAGGAGGACGTAGGCAAGCGGGCGCCGACCAGCGATCTGGTCCGTATCTACCTACGGGAGATCGGCCGGGTGCCGCTGCTGACCGCCGAGGAGGAGGTGGAGCTCGCCAAGTCGATCGAAGCCGGCCTGTTCGCCGAGGACAAGCTGGCCAACGGGGTCTCGCGTCTGGCCTTCCCGGAGTTCAGGGAGCTCGTCTGGCAGGGCACCCGAGCCAAACAGCGGCTGATCGAGGCCAACCTCAGGCTCGTGGTGTCGATCGCCAAGCGGTACGTGGGCCGCGGCATGTTGTTCCTGGACCTGATCCAGGAGGGCAACCTCGGGCTCATCCGGGCGGTCGAGAAGTTCGACTACACCAAGGGTTACAAGTTCTCCACCTACGCCACCTGGTGGATCCGGCAGGCGATCACCCGGGCCATCGCCGACCAGGCGCGGACGATCCGCATCCCGGTGCACATGGTGGAGACGATCAACAAGCTCGTCAGAGTGCAACGCCAGCTCCACCAGGACCTCGGCCGCGAGCCGATTCCCGAGGAGATCGCCAAGGAGATGGATCTCCCTGTCGATCGTGTGGTGGAGATCCAGCGCATCGCCCAGGAGCCCGTGTCGCTGCAGTCGCCGATCGGTGAGGAGGACTCCGACCTCGGTGACTTCATCGAGGACGCCGACGCTGTCGTGCCCATGGAGGCCGCGGCCTTCATCATGCTGCAGGACCAGCTCGACGACATCCTGGCCACGCTGTCGGACCGCGAGCAGCGCATCATCCAGCTGCGCTTCGGCCTGGCCGACGGGCATCCGCGCACGCTGGAGGAGGTGGGCAGGGAGTTCGGGGTCACGCGGGAGCGCATCCGCCAGATCGAGTCGAAGACCCTCGCCAAGCTCCGCCACCCGACGCGCGCCCAGATGCTGAGGGATTACCTGGACTGAGGCGTCATGCGAAAGAAGCGGGCCGGGAGACACCCCGGCCCGTTCGCACGTTCAGGGGCAGCCCCGTTCAGGAGCAGCCTTCGAACTGCGGGACCGCGGCCGTGCTCAGGTCCAGCCCTGAGGTGCCGAACCACTTGTCCAGCAGTCTCGCCGCGGTCCCGTCCTGGTACATGTCGGTGATCGCCCTGTTGACCGCCTCACACGCGGGCACGTCGCCCTTGCGCATGCCGATCCCGCTGCGCTGCTCGTTGAACTGCGCGTTGTTCAGCTGCAGTCCCGAGGGGTCCTGCTTGGCCAGCCCCGCCAAGATGACGTCGTTGGTGGTGACCGCGTCCACCTCCCTGCCCTTCAGCGCCGCCAGGCACGCGTTGTAGTCGTCGAACGGCACCAGCCGCGCCGCCACCTTCCGCTCCTCCACGACCCGCTGGGCCGCGTTCGACCCCTTGACCTCGCAGATGCTGCGCCCCTTGAGGTCGCGCACGTTGCGGATCGGCTCGCCGCGCCGCGTCAGGATGTCCTGGTAGGAGACGTGGTACGGCCCCGCGAACAGCACCTTGGCCTTGCGTTCCTGGCTGATCGTGTAGGTCGCCACCACCAGGTCGGCCTGCCTGTTGAGCAGCGCCTTCTCCCGATCGGCCGCCAGTACGGGCAGGAGGGTGAAATGCTTGCCGAGCTTGTCGGCGACATAGCGGGCCACGTCCACGTCGAAGCCCTCGAAGGTGTCGTCGGGCTTGCGGAAGCCCACTGATGGCAGGTCGGAGCGCACCGCGATGACGATGTCGTCCTTGTCCATGATCGATTCCTGGCCGTCGCTCGCGCACCCCGCGAGCATCGCCAGGGCCGACAGCAGAATCAGCGCCCGCTTCACCGGTACTCCTTGAGTCGTGGCCACACCCCGGCGATCACCAGCAGTCCGATCACGCCCACCGCGAACGGCTCCAGCCGCCACAGGCTGTCCAGCGTGCTCTCGCCGGTCTTGATGGCACGGTCGAACTCGTCCTGGTGCTGCTGGGTCAGCGCCACCAGCGCCCGGTCATAGACGTCGAACCACTGGGCGACGATGCCGAGTCGCGCGGTGACCGCCTCGTTGGTCCGCCCGGCGATGGCGAAGTCGCGGAAGGCCAGGTCGGCGTTCTGGAAGTTGCTGTACGCCCGCATCGCCTCCGTGCCGCGCCGGCCGGCCAGCTCGGGTCCCAGCAGGCCGAGGTAGCCCTCCGACCCCCTGATCACCTTGTCTTGGTAGGTGCCCAGGTTGCCGGCCGGGAGATACATGAGTGACAGCGACTTGTCGAGGAAGATGTGCTCGTAGGTGTCTGCCCGTTCCTTGTCCAGCAGGTAGCGACTCTGGTCGCCCTGCATGCTGTAGCTGATCGCACGCGCCCTGACCAGCGTCAGCACCGGATCGAAGCCGGCCGACTTGGCCTGCCGCAACGCCTCCTGGTCCTTGCCGAGCACGCTGACCCCGAAGATCATGGCCACCGCGGTCGCCACCGTGGCCGCCATCAGCGCCGGCCCGAACACCCGCCGGAAGCGCGTGGCCAGGAAGATCTGCAACCACAGCAGACAGACGAGCGCGATCAGCCCCGCCACCACCGCCGCCCCACGCAGGAGAGGCACCATGACGTTCTTGTCGTCGTAGGTGCGGCGCACGATCGTGCCGTTCTCCAGGGTCAGGTTGTACGCCTGCGGCAGCAGCTCCAGGCGCATCAGATCGGTGGCCTGGCGGTAGATCTCCACCACCTCGTCGGGCGGTGGCCCCGGCGCGTGGTCGGCCCGCTTGTCGAGCAGCAGTGCCTGCCCGGTCAGCCGCTCGTACTCGCCGAGCCCATCGAGCACCGACTGCACGGTGCGCCGCTCGGACGGGCTGTCGCCCGACAGCTCGAACGCCTTCAGCAGCGCCTGATTGGCCTCCGAACGGCGCTGATCGTAGCGGGCGAGGGCCCGCCCGCGCTCCAGCGCGTACCCGTTGCCCATCATCAGCGCGTTGGCGACCTGCGCGTCCATGTCGCTCAGCGCCAGGTAGAGCCCGGCGGTGGCGACCACCTGGGGGCCGGCGTCGTGGCCGACGACCTGCAGGCCGTCGCGGGCGGTGGTGCTGCCGACGGCGAGCGCCGCGAACAGCAGCGCCAGGGAGGCGACGGTGACGCCGGAGATGATCCGGATCCTGCCGGGCACGCTCTGGCGGCGTGGTTGCGGCGGAGCACCCCGGGTCTGCACGATGGTCACGGCGTGCCCTCCCTGATCGTGATGACGGTCCACGCCCCCAGGTGGATCCGGTCCCCAGGGGCGATCCTGACGGGCACGTTGATCTTGAGCGGCTTGCCGTTCACCTGAGTGCCGTTGGACGATCCGGGGTCGACCAGCGTCCACGAGCCGTCCGGCTGGGCCAGCAGCACGGCGTGCAGGTGGGAGACGCCCGGGTCCTCGGGCGGCCCGGTCAGGTCGATCTCGGGGTCCAGGTTCCTGGCCCGGCTGCGCCGCCCGACGCGCACCTGCTCGCCGTACAGGCCGAACGAGCGCTCGGGGCAGTACGGCGGGAACGCCACCGCGTCGGCGTCGGGACCGCCCTCGGCGATGACCTTCTCGTAGTAGGAGCGGTCGGCGGCGGTCACGGCCTCCCACCTGGCCCCGCCGCCGGTCGGCGGGATCGGGACGGCGGCGGCGCTGCCGCTGTAGTCGTGTCCGCACACCTCGCAGAACTGCCCGGCACGCGGCGTCTGGCAGATGGGGCAGCCCTCGACGGCGGCGGCGGACGTCGCGGCGGGGGCCGGGGGAGCGTCCGCCATCTGGGCACCGCACATGTCGCAGTAGTCGTCGGCGCCGGACGCATGCCCCTGCGGGCAGGTCGCCATCAGATTCCTTCCTTGCGTAGCCGGCTGGTGCGGACCGAACCGGTGTCGAGCTCGATCTCGTCGGCCTTGTCGACGTGCCTGCGCAGCCGGGCCGTGCCGGTGGCGGGATCGACCTCGACCACCTTCTCCAGCAGCCGCGCGGTGTCCTCGCGGCCCGACTCGGCGGCCAGCTCCCTGGCCTTGGCCAGCCGGGCGGTCGCGGTGTCGACGTCGCCCATCGCCCTGGCGCTCAGCCCGTCCTGGATCAGGTCGTGCAGCTCGGCCTGGCCGGTGTAGTGGGCGACCTTCCCGTTGATCCGGGTGGACTGCGCCAGGTCGTCGGTCCACTGGGCCAGCACGTTGCCGCTGGCCACGACGTCTCCGGTGTCGGGGCGTACGAGCTTGACCCACCCCGCCCTGATCTCCTGCCCGATCTGCCCGGGCGGCACCTCGACGCACACGTGGTATTCGCGCTCCTCGGTCCCCCAGGACCCGGTCGGGTAGTCGCCGGTCAGCGGGTTGACGTCGGTACGCTTGCCGGTCAGGTCCAGCAGCACGGGGGAGACCTGCTTGACGAACTTCAGCCGGGCCATCTGCGGCACCCAGAGCCGCAGCGACAGCTCGGCCACGGTCTTGCTCATCGACGTCTGCGTGAGTCGGCGGAAATAATCCGACAAATCGCCCTGGTTGCGGACGAAGTCAAACGTGCCGAGCATGGCCTCGGCCACCTTCCGCAACTCGGCCGGCACCCAGTCGTCGCCGACCCCGAGGCAGTCGACCACGAACCTGCCGCTCCAACCCGCCAGTACGGAGCTGAAGACCTCGTTGCTCTCGTTGTTCTGACCGTCGGTCATCAGCAGCGCGTGCTTGATGGCCGACGGGTGCGCGGACAGTATGTGCCCGGCCAGGTTCAGCCATTCGCCTATGGCGGTGCCGCCGTGGGCGAGCAGCCGGCCGATCGCCCGCTCGGCCTCCGCCTTGGTGGCGCCGGTGGCCTTGGCCATGCGCGGACTGCCGCCCGGGTAGACCATCCTGGCCTGTTCGGTCCCGGCGATCACCGCGAACAGCACGCCGTCGCGCAGCGTCCGGACCGCCGTGGCGGCCGCCTGGCGGGCCTCACGGATCTTGGCGCCGCTCATCGAGCCCGACGTGTCCACGATGATCACCTCGGCCGCCTCGGAGGGCAGGACCTGTGTGGTGACACCGCCCGTGGAGCCGATGCTGAGGATGGCGTGCACCTCGCGGCCGTCGAGGGGGAGGTACTTGTTCTGGTCGATGTGCAACGTGAAAGCGGGCTGATCACTCACGGGCATCTCCTAAGGGGATCAAGGCGATCGTCACGTTGTCCTGGCCGCCGGAGTCCAGCGCGTGCCGCAGCATCTCTCTGGCCCTCTCGAGCGGGGTGCCGATGCCGGGGAAGGCGTATCCGTCCAGGTAGCGCCACAGGCCGTCGCTGCAGACGAGCAGCAGCCCCGGCGCGGGCGGGGTGAAGGTCCGTACGTTGAGCACGACGCCCTCGGCGTCGGCGCCGAGCCAGGCGGTGATCTCGCCGGTCTCGATCGCGTCGTCCTCGGTCAGCAAGCCGTTGCGTTCGATGGCCGAGCTGGGCCCGCTGTCCGGCGATGGATGTCCTCGCTCCGCCGCCAGCCAGTAGGCACGCGTGTCACCGGCCCAGCCGAGGGTGATCCGGTCCCGCTCGACCACGGCGGCGATGTACGTACAGGCGGGGGCGTCGTACACGGAGGTCGCCAGTTTGGACACCGCCCGGCCGGCCAGGTCGAACGCCTCCTCCTGCGACAACCCCCTGGCCAGAGCCGCGGCAGCGGTCTCGACCGCCACCGCGGACGCCTCGTCGGCCCGCGGCGAGCTGCCCACGCCGTCGCACACCACGGCCACGACCGTGTCGCCGGACGTCAGCAGCGCCATCGCGTCCTCGTTGCGGCTGCGGCGCAGCCCTCGGTCCGTCACTGCCGCCGCGCCGTTGTCCAGCACGCTCTCGGCGTGGTCCCGGCCGGTGGGCTGGCGCAGCCCGCACCGCTCGCAGTAGCCCTCCGCGTCCACGGCGGCCGCCCCGCAAGACGCGCACGCGGGAGCGCCCAGCGGGTGACCGCAGGCCTCGCAGTAGGTGTCGCCCGCGAGCACCGGAGCTTCGCAGACGGGGCAGGAGGCGGCCCTCGCGTCACCGGTCACAACCACGTCCTCGGTCGCACGGCGTTCGCCTGATCGATGAGGGCGTAGCGTTCCTGCCGGGAGCTCGCCACGACGGCCAGCCTGCGGTAGATGGACTCCAGCTGCCGGCGCAGCCCGGGCTCGGTGAACCGCGCCCCGGCCAGCTCCAGGTCCCGCGGCGGCGCGTTCGTCTCCAGCCAGGCCAGCCCGCCGTGCAGCAGCTCGGCGGTGAGCAGGTCGCGGCGGCGGGAGTCAAGGTCGGACAGGCTCGCCAGCCGACCCGCCGCGGTCACCAGATCGCCTGGGGCCATCGTGCTCGGGTCGGGGCGGCGCACCGCGGAGGCGGCCAGCGCCATCTGCGCCGCCATCCGGTGGCTCGACGTGGCCGGCACCTCGTCGAGCACGGCCATCCTGCCGGTCCTGGCCAGCCCGAAGGCCGCGCTCACACAGCCGTGGTCGGTGCGCCAGACGATCTCGTACCAGGAGGCCGCGGCCGGTTGTCCCGCGCACTCCAGCGCGAACGCCAGCGCCAGCTTGGGCGGCAGTTCGCCCGGCAACATCGACACGCACGCGTCGAACATCGACGCGGCCGATTCGACCTGCCCGGTGGCCAGCGCCAGCACGCCGCGGTACCAGGTGACCCGCCAGTCGCCGGGCAGCCCGGCGGCCAGCTCGTTCAGCGCGATGGGTGTCTCCGGCGCGCCGCCCTCGGCCAGCAGCCTGGCCCGCATCAGCCTGGTCTCGGGGGTCGGCGGCATCGCGGCGAGCTGGTCCAGCAGCTCCTGGCCGTCCCGGCCGAGCAGCCCGGCCAGCGCGCCCGCGGCCGGGTCGGCCGGGTCGACCAGCGGCACCGGCAGCCGCCCCGCGACCTCCGCGGGGTCGAGCGGCTGCAGCACCCGGCCGTCCTCCTCCGACAGCGCCGTCCCCACCGCGCCCCGATCGGGCCCGAACAACGTCGACAGACTCGGGTACGGCACCCCCTCCTCTTCGGCGCAGATCTCGCGCAGCACCCCGAGGAGCTGCTCCTCCATCTCCCACGCGCTCTGGAACCTGTCGGCCGGATGGGCGGCGGTGGCCCTGCGCAGCAGCCGGGTGAACGACGGATGCCCGCAGTCCTGCGGCAGCGGGGCGGCATTGCCGCTCACGACCGGGCTGAACCCCGGGATCGTCAGCACGGCCAGCGTCCTGGCCACGGTGTAGAGGTCGGAGGTCACCGACGCCGCGTGGGTTTCCAGCTCGGGGGCGTGATAGCCGCGCGTGGCCCATGACGTGCCCGGCGGCGAGCCGAGGGGCTGCACCGCGCCCAGGTCGATGAGTTTGAGCCCTTTGCCGACTCTGATCACGTTGGCCGGTTTGAGGTCGCAGTAGACCAGGCCGGCCTCGTGTAGGTAGCCGAACGCCTGCAGGATCTCCCGCCCGTAGATCAGGGCTTCGCGCAGCGGCAGCGGGCCCTGGCGGCGCAGCTCGTGCAGGGACTGGCCGCCGACGTACTCCATGACGATGTAGCCGAGCCCGGCCGACCGCTGGAAATTGAAGACCTTGACGATGTTGGGATGGTCGACGGTGGTGAGGACCTTCCGCTCGGCCTCCGCCGCCGCCAGCGCCTCGGCGTCGTTGGTGTTGAGCAGGCCCTTGAGCACCACCCACCGGCCGTCGAGGTTCTCGTCGGCGGCCAGGTAGATCCAGCCGAGCCCGCCGTGCGCCAGGCAGCCCAGCACTCGGTACTGGGCCGCCACCAGGTCGTCCTTGTCCAGTTTCGGGGTGAAGGAGAACGAGGTGCGGCAGTGGGGGCAGAACCCGTCCGTCAGCCCGGGCCGGCCCTCCCTGGAGCGGCCGACGGGCTTGCCACAGTCGGGGTTGGCGCAGAAGCGCTTTTCCTCAGGCACCTCGGGGTTGGTCATCGCGGCCGTGGCCGGGTCGCGGTAGGGCACCGACGGCAGGTCGGCGATGGTCGCGAGCACGCCTGCCCTCGACCTGCCGCTGCTCGTCGGCCCGCTCGTCGGCCTGCTCACCGGGCTCGTGTGCGGCGACGAAGGGTGGGTCGGCGTCGTGATGGGAGGCGGTGGAGAGCCTTCCGCATGGCCGCACAGGTCGCAGTAGCCGTCTTCGATCGTGCCCGTGCAGCCTGGCTGCGCGCAGCGGCTCATGGTTTCCCTCCGTGGATCGCGCGCTGGTAGTCCTCGACGGCCGCCGCCGCCTTCGTCAGATCGCACGGGGCGCTCCACAACAACGCGCGCGCCCGTGCGAACAGACCGGAGGCGGCCGGGTCCTCCGCCATGCCCTTGCGTACCGCCATCACCTGGCAGGCGCCGAGCCGGCCGCGTAACTCGTCCCGCCTGCCGACCAGCCCGTACAGGGCCTTCGCCGTGGCCTGCGCCTGCTCGGCCGCCCCGCGGACGTCGCTCTCCAGCTCCGCCAGCCGCTTGGCACGCAGCACCCAGCTGTCGGCCGAGACGTCGAGCGCGTCCAGCGCGCCGGTCAGGGCGTCCACCTTGCTCCTGGGCTGCGCCTGCGGCGGCAGCGCGATCTTGACGACGACCGCGCCGTGGGCCAGCCTGGCCTCGCTCTCGGCCGCGCGTACCCGGTCCAGCGCGGCCACCAGGTCCTCGCGGCGCCTGGCGTACTCCTGCTTGACGACGATCGCCAGCTCCAGCTCGGCCAGCGAGGCGGCCAGGAGCCCGGTGAGCCGCTCGAGGCCGGGCTCGACGGCCGCGCCGAGCGGGTCCTCGACCACGGCGGCGCGCATCCGTGTCAGCTCGGCCTCGAGCGTGGCCAGGCCGGCGGCGCTCTCGCCGAGGTCGTGCTCCAGCTCGCGGATGCGCCGCAGCCCGGCGTCTGCGGTGTCGAGGCGGGGCAGCAGCGTGTTCCACTGGGCGTCGATGTCGTTGAGCGCGAAGGTGACCTCCTGGAACGCGGCGTCCATCCGCGTCACGGTCTCGTCGAGGGTGAACCGCTCGTCCGCCTGCGGGAGCAGCGAGCGCTGCTCGACGGGCTTGGCGGCGGCACGCAGCACCACCGACGCGCCCGCGAGCAGCTCCGTCAGCTCGGCCAGCTGCTCGGCGCTCAGCTTGCCCCGTGCGGCCCTGATCTGCTCGGCGTCACGCAGCACCGCGCGGTAGGCGTCGTTCAGCCCCCACAGGCGGGCCAGCGACTCCTGCGCCGCTGCCCAGCGGCGTTCGGTCGTGCCGCGTAAGGAGGCCCCCTTGAGTAACTGGTAGGTGGTATGGGATTCGAGATCGAGCAGGTCGCCGGAGATGCGGTCGCGTTCGTCGGCCCGAGCGCGCAGTGCGTGCTCGACGCCCTCCCTGCTCATAGGTGGTCCCAGGCTCATCACGCTCCCCGTGAAGAGGCCCCCCGTGCCCCGTTTTATACCGGCTCAACGGAGGGTCCGGCCGCTTAAGTTCCTTTAGCTCGGGGGGACCCCTGACTTGTCCCTGATTCAACCCTGTGTCGCCTGCAATCCGCTTAAAGGATCTCTTAGCGTTGCCGATATGGGACGTATTTTTCTGATCATCGCGGCGGTCGTCGCCGCACTCGTACTGCTCGGCCCGCTCGTGGGGTTCGCGCTCACGCTCCTCAAATGGGGCCTCATCATCGGCGCCGTGGCTTTCGGCGTCATGCTCCTGTCGAAGCGGGTCAAGAGGACATAGCTTCCTGAGGGATCGCCAGGCATAGTTGGGTGATGGAGGCGCGGCCGGCGGTTGACGATGCCGCGCTCGGGCGCGAGGCCATGGCCGTGCTCGAGGCGAACTGGACGGGCACTGGCACCGTGCCCGCCCCAGGTCTCTATCCGCACCAATGGAGCTGGGACTCCGCGTTCGTCGTCATCGGCCTGGCCAGGCACTGGCCGGACCGGGCCCGTGACGAGCTGCTCAGCCTGCTGCGCGGGCAGTGGGCGACGGGGATGGTGCCGCACATCGTCTTCCACACGCGGGAGGCGTACTTCCCGGGGCCCTCCGTGTGGCGCTCGCAGGAGCACGAGGCCGCGCCGCACGTGCTCACCTCGGGACTGACCGCGCCACCGCTGCACGGGCTGGCGCTGTGGTGGCTCTACCAGCACACCGGCGACGAGGCGTTCGTCAGGAACACGTACCAGGCGCTGGTCGCCCAGCACGACTACCTCGCCTCGGCCCGCGACCTCGGCGGAGCGGGGCTGGCCGCGATCGTGCATCCGTGGGAGTCGGGCATGGACGACAGTCCGGCCTGGGACGAGCCGCTGGCCGCGCTACCCGTGATCAGGTACGGCTACCGCCACGTCGAGCTCGACGAGCGCCACCCCGACAGTGACCACGACCGGTACGTCTGGCTCGCCATGCGCTACCGGGACGCCGGATACAGCCCTGGCTACCTGCGTGACGAGCACCCGTTCGCGGTCGAGGACCCGATGTTCAACGGGATCTGGCTGGCCTCCTGCGAGGCCATGGCGGAGCTGGCGCCGCTCGCGCGCGCCGACCCCACACCCCACGTCGAGCAGGCCGCGCGCATCAGGCAGGCCATGATCGAGCGCCTGTGGGACGGCTGCTTCTACGCCAGGGACCTGCGGGCCGGCCGGCTGATCAGGGTGTCCACGGTGGGTGGGTTCGGGCCGCTGCTCGACCCCTTGCTGCCCAGCGAGCACCTGCAGGCCGCCGTCGAGATCCTGGAGTCCGCCAGGTTCATGGGCGCCACCGGATACCCGGTGCCGAGCTGCGAGATCCGCGCCGCCCAGTTCGACCGCACCCGCTACTGGCGCGGGCCCTCGTGGGTGAACACCAACTGGCTGCTGCGCCGGGCCGCGGCCGTGCACTCGCTCGACCACCTGACCCAGCAGCTCACCAACGGCACGCTGCGGCTGGTCAGGCAGGCCGGCTTCCGCGAGTGCTTCGACCCCTTCGACGGCAGCGGGCGCGGCTGCCGCGACTTCTCCTGGAGCGCGGCGCTCACCCTCGACCTGCTCGCCGATACCGTGGTCGAATGAGCTTCTTCCGCCGCCTGCCCGCCGACGTGCGCACATCGCTGACCACCGAGCCGGGGGAGCGGGTGCTGACGTTCGCCACCGGTCAGTCCGGCGGCTACCTGGTGGCCACGAACCTCGCCCTCTACCTGCCCGACGGGACGCGGGTGCCGTACGAGACGATCGACAAGGCGTCGTGGAGCGAGGAGGGGCTGAGCATCATCACCATGGACGGCGGGTCGTACGCCGAGCGCATGGACGAGCCGCGCATGCTGCCCGAGACCATCCGCGAACGCGTCAACTCCACGATCGTGGTGAACAAGCACGTCAAGCTGCCCGGCCGGGGCGGCGTGCGGCTGGTGGCCAGGCGCCGGCCCGGCGGCGAGGTGCTCGGCTGGACCCTCGTCTTCGACGAGGGCCTCGACCCCGAGGACCCCGGCCTGCGCGCGCAGGCCGAGCAGGCCCTGGAAGGGGTACGACGCAGCATGGGCGTGTGACCTCGCACACACCCATGCCGCCCTCTCAGTACGGGATCCCGCTCTCGCGGGCGGCCTTCCTCTCCACACCGGCGGCCGCGGCGGCTTCCTCGTCCGGCCAGCCGGTGCCGCCGTCGTGCTTGTGGGCGTCACGGTTCAGGAACGGGATCCTGTGCTGCAGCGTGTCGCCCATCCTGGACCTGGCCAGACCCGCGTACTTCGAGGCCTGCGCGCCGACCACACCCGCGGCCTCCTGGACCCGGGGGTTGTCGGCCACGCGCTGCGCCGTGCGCTTGATCTGTTCGTACCGCTCGCGTCCGGCCCGGCTGCCCAGCACGTAGCCGATCGCCAGGCCCGCAGCGAATGTCATCCGATATCGCATTTCGCACCTCCGCTGTCTCCGGGCCTACCCCGCTCACGATGCGACACGCACTCCCGGAGTGCGCTAATCTATTCCTGCGCACGACGAAGGGGCCGAAAGCTCTGGTGATCAGCGCAGACGCAGTCGATCCCGCGTAGCTCAACGGCAGAGCAGCCGGCTGTTAACCGGCAGGTTATAGGTTCGAGTCCTATCGCGGGAGCTGTTAGAGCTGAGGGACGCACGACTCAGGCCCCTTCCTTGATCAAGGAAGGGGCCTGAGTCGTTCCGGCCTCATGGCATGCCGTCGGCGCGCTCCACTTCATTGCCGGTGCAGGCGGTCAGGAGACGACAAGCAAGCACGACATACCGGCGGTATACCGCCGGTGCCTAGGATCTCCCGTCAAGGATCATGCAGGGGGGCGCCAGGTGCGGTTTGTTGGATGCGCGCTGCTGTTGGTGGCGGCGTTGATCGGCCCGGCGAGCCCGGCAAGCGCCGCGACGCTGCCGGGGAAGAAGGCGAACTACGTCGTCTCGTTCGGATCGCTGAGCCCGAAATCCGGGAGTAACTGGGTGCGCCTGGGCACGTACAGGTTCACTACCGACGGGAGGGTGCGCAGCGACACCTGGGCATGGGGTCAGACCGCACCGGCTGGTCGCGTCGGCACGGGCACCATTCCGAAGGGAAATTGCTCGGGCACCAAAGACACCGTCAGGCCATGTGAGATAAAGACCGTCAACGGATTTCTGTCCGCCGCGCCCGAGGCCAGAACAGGGTCCTTCACCCTGCACGCCGACACCGCCGGACGCCAATATGTCAACATCGCCTGGAATCAGACCGCCTGGCGCACCGAGGAATGGTGGGTCGACAGCGCCCCCGACGGGACGTACGCACGTCTGACCTTCAAGTACTCCGGCAAGCTCACACACGGTCACGGTTACGGCAGCAACGCCGGTCTCGCGACGCGGCGGGCGATGGAGACGGTGTTGAATTCTGACGCGGAGCTCACCATGACCTACCACCGCGCGACCAAGGGAGCCGTCAAGTACGTCGAGAGAAACTGGAACATGAGCCAGTACGTCCGGTGCACCACCAGCACGTGGTGCCTGGCCTACAAAACCCCGCAGACGACCAACTGCAATTGCGCGGCGCCCTACGACAAAGATCACAGCCTGCAGAACTACATCCAGGCGCTGAGCGGCAAGGATCGTCGCGACACCCACTGGCACTGGTGCAGTTGCCTCGCAAAGGGCAGCGAATGCTACAAGGGCAACTCCCACGTTTACCCGTTGCTGCAGATCATCGACGACAACGGTGGATGGCGCGGCTGGGTGGGCGTCGAGGCTTCCTTCTATCCGTACACCGACCAGGCCGATCCTCGCTCGCATGACATGCTCTCGGTCTTCCGAGTCACCGAGTGGGCGTGAGAGCCACCGTCCCGGCCGCGCCGGCATCGCGGAGACGATGGACGCCTACCGCCGCCTCTTCTCGGGCCGAGACGATCTCCGGCGTGGAGCCATTGGCACGCTCCTGATCGCCAAGGTCACGGAACCGGGCCGTGGCGTCGGGGTGGCGCGCCTTGTCGCGCCACCGCCGAATGTCGGTGGCAGCCCTCGCCGGGCTTGCCATATTCACGGCCACGGGCGCAGTGTCGGGAGCGGCGCACGCCGATTCCCAGTACAAGTCCAGCGCGGGCGCAGTCTCGGTAGCGGCGCACGCCGATCGCTGGTACAAGGCCAAGGGAAGGTTCAAGACCAAATCGAGCTGCCTGGCCAACGGAAAGACGTACTACAACACTTATAAGTGCGTGCGAGCCATTCCCATCATCCCCAAGGGATACTGGCTCTACTACAAGCGCGAACCGCTGTGAATTCTCAATCACGGCAGCCGTGACTGACTGAGAGGCAGGGCGGTTCGAGCCTATCGCGCGAGCCACCGTTCAAGGCCCTTCCCCATCCGGGGAGGGCCTTGAGTTGTTTATGGGGATCATAGATCGCTGAAGATCCCTTCGGGTGTCTTAAGCGCTGCTTCAGGCGCGGCGTACGACCCTCCAGGTGTTCGCAATCACCTCGGGGAGGGAGATCCCAATGTTGAAGCGGCGCCTCGCGATCGCCGGGACCGCGGCCGTGCTCGGACTGGCGGGCATGGCAGGGACCGCGCTGGCCGACGACCGGGTGCACCAGGGGCCGGGCTACGGCGGCCCGGGTACGGTGCACGCTGAGCCGGCCTTCGTCGGTGGCAAGCTGACGTGCTGGGTCGGCGGCGGCAAGGCCGTGAAGTTCTCCAAGGCCAAGGTCGCCGAGCTCATCGACGAGAAGGTCATCGAGCCGGGGGACGCCTGGGACATCGCCGCGGACGGCGTCACGGTCGTCCCCGCGGACCGGCTGTGGATCAGCGTTCCCGGCAAGGAACTGCCGCGCAAGGTCGTCGGCAAGCGCTGGCATGAGCGCCGCGTCGTCCACCTCACGTGCGTGTGGGACGAGTTCGCGGCGAAGTAGCCCGTCGTGCCCCCCGCACCCATCGGGGGGCATGTCCGCATTTCACGCTTTGTGACGCGACGAGCACATGATTTTTCATTTGGGGGGACAAAGGCGGGTGGCGCGGGCAGGATGGAGGCTCCGGTCCTCTGGGGCCGGAGCCGCGGGAAGGTCGAGACGGGGGCGAGGAAAGGGCGCCGCCGCCAAGGACGTGCCGCCGAACCCGGAACCGGCGGGGCGATCCGCTGATGGAGAAGTGCTGGTTGCCGCGTGCGTACCTGGATCACGTCCCTGCGTCCCTTCGACGCGCCCGCCGTACGATCATGGCTGGAGCGCACCACCGACCTGCGCGAGGCGGAGCGCTTCATCAAGCTCTACCACGCCGAGAACCCGTCCGCCGGCGGCCTGCACGCCCGGCTGCGCGACGTCGGCAGGGACGTCGCCCGTACGGGCACCTACACGCACACGTTCGAGGAGCTCGAGTTCGGCGCGCGGGTGGCCTGGCGCAACAGCAGCCGCTGCATCGGCCGGCTCTACTGGCGCTCGCTGCGGGTACGCGACCGCCGGGACGTGCGCACCGCGGAGGGCGTGGCCCTCGAATGCGTCTCCCACCTGCGTGAGGCCACCGGAAACGGCAAGATCAGGCCCACCGTCACCGTGCTGCCGCCCGACACCCCCGCCTTGCCCGGCACCCGCATACTGAACGACCAGCTCGTCCGCTACGCCGGGCATCGGGAACGCGACGGCCGGATCGTCGGCGACCCCAAGAACGCCGAGCTCACCGACCTGGCCAAATCGCTGGGGTGGCGCGGCGGCACCGGCGGCCGGTTCGACGTGCTGCCGGTGATCATCCAGCCGGGGCTCGGCGATCCGCTCCTGTGCAACCTGCCCGGCGACGCCGTTCTGGAGGTGCCGCTCGTGCACCCCGAGTACCCGTGGTTCGCGGAGCTGGGGCTGCGCTGGCACGCCGTGCCGGCCATCTCGGACATGTGCCTGGAGATCGGCGGCATCTGTTACCCGTGCGCGCCCTTCAACGGCTGGTACATGGGCACCGAGATCGGTGCGCGCAACCTCGCCGACGCCGACAGGTACGACCAGCTCGCGGTGGTGGCCGAAAGGCTCGGCCTGGACACCTCCACCGAGCGCTCGCTCTGGCGCGACCACGCGCTGGTGGAGCTGAACGTGGCGGTGCTCCATTCGTTCGAGCGGGCCGGGGTGACGATGACCGATCACCACACCGAGTCGCGGCGCTTCCTCACCCATCTGGAGAAGGAGGAGAAGGCGGGGCGGGTCTGCCCGGCCGACTGGTCGTGGATCGTGCCGCCGCTGTCCGGCAGCGCCACGCCCGTCTTCCACCGCTACTACGACACCAGCGTTCTCACGCCGGCCTTCGTCCACCACCGTTAGCCGCCATTGCTGATGGCGGATGGCCGTTTCCGCACATGCCGCTTCGTCGCAGGCCGGCCGGCGTGCAGGAGGAGGGCTAACCGCCGGCCGTCAGCCGCTCGCGTAGCGCGGTCAGGTCGACTGCGCTCAGATGGGTGTGCAGGCCATGGAGACCGTCGAGCGTGGCGAGAACGGCTTCGCGCGCGGTGGCGCCCGTCCTGGCCAGGTACGCCTGCACGCGCAGGTCGTCGTCGGGCTGGCCGAGCTTGGCGTAGAGCGGGCGCAGGCGGGCCGCCGGCCGCTCGTAGTCGGCCACGATGTCCGGCACGCCGACCCCGGCCAGCGTGAGCAGGAGCATCGTGATCAGGCCGGTGCGGTCGCGTCCTGCCACGCAGTGCACCAGCACCCCGCCCGGAGGCGCCTGCGCGATCGTCCGCAGCACGCGGGCGCACCGCTCCGGGTGGCGCTCCAGGAAGGCGCGGAGGTAGAGCGGGGTGCCGCCGTGCTCGTGGGGCTCGCCGGGCTCGTGCAGCGGCACGTCGATCACGTCCATGCCCGCTGGGCGGTGGCCGTCGCCCGCCCGGTGCTCGCCCGGGGTGCGCAGGTCCACGATCGTCCGCACGCCGTGGGCCGCTGCCGCCGCCCAGCCCGCCTCGGTCAGCCGGTCGGGCGTGTCGGAGCGGACCACGGCTCCCCAGCGGGTACGCCGCCCGCCGGCGGCCGGTAAGCCGCCCAGATCCCTGACGTTGTGGCAGCCGTCCCAGGCGAGGTCTCGGTCCATGGGGACACGGTACTTGCCGTTCCGGGCTAGAACATGGTTCGGTTGGGGCATGGCGGAACTCGTGCTCTCAGCTGTCGACCAGGGTGTGCTCACGCTGACCTTCAACCGTCCCGACACGCTCAACGCCTGGACGGACGCGATGGGGCGGCGCTACTTCGACCTGCTCGCGGAGGCGGAGCAAGACCCCGCGGTACGGGCCGTGGTGGTCACGGGCGCGGGCAAGGGCTTCTGCTCCGGAGCCGACTTCAAGACCCTGAACGCCATCCAGACCGGCTCGTACGACGAGACCCCCGATCCGCGGCCCAACACCTTCCCCACGACCATCGGCAAGCCGATCATCGCGGCGGTCAACGGGGCCTGCGCGGGGCTCGGCATGGTGCATGCCCTGGTCTGCGACCTGGTCTTCACGGCCGAATCCGCCAAATGGACCACGGCCTTCCCGCGGCGCGGGCTCATCGCCGAGTACGGGCTGTCATGGGTGCTGCCGCGGATCATGGGGCAGCAGCGGGCGATGGACGTGCTGCTGTCGGGCCGGGTGTTCACCGGGCGGGAGGCGTACGAGCTGGGGCTGGTCAACCGGGTGGTGCCGGGGGACGGGGTCGTCGAGGAGGCGCGGGCGTACGCGCGGGAGCTGGCCGTGCACAGCTCGCCGGCGTCCATGGCGGTGATCAAGCGGCAGGTGTGGCGTGATTGGGACGTCACGCTCGAGGAGTCGGCCAAGGTGGCCGTCCAGGAGATGGTCGCCTCCTTCGGCCGGCCGGACTTCGCGGAGGGCGTCGCGAGCTTCCTGGAACGCCGGCCCCCGAACTTCCCGCCGCTCTGAGCGCCTCTCGGTCCCCGGCCCCGC